>CAXMSF010000215.1:0-3337 GCA_964196055.1 uncultured Gammaproteobacteria bacterium | reverse complement strand
CGCGATCCGCGACCTCGAAGCCGTCGCGACCAGACTCGCCGAACTCGGAGGTCCGGCCGAGCCCCCGGCGCGACTACACGGTGACCTCTGGGCCGGTAACCGCCTCGTCGATACCGGCGGAGTCAGCTGGCTCATCGATCCCGCCGCTCACGGCGGCCACCGCGAATTCGATCTCGCGATGATGCGACTATTCGGCGGCTTCGGGGAGGCGTGCTTCGCCGCTTACGCCGAGGCGACACCACTCGCCGACGGCTGGGAAGCTCGCGTGCCGTTGCACCAGCTCGCGCCACTGACGGTCCACGCGATCAAATTCGGCGGCGGCTATGTGGGCGCAACGCAACAGGCGCTGAGCGCTTTGCGCTGAAGGGCAACCGCCACACAGACGACACCTTCGGCCGCGGCCACATTCATCGTCACGTCGGCGATCGCGACGTCGCCGGTGCATCCGGCGCATCTGAGGCCAATCGCCCCAGACAGTTCCCGACCGAGGTTCACTTCTCGCTGTACATCGCCTTCTCCGGATGAGATCATTCCGGAAGCGTCATGACTGGAGGAGACACCATGCTGGATCTTTCATCGATCGGGAATGCAGACGTATTGCGCGGACTCACGCAGGAGGATCTGGCCGAACTCGGTAGCATCGCCAATGAGCAGGAATTCGAGCGCAAGGATCGGCTCTTCGAGCGGGGAGAAGCGGCGGAGAATTTCTACATCGCGACACGCGGCCAATTTGCGCTCACCGTCAACCTCAGGCTCTTCGATCGCCATGTCGAGATGGCCGTCGAGGAGAAGGGCGCGAGAGATGCCTTCGGCTGGTCGTCGCTCGTAGAGCCTCGCACTTCGATCTACTCGGGCTACTGCACCGAAGACGGTGCCGCAGTCGTCCTTCCGAGGGAACAACTCGAATCGTTGATGGTCAGCAATCGGCGTCTCGGCGAGGAGTTCCTGCACAATCTCAACGAATTGATCGGAACGCGGGTACGCGTCCTGCAGCAGCTCTGGCTCGACGAGGTCTCGCAGTCGACCGCGCGCGTGCTGCACTGGTCTCATTCCGAGCTGAGCACACAATGGTCGACGGCCATGACGCAGCCCAGCACGCACTCGTGAATCACTGACTCCAGAAGAAACCGCAGCCGAGCTCCGAGAACCGACGCCTCGCCCTTCGGCACCCGGGCTATAGTCAGCTTGCTGCGTAGTAGCCGCCTCGAGCCGGCAGCCACCGTGTGGAGGATCCGTGAGCAGACGCAGCCTGGCCTGGAGCATTCCAGCGATCGTCTACGCCGCCTTCTTCGCGTGGTACACGAACCTCGCCGGGCCGCTCGACGCCGATGAAATCGCCCACTACCTCCATCGCTTCGAAAGCGCAGAACTCGCCCCCGAGCGAATCGCGAAGCTGCGGCGCTTCATGGAAGAGGACACCGGCGACGACTTCTACATGGTCAACGTGCTCGACCTGCGCGCCGAGCCGGAGCGCGTCGGCGAAGTCCAACCGGGCGAAACCTCCGAGCAGGTGATGGATCGCTACATGGCGCACATGTATCCCGAGCTCTTCCGACGCGCGTGCCATCCCGTCATCTACGGGCCCGCCGTGGCGCCCGCGCTCGACCTCGCTGGAATCGAGGGCGCCGAGGAGTGGACCGCCGCAGCCATGTTCCGTTACCGGAGTCGCCGCGACATGCTCGACATCGCCACCAATCCGGCCTTTCGGGCCAACCACCGCTACAAGATCGCAGCCCTCGACAAGACCATCGCGTATCCGATCGAGCCCCTGATCAACCTGGGCGAGCCACGCTTCCTCGTGGCGCTGATCCTGCTCGTCATCGCTCTGGGATCGAAGCTCGCAATCGTTCGCAAGTCCGCGTAAACCAACAGCGGCCCCGGGCCGGGCGACGGCTGCGACACGCCCTGCCAAAACGGTAGATCGATCGCAGGCTCGCTGAAGCCATCCAATCGAAGTGCTTGTGATCAATATATGATCAACTATTCATATATGGACACCGCGGAGAAATAGCCATGCCCCGCCTCGCCCTCGCTGTCTGCCTGCTGTGGTTCTTCAGCTTGTTCGTCTTCCGCACGATCGTGCAGTGGCGCGCGACGGGCTCGACCGGCGTGAAGGGATTCCACGGCCGCCTGGGTTCCACGCCGTGGATCGCGGGAGTCTCGGCGAGCCTCGGCCTCGTGCTCGCGCCGATTGCGCCCATCGCCGCACTCCTCGACTGGCCGGGTGGCGCGCTGCTCTTCCATGCCCCGGCGTTCCATCTCGCGGGGGCGCTGCTGGCGCTCCTCGGAAACGGGGGAGCGCTGCTCGCTCAACTCGGCATGGGGAATTCGTGGCGCGTCGGTGTCGACGAGAACGAGCGGACTGCACTCGTCAGCGACGGGATGTTCGCATGGGTGCGCAACCCGATCTTCAGCTTCATCACCCTTTCGGCGTTCGGCTTGCTGCTGCTGCTTCCGAATGCGCTCGCCGTGCTCGCGGCCGGCCTCACGCTGCTCGGGATCGAGTTGCAGGTTCGCGCGGTCGAAGAGCCCTACCTGCTGCGAACGCACGGCGCCGACTATGCCCGCTACGCGGCGCGAGTGGGCCGCTTCATTCCCGCGATCGGGCGGCTGCGCGACCAGGAGCTTCGCACCGAAGCCGCATCGCGCTGATCGCCACCGAGCCCGGAACTGTGGGAACGCTAGATTTCCCGCATGCCCTTTCCGCAGCATCTGCTCGCCGCCGCCAAGTCGCAGCTCGACTTCGCGGCGCCGGAAGATCAAGTGAGCGTCATCGCGCTGGCCGAGGTGCGCGAACCCGTAACGCAAGTGACGATCAGCGCGGATCTCCGGTCGTGTCCGGTTTCGGAGTTCGAGAATGGCCCTATTAGGGATAGACCTGATCGTCTCGACTCATTTTCTCCCATATCGTCGCAGCGGAAGTCATCCGAGAATCCGCCGAAAATCACGTAGTTCTGGACCAGACCTGCGGTGAGGGCATCGAATCCCCCCCCTTCGACCCACAGTCCAGAGGAGAAGGCAAATGCCCGCACGAGTGGGGTGGGGAAGCTTGGCGCATGGCTTGTTGCTCAGCACTTTCAGCGCTTCGGCGCTGGGCTCGGACCTCGCCTGGAACATCGCCGGGTTGTTGGGCTACCAATGGCGCTTCAAGCAGCACGACTTCGACCTGGCCCTGGGAATCCGCGCCCTTTCGATCGGCTAAGATGATGGGAGCGGCAGCCAGAAATTCGAATGGGACGTGATCCAATGGGGCCCGGTCCTGGCGCTGGGCTTCAAGTTCTGATGCCCCAGTCATCGATTCAACTTTCTCAACTCACCGTGGAGTCATCGAAATGAA
>CAXMSF010000214.1:0-2632 GCA_964196055.1 uncultured Gammaproteobacteria bacterium | reverse complement strand
GCTCCGAGCTGCTCCTTCGCCGAGCGCGCGGTCAACGCGGTGATGTCCGCGGGGCCGTCCACCGTGATTCGCCCTCCCGGCAGGATCACGAGTTCGATTCCTTCGCGCGTTTCACCGGCTGCGAGCGAAAGAACCTCCGCTTTCGAAGAATCGATCCCGGACTCGTCGGGGTCATAGGTGAGATCACCGTTCCGATCGTGGAAGGCAAGCACAACGTATCGGCCCGGATCGGTTACGACGAAGTAGAATCGTCCGTCCCGCATTCTCGAGTAATGGTCGACCACGTCACCGTCGTCGCTGCCATCGGAATGCATCCGAATCAAGACAACGACGCGCGGCCCAGGAATTACCGGGCCTGCCATCGAGACCCGCCCTTCGATGCGAACGAACTGGCGACTCATCTCCTGTTGGCGCTGAACTTCCATGAACACGCAACCAGACGAGATCACCGCCAGAACCAGCACGGAGATGAACATCGAGATTCGAATCATCCGCAATCCATCCCCTCCCTGTGGCCCCTCCAATACCAAACGCTTCGGAGCCCTATTGCATCTCCGCCACCAACGCCTGGAACTGGTGCGAGCCCCGCAGCAGTCGGCGACCGGCTGCACGCAACAGGTCGACGTCGCCTTCATTCAATCGGAAATTGGTGGGCATTCGGTTCAATCGTTGCCGCTCTTCAGCGTCAGCGAGATTGTTGAAGCCCAGCGAGACCATATAGGTCTGGACGGGCTGGCTTTCGCTGGAGAGTTCCCGTCCCCAACGATGCAACAACTCCTCCGTCAGCAGCAGTGTCTCGAAGTTTGCCCGACGGATTTGTGAGCCCGCCACCGTGTTGAGCAGCAAGGCGAGCGAGGGCGCGGCATTGGACAAGTCGATCGTCGGGTCGGCGTCGGTTTCTGCGTTGACCGAAATGACGACCATCCGATCGGGAACTTCGCGTCCGACGATTTGGAGACTACGTTCGGCGCCGCCCGCCGCGGTCACGAAATCGACGGCCGAACGCAGACCCAGGTTGTCCGCGACACTGCCGTCGACGAGGTGCAGATAGGGCTTCCGATCCTGATCCAGCATCGCGCTATACGCCGCAAGCCCACGCTTGACTCGGGCCGGTGGGTTCGGGTTGCTGAGCGCCGCTTCGACCCACGCTGGCGGCTGATAGTTGCACTGGCCCGCGAAGTTCTGGAGCGTCACCGGCGAGAGCAAGACCGGGACTGCCGCGGATGCCGCCACCGCCGTTGCAACCGGCATCGACTCGATATCGGAGCAGATCAGATCGAAGGTGTCTTGAGTGAATGTGAAACGCTCGCCCGAAGTCAGATCCGTCGCGTTGATGTAAACCCGGGGACCCGACGACACCCGAAGATCCGAGAAAGTCGCGCCATCGAAGACGTGTCGATCGTAGTATCTGGCCGCGATGTCGCTGCGATCGAGAAACGGAGTCATCAACGCCACCAACGTCCATGGCGGCAACATTCGCAGCAAGAGCCCGCGCTGCACGTTCTTCTTCAAGAAGCGCTGTTCGAAATCGTCGAAGATTCGATCGCCGAACAAGGCGTAGTAGCTCGCCGGGAAGCTCCCGCCGGATACACCGCTGATCGAATCGACTTCGGAAAGCAGCGAAACTCGCTTCCCGTCGACCCGAACTTCGGTATCGCGCAGCTCTTCCAGCACGCCGTACGCGAGGGCTGCCGCGCGGGTCCCGCCACCCGAAAACGCCAGAAAGAGAACGGTCCGCCCCGGGGGCCGTCGCTGCTTAGCGTGCCGCGGCCGATAGCCCGCGTCGGGATCGTGCTGTGCGAGCGGCTGATTGACGTGCGTTACGCTGACACAGCCTGAAACCCCGCAGAGCGTGATCGACAGGCCGAGGACGAGCGCGACGATTTTCCGCCGGTCGCACTTCATCCGCCAACTCTCCTTGAGTTCGTTCCTGCTCCGGACGTCGAGGGCCCCGCCAGTTTCGCCGGCTTCGCGCTCAACGTGAATCCCTCTTCCCTTCGCCGCGGCGCCCGAATACAGCGGCCGCGCGAATCCCCGCCAGGGCTACGGAGCGGCCGATGCGACCGAGCACGCGGCCGAAGTGGCCCAGCTTCGGGGTGTTCCGCGCGCTTCCGAATTCGTCGATTCCGAGTTGCTCGCGAATATCCACGGTCATTGCAGCCACCGGCGAATCGAGCGGGATACCGGTCGAATCCGCGATCCGCACCATCCGCTCGAAATTCCCGATGACGCCGCATGCATCGACGAACGCTTCCGCGCCCATCCGATCGATCAGCCCCAGGCGTGCTCGCGCGATCGCAGCGTCGTCCCCGCCCACGACGGCTTCGGCCAACGCGATCAAGACATCACCGTTCGGAACTCGGCTTTCCGCAGAATCGACGCCTCCCGTCACCGCTCGCAGGTCCGCGCTGCTTCCTCCCGCCTCGACGCTCGCCCGGAGCATCATCGCATGCGAACTCGTTCAGTAGAAACATTCGTTCAGCGCGGAGACCCGGCCGGCCAGAAGCTCGATCTGGCTTCGGCTGATCGCGCGCAACCGCGTGTCGAATCGCATCATCTCCCGCGTCGGCAGATAGTGGGCGGATGAAAGGTCGTGAAGCTGCCGTACTTCGTCGGGGACGAGTGAAAGCGC
>CAXMSF010000213.1:0-4825 GCA_964196055.1 uncultured Gammaproteobacteria bacterium | reverse complement strand
CGGGCGGGCGATGTTGCTCACCACCCTCGTGCTTTCGTGCGGCTTCCTGATTTTCACGCTGTCGTCGATGAGCAACATCTTCAACTTCGGCATGCTCACGGCCTTTGCCATTGCGGTCGCGCTGCTGGCCGACTTCCTGCTGGCGCCGGCATTGATGCAGGTCATCCACGGCGGCCGAGAGGCCGCGGACTGACGGCACGGGGCTGAAGCAGTCGCATCGCCGGACGCGCCATCGGCGAATGGAATTCAGCCCGATCAGCTCAGGTGACTGCGGGACGCACGTTCACCGGGACGGCGGTCATGCGCGCCATGCCCGTGATGGGGTCCCACTCGCGTTCGGGCGACAGCAGCTGCGCGGTATTGCTCCCCGATATTGCGCCAGCTTCGCCGGCATCCGGCCGACCCCAGCAGTGCGCCATCGAGATCACTCCGGCTTCGACCTCGTCGGTGGCTGCCACGACTGCGAGAATGCGGTCCACCTCGGATTCGATCTCGATCACGTCTCCCGTCTCGAGGCCCAGAGCCGCGACATCGTTTTCGTTCATCCATGCGGGGTTCGTGCCGGCCTGCTTCTGGGAGTCGGGGAAGTCCTGCCCGACGGAGTTGAGCACCATCTTCATGCGCCTGCAGATCAGCAGGTGGCTGAAGCGCGCGCGCGCTTCGAGGAAGTCTTCGGCGCGCACCTCGCGGAGTTCGTCGCAGACGCCCGTGGGCGCCAGCTGCAGCAGTGCTTCCAGCCCCGGAATGGGGGGCGCGGCGACGGCGGCAACTTCTTCGAAGATCTTGCCTCCGTTCGTGTCGCGGATCTCGTCCAGGGGCACGCGGGTGGCGGGTAGATTGAGCTTCAGCAGGTCGAGCTTCGAGAGCGCTTCGTCGAGCGGGACCTCGCCGCCCGCAAGTTCGATCTTGCCACCCAGCATGCCCGCCCAGGCGACGAAGGGTTCCCAGTCTTCGAGCGCGTCGAAGCCCGGGTCCACCACCGCCTTCGTGAAGTGCGCGTAGGGAACCTCGTAGAAGAGGTCCATGAATTCGGTCAGGTCTTCGCGCTCGAGCGAATGTTTGGCGGCCAACACGTAATCCGAGCGTTTCGCGGTTTCGGTCAGCGAGATGTCGATCGTCACGAGCAGTTCGAGGGAGTCGAGGGCCTTCAGCATCCTGGCCGAGTCCGGTACCGCCACCGCGGGGTTGCCTCCGGTCACGATCAACGCCCGAATCTGCTCTGGGCCGGGAGTCAGGATCTCGTCTGCGAGGGTGGTGGTGGGCATCTCGTCGAACATTCGCGAGAGGCCGCGGAAGCGCGATTTCTCCGCACCGCCCAATTGCAGGGTCGGAGGGAGGAGTTCCGGGGCGATGACCTGCGCTGGACGCGGAATGGGAGCGCCGAGCACTCCGGGGTTGGGGATCACCTCGCCTTCCCGGTTGTAGCGGCCGCAGACGCCATTGATGCAGGAAATCAAGTGCTCGTTGAGGGAAGGGTGGGGGCCCATGTCGGGGCCGGTACCCGACGAGACGCAACCCCGAGGGCCGGCCGCGAAGAGCCGGGTGGCTTCGAGCAGCTGTGCCCGGGGCACGCCGCTGCGTTGTTCCACGTAATCGGGAGTGAAGTCCGCCAACGCCGCCTGCAACTCGGCGAGGCCCTCGGCGTGCTCGGCGCAGAACGCGCGATCGTGGAGTCCCTCGTCGAGGATGATGCGCAGCATGCCTGCGAGCAGCGCCGTGTCCTCGCCCGGCCGGAGCTGTAGGTGGATGTCGGATCTCCGAGCCACCTCGCTGCGCCGGGGGTCGACGCAGATCACCTTCAGGCCCCGGCGCCGCGCATCCTCCAGGGTCTTGACCGGGTTCGTGCCGGGGATGCCCCCCGGCAGCGTGAGGCCCGAGACGAGGGGATTGTTGCCGATGCTCATGATCACGTCGGCGCTGGCGAAGCTGTGAGGGCCCGCGCCCCAGACGCCCTGGCGTGCGACGGCCACAATCTTCGAAGGTTGATCGATGGTCATCGTCGAATAGTTCGAGCACGAGCCGATGCCTTTGTGCCAGGCCCGGATCAGCGGCAGCAGGCCGGAATTCGAGTAGGCTGCGGTGCCGCTGTAGGAGCCGATGGCCCGCGGCCCGTATTCGGCGCGGATGCCGGCCAGTCGGTCGCCGATCTCGCGCAGGGCCTGCCGGCTCTCGATCGTTTCGAAGCTGCCATCGGCGCCGCGCTTCTGTGCGCCGCGCAGGCGGTTGGGGCCTGCCTGCTGGTGTGCGAGTTGGCGCCCCTTGATGCAGGTGTAGCCCCCGGAGAGGGGATCCTTCGGGTCGCCCCGGAGGCCCACGATGTGCTCGTCCGCGACATCGATCTCGAGGCCGCAGTAGGCGGTGCAGATTCGACAGTAGCTCTTGTGCGTTCGGGCGTGGCTTTCGTCGGACGCTTCGAGTCTGGAGTCGTTCGTCATTCGGAGCTCCTGAGGATCAACGGGACCCGTCGGACCGGTTCCGCATTCCGTACTTCTCGAGCGGACCGATGAACGCGTGCTCGGCGAATCCTAGCGCTTCGCTCCTCTTCAGATGCGGAGCGTCTGTTCCGGTTCAGATCGCGGGCGACCGCGCGGGGTGAGCGCGAGACGCTTCCCCGGGTGCGAGCCGGACTTTCCGGGTCGGGCTATCATTGGAGGCATGCACGGCCAGCTTTGCGCGAACCTGGATGCGTCGCTCGATTCCCGGGCCGGATGTCCCGTCGGGTGTCGATTCCAGCGGCATTCCTTCAGCGATTCGCGCTGACTTTCGTCACCGCCGATGCCGTCTCAGCAACCGTTGGTCAGCATCATCATCCCGCACTATGCGGGTACCGAAATCCTGATCCGGTGCCTCGCCACTCTCGACTCCAGTTCCGCGAAAGCGGATGCCGAGATCATACTGGTGGACAACGGTTCGAGTGACGGCAGCGTCGCCGAGGCCCAGCGGCAATTCCCGAGCATCCGCGTGCTTCGCCTCGAGGAAAACCAGGGCTACGCGGGCGGTTGCAACCGTGGAATCGAGATCGCATGCGGCAAGTACGTACTGCTGCTGAACGACGATACGGAAGTCGATGCAGCCTGCGTGAGCGAACTCGTGCATACGGCGGAAGGTGATCCAACGGTCGCGGCCTGCCAGCCAAAGGTCCGTTCGTTGCGCGAACCCTCACAGTTCGAGTATTCCGGCGCCGCCGGCGGCCTGATGGACGTCTACGGTTATCCGTTCTCCCGCGGCCGACTGATGGACGACGTCGAGTCCGACGAAGGGCAGTACGACGAGCCGGTCGAGATCTTCTGGGCGAGTGGCGTCTGTATGCTCGTTCGCAAGCAGGTCCTCGACGAAGTGGGGGCCTTCGACGAAACCTTCTTCGCCTACATGGCGGAGATCGACCTCTCCTGGCGATTTCATCTGGCCGGGCATCGGGTCGTCTACGTTCCCACCGCGGTCGTCTACCACATCGGCGGTTACTCGCTCGAGCGAAAGAACGTGCGGCGGATGTTCTTGAACCATCGCAACAGCATGATCATGCTGTTCAAGAATTATTCGGTTCGTTCGCTGTTGTGGGTCTTGCCGGTGAAGATCGTCCTCGAGTTGTTCATCTTCGCCGGCGCTCTCCTCCGGAATCCGCGGCGCTCGCAGGCGGTCCTGCTTTCCTTCGGGTGGTTTCTGAGGAATGTTTCATTGCTGCGGCGCCTGCGCGAATCGGCGCAGGCGGTGCGGATGGTGCCGGATCGGGTGATCTTTGCGCGGCTGTACTACGGCATGGCCCCGATCTGGTACTTCCTCTTCGGTATCCGGCAGGTGACGGATCTTCCCGACATCGAGCCGGTGTTGCAGCAGCCGTATCGAGGTGGGCGAAAATTCGCGAGAACCGGAACGCTTCATCCGCGCCATCGGAATTTCCTGTTCGCCTACATGGACCAGGCGCCGATTTCGCTGGCGTTGATGCGTGCCATCGAATGCGATCTGTTTTCAGAACTCCCTTTCGAGCGCCCGATTCTCGATGTCGGATGCGGTGACGGGACCTTCGCGCGAATCCTCTTCAACGGGGTCACCGTCGATGCCGGAGTCGAGGACGACGTCGATCGGATCGAGTGGGCCAAGCGGATGCGTTGTTTCGACGATCTGCGGAAGGCGAAGCTCGAACGACTGCCCTTCGAATCAGCGAACTTCGCCACGATCTACGGGAATCATGCCCTCGAGCACATTCCCGACATCGAAGCCGCGCTGCGTGAGATCTACCGCGTATTGAAGCCCGGCGGGGCCTTCTACATGACCGTTCCGACCCCGCGCTGCACGACGTATCTCTTGTGGCCGACGTTATTCGAACGGATCGGCCTTTCGAAATTGGCTGACTGGTATTCGAAGCTCATGCTTCGGCTGTTCAAGGCGGAGCACGTTCTCGAAGACGACGAGTGGTCGAGTCTGCTGCAGCGCATCGGATTCGCGGTGGAACAGAATCAGCCCTACATGGCGCGCAAAGCGGCACGTATCCAGGATCTATTTCTGGCGTCGGCATCGATCTCGACGATTTCGAAGATCCTTTTCGGCAGGCGGCTGTTCTTTCCGCGGCTGCATCGAGTGAAGGTCCGGCTGTACCGGCGGTTCTTGTTGCCGGCGTATGAAGAGCGTTCGCCGGAGGGGAGTTCCGCGCTGCTGATCGCGCGTAAGTCGCCAAACTGCGACGATGGCGCTACGGATTCTCGAAGCAATGTCTAGCTTCAATTCGCAACCGGTGAAGAACGGCCGAGACGGCGACCGCGGCTCCTATGTGAGCTTGGGGCCCCTTCCGGAGCCGACCGCTAGCATGTCGACGAGATGAAACTAGACA
>CAXMSF010000212.1:0-15557 GCA_964196055.1 uncultured Gammaproteobacteria bacterium | reverse complement strand
CGACTCGACGAACGTCTGCCCGTCGCGGAATTCCTGCTGGATGTCGAATGGCGTGTCCGCGACTGTCAGTTCGGCTGGTTTCTTCGCCCCCATAATAGACGCGGTACCGAAGATGCCGTATTCGTCCCAGTTCATGGAGGTGTATCTGTAATAGGGCCAGCCCTGCATGTTCTTCGGCGTAATTTCCGAAAGCTCGAATGGCCGATAGAAATCGTTGAGCGAGACCGAAGTCTCGGCTGACGCAATCGGACTGATTCCCAAGATGAAGGCACACGTAGCGGCCACGGTAATGACGAGACGTCTGGTCGGTGTCAAGGTGTTTCTCCTTGTGAACGGGATCGTCGGCTATCCGTGTCGAGCAGACCGTCGGAGCGTTCGCTCATTCACTCTGGGCGGCGAGAAGCTTGGCGATCTCGGAATCGACGAAGTCCCGAAACGTCGGTGATACGGAATTCCTGCCGAGCTTCACCCACCACGCTCGACAGCCCGGGCTCCGAAGCCAGTACCGAAGTACCGAGCGGGACTCGTGGAAGTCGTCCTCGGCGAGCGTCCCCATCTTGAATTGGAAGTGGGAGGCCGAGAAGAACCAGAACGCCTTGAGGCTCATGTTGGAGAAGCGGTAGTACTCCTCTTTGGAGAGCTGGTCCAGGTCGTCGATGCCGCGCATGAAGAGGTCGTTCAATTCCGGATTCTCGATCAGTAGATCGATGAAGTGATTCAGAAGCCGCGTCGATTCCAGCTTCGCTTCGACCGCCGATGCCCGGATGCTTCCACGGACCTGTAGGGCGAGATACAGCAGCGAAGCGACGACGGCTGCCGCTCCGACCACTTCTCCGATCGCGCCGATGGCATCCCAATTCACGTAGCCGTCCGATTCTGATTCGATGGCCGAGCCCTGCGCGCGGCCTCGTCGCATCATACACGAGCGCCACACGCAGCCTGCGGCTGAGAAGTGCGTCGATTCGAGCTGCGATGTCGCGGAGCCCGACCGCGTTGAGATATCGCGCGATCCGACTCGGCGAGTCGTCTAAGCTGTCGCCATGCGAGTCATTGGTTTGATGTCCGGGACCTCGGCGGACGGGGTCGATGCGGCGCTGATGGAGTGGCCCGACGGCTCTTCGGCGCGACCGTTCGAGTTGCTGGCATTTCGGCAGGACGATTTTTCGTCCGAGCTCCAACAGCGGATCCATCGGCTGGCGGATCGGCGTCTGCCGGGTGAAGAAGTGTTGTGCGAGTACGCACGCCTCGATGTGGATCTCGGCGAGCGCTTCGCGGCCGCTGCCGCAGCCGTTGCCGCCGAAGCCGGCGTGCAGCTCGATTCGATCGACGCGATCGCATCGCACGGGCAGACGGTCGCGCATCATCCCGAGCACCGCGCCACGCTCCAGATCGGCAACCCCTCGGTGATTGCGGAGCGGACGGGGTGTACGACCGTGGCGGATTTTCGGCCACGTGACATGGCGGCGGGCGGGGAGGGCGCACCGCTGGCGCCCTTCTTCCACTACGCGGCGCTCGCGCAGGCCGACGAAGCGCGCGTTGCGCTGAATCTCGGCGGCATCGCGAACGTGACCTGGTTGCCGCGCGGCGCGGACCCCGACGAGGTGATCGCGTTCGACGTCGGGCCCGCCAATGCGCTGATCGATGGGGTGGTGCGCTGCTATTCCGATGGTGTCGAGCGGATGGACCGCGACGGGCAGCGCGCGCTCGCGGGCAGCGTCGATGCCGAGTTGCTCGAAGAACTGCTCGACGATGAATTCCTACGGCGGCGGCCGCCGAAGTCGACCGGGCGAGAGCGTTACGGCATGGCGATGGCGGAAGGACTGGCCCAACGCTGGCGCGACGCGGGGCGGCCCGAGGACGATCTGGTTGCGACGCTGGTTGCCTTCACGGCCCGTTCCGTTGCGGCCGGTTGCAAGGACTTCCTCGCCGATGCGGAATCGATCGATCGGGTGCTGGTGGGCGGTGGCGGCGCCGAGAATCCGGCCATGATGCAGGCGTTGGCGGCCGCGTTTTCCGGGGCGGCGATCGAGCCCTTCGACGCCGCGGGAGTTCCGGCAGGCGCCGCCGAAGCCATGGCCTTCGCGCTGATGGGGCGCAATACCTTGCTCGGAATTCCGAATCACCTGCCGCGCTGCACGGGCGCGGCGCGTTCGGCGGTGCTCGGCGAGATCGTTCCGGGCCGATCCGGTCGAATCTGAACTCGATCGAGGGGTTTCGCCTTCGCCCTGGTGTCAGAGTTTTAATACCAGCCCGTCGTCGGCGGTTTCGAAGTCGCAGTGACCGCGGCGATCTGCCATTTCCGACCCCAGATGAGTCAGTAGGATACGGCCGCAGTCGAAGAGGGCCTTCTTTTCGACCAGGATTTCGTGGCTCAGGTGGTACTCGAAGCCGTCGACGTGATTCGTGCACTCGCTGATGAATAAGTCGGAGCCCGCGACCAGCCGCGGTAGATCGTCGAACCAACCGGTGTCGCCCGAGTAGGCGATCCGCTGGGCCCCGGTCTCGCAGATGATCCCGTGCGGGAAAGTGTGAGCCTGGTGATGGGTCTCGAACGCGTAGGTCCGCACGGGGCCGATCTCCTTCGGGGCTCCAACCGGCAGTTCGTCGAAGCTGATCTCGAAGGGCCAGCGGCGGTCTTCGATCGCGTAGCCCATCGCGCCCGCGAGATTGTGCACCCAGTCCTGAATTCCCGGTGGCCCGGCGATGCGAAGCGGATGTCGACGGTCGTCTTCGTAGAGGGCGGCGAGCAGGAAGGGCGGGATGCCACCGAAATGGTCGGCGTGAAAATGCGAGACGAGGATGGTGTCGACCTCGTCGCGTTCGATGCCGAGTTCACATAACCCCGTGCCGGTGGTCATGCCGCAGTCGAGCAGGAAGGCGCCATGGGGTCCGCGGACCAGGGCCGCCGACTGTCGACGGCCGCCGGAGCCGAAGGCATCGCTGGTGCCGATGAATACGACTTCGCTCATTTCGCTTCCCGCTGCGTTGTGTGCGAGTCAGATTCAACTGATTCGCACGAATGGAAAGCGCCTCCCGCGAAGACGCCGCCGCTTGCCCGAGTGCCGGCCGGAACCTGTTCCTCGTCCCACACGACGGCGCGGCTTAGGCTAGCGCCGGCTCCGAGCGTTGCGCCAGCGCCAATGATCAGCCCCGGTTCGATTCGTGCTCCGAGCGCGCGGGCGCGTTGGTCCGGATCGATGTAGGAGAGTTCGGGTGTGTGGAGGTTGGCTGCGAGATATTCCGCAGGCGTGCCGACCGGCTCCCACACGCATTCTGTGTCGGACGTCACAATTCCGCGAATGTCCCGCGCTCCGTTCGAGAGCATGGGGGTGATCCAATGATCCAGGTGGCTGAACACGTCGCGCTCCGGTAGTTGCTCGAAAGCTCGCGCCGCGACGACATTCGCCCACGTATAGACGCCTGCGGCCTGTTCTCCACCCAGATCGAAGCGTTTGCCGATTCGTCGCACGCAACCTTCGGCGTCGACTCCGATCGACCCAAAGGTGCGCGTTCGCGGGTCGTCGCGCAACAGCATTGTGATGGCATTCTCGCGGGCCGAGTGCTGGGCAATCAGGTCGCCGAGGTCGGCGTCGAGCAGCATGTCGCCGCCGAGAATCAGGCAGGGGTCGCTTTCGCGGAGGAAATCGGCGACGCGTCGAATGCCGCCGCCGGTGTCGAGCAGTTCGCTTTCGATCGAAAAGCGCAAGCTCATGCCAGGCGGCTTGAAACGTTCTGCGGCAGCCTTCAAGACATCGGGCAGGTGGTGGATGTTGATCGCGGTCTCGGTCACTCCGCAGTGCGACAGCAGGGCGAGCTGGTAAGCGATCAGTGGGATGCCCCGCACCGGCATCGCGGGCTTCGGGCGCAATTCCGATAGCGGGCGTAGCCGCGTGCCGAGACCTGCGGCGACGATCATTGCGCGCATGTTGCTCTCGAGCCCTCGTGGCAAAGTTCGGCGAAATCGGCGAGGCGTGGGTCGCGCTGCGCCGACCGTTCTGCAGCGTCGCGAACCATGCGCAACGTGCGGGGAACGTAGGTCAGGAATCGATCGTCGCCGCGCTCGCTCGCGGCCTGGATGAAACGCGCCAGGTCCTTGCCCTTCCGCGAGATCGTCAGCAGGTCGAAGCGTCGCGCGAAGTCGTCACGATTCGGAGCATCCGGCAGCGCCGCCCGCACGCGTTCGGCCTGTGCGTCGACCTCCCCGTCGTCGAGGTCGACGTACGAATCGCGCAGCAGGCAGACGAGGTCGTACTCGGGCGGGGCGAGGAAGGCGCCCTGGAGATCGATCAGCACCGGGGTGTCTCCCGGGCCCGGGCGCAGGTGGATGTTTGCACTTTGGAAGTCGCGGTGGGCCAGGCGCTGCGGTGCGTCTTCGGCCGATCTCGCGACGATTGCGAAGGCCGCGTCGACGCAATCCCGCGCGGAGGGGCGGTCGGATTTCAGCGCCCAGGTCGCGAACAGGCGGGCCTTGTAGGCGATCAGCGCTTCGTCGAGTCGCCGGCGAAAGGCTTCGACGGGCGGCCCGGGATCGGCGATCCGCTGGATGCGCGGAACCAGGTCGCAAACCGCGTGGTAGAGCGCCCGGCGCTCGTCGGCCTTCGCCGCGTTGGCCGCATCGCGCAGCGTTCGGTCGCCGACGTCTTCGAGCAGATCGATGCCGCCGCTTTCGTCTCGGCCGTAGCTCGCAGGCACCGGCAGGCCGTGGCGTTCGAGCAGCGCGCGGATCGCTTCGAGCGCGGGTTCCGGGGCGACGCCTGCCGGGCGGCCGCTCGGATCCTCGGGCAGGTCGACGCGCGCCACCAGCGATCGCACCGGACCCGCTTCAATCGCGACACGGAAGAAGCGCCGCAGGCCCAATTGGGCTGTGAGCGGCTCGACGCAAGCGACCGGCGCGCCGAGCGCGTGTTCCGCCAGCTCCCGGACCCGCTCTTCGAGTTCGCTCGGATCGTCGGTCGACACGATCAACCGAAGAAGAGGTGGCACGCCAAGGTGGCTCCGATCGCGCCGCCGAGGTCGCCGATCAGGCACGCCGGCAGGGCGTGTCGCAGTTCCCTCACACGGCCCGCGCCGGCATAGAGAGTGAGGACGTAGAAGGTGGTCTCGGTCGAGCCCTGGAGTGTGCTAACGAGCATCCCGACGAAGGAGTCGGGGCCGTGGGTTTCGAGCGTTTCGACCATGATGCCGAGAGCGCCCGACCCCGAGAGCGGGCGTAGCAGCGCCATCGGCAGCGCTTCGGCCGGGAAGCCCAGGGGGCTCGTCAATGGGTCGAGTGCGCGGATGATCAGGTCCATCGCGCCCGAAGCGCGGAACATCCCGACCGCGACGAGGATGCCGACGAGGTAGGGGATGATCCGGACGACGACGCCGAGGCCTTCCTTGGCGCCGACGATCATGGCCTCGTAGACGCGGACGCCGGCCGCGAAGCCGACCAACAACAGCGCCGCGATCAACATCGGTACGAGCCAGTCCTTCGAGATGATCTTCACCGTGTCGAGGAGTGAGTGGCTGCTGAGAAGCGTGTGGACCTCGAGGCCGAGTCCGAGCGCCAGTGCGGCGATGAAGCCGGCGATCACGATTCGGCGCAGCGGGCTCGGCGGCGCCGCTGCCTCGCTGTCGGCGAGGGCGGGTTCTTCGGATTCGGCTGCGAGCGGTGCGTCCGCTGCGACTTCCTCGATCGGCGCGTCCGCGTCGGCCGATTCGGTCGGCAGTGCGAAACGCTTGCGCCGTCGCAGCAGGTAGAAGGCCGAAATCGCGGCGATCGTCGAGCAGGTCGTCGCGATCAGCGTCGGCAGCCAGATCGCGGCCGGGTCCGCAGAGCCGGCGTGGTCGCGGATCACCATGGTGCCGGTGGGCATCATGAGTGTGATCGACGAAGTGTTGATCGCGAGGAAGAGCACCATCGAATCCGATGCGACTCCCGGACGCCGATTCAGACCATCGAGTTCTTCCATCGCTTTCAGGCCGAATGGCGTCGCGGCATTCCCGAGTCCGAGCACGTTCGAGGCCATGTTCATCACCATGGCGCCCATCGCGGGGTGATCGGGCGGGATGTCGGGGAAGAGGCGCTTCAGCACCGGGGCGAGCGTGCGCGCGATGAAGCGGAGCAGGCCACCCTGCTTGGCGACTTCCATCAGCCCGAGCATGAAGATCATGAAGCCCGTCATGCTGATGACGAGGCTCACCGCCGACTTCGCGCTCGCAAATGCGGCGTCCTGCACCGCCTCCATCCGGCCCGTCCAGGCGCCGAAGAGCACTGCGATCAGAATCAAGCCGAGCCAGATCCAGTTGAGCACCATCCCCCCGGTGAGCACTCACGCGTGTCTCGAATCGGCCGAAGAATACTCGATTGCTTCGGTCCGGGCTTCCGGAGTATGTTTCGGCATCGGTGCATGGGCACTGGAGTCGAGTCATCTTCCCCCCGAAGAGAGCCGATGGAGTCAGCGACCGGAACGGGCGCCCGCGGCTCGGTCCAAGGCGGCGGATCTTCGCCGCTCGGGGGGAAACGACGCGTGCACTTGCGAACTGCGATCTGCTGGCTTGCCGCCATGCTGCTCATCGCGGCAGCCGCGAAGGCCGAGGGCCCGCTCTCGGAGTCGCTCGACGCCGCGCTCGACGTCCGCGCGCTGCGGAAAGCCCAGATCGGCGCCCTCGTGGTCGGGCGGGACGACGGGCGCGTGCTCTACGCGCGCTCGGCGGATCGCGCGCTGATCCCGGCGTCGAACCAGAAGATCCTGACGGCGGTTGCGGCGCTGGCTGCGTTCGGCCCGACCCACGCCTTCCCGATGGGCGTCTATTCAGACGCTCCGCCGGACTCCGACGGCTCGGTGGAAAATCTCTATCTCCGAGCGACGGGCGATCCATCGCTGACTTCGGAGGACTATTGGCGGCTCGCGGCCGATCTGCGAATGGCCGGCCTGAGAAAGGTTCGCGGTGATCTCGTGATCGATGACACGACATTCGATGCGGAGCGCTGGAATCCGATCTGGGGCCCGATCTCGTCGCGCGCCTATCACGCGCCGGTCGGTGCCTTCACCGCGAACTACGGTGCCTTTACGGTGGTCGTCGTTCCGGGTGCGAACTCCGGCGACCGCGTGACCGTTCGCGTCGACCCGCCGGTGCCGTATCTGCGGGTCGTCAACAAGGCGCTCACGAGCGATCGACGGAAGCACAGCCAGATGACCGTGAAGCGGAGCCTCGAAGGCGACCACGAGCAGATCGAAGTCGGGGGGAACCTGCGGCTGGGGAGTGAGCCTGCGGTGTTTCGCCGCAGTGTCGAGGATCCGGTCGGCTACGCGGCTGCGGTGCTGCGAATGCAACTGGAAGCGAACGGCATCACGATCGCGGGCGCGGACCGACTCGGTGTGGCACCCGAGTCCGCGCCGGAATTGTTGCTGTTCGCCGCGCATCCGCTGTCGGAGATCGTGCGGTTGTTCATGAAGTACAGCAATAACGGCATGGCGGAGAGCCTGGTCAAGTCGCTCGGCGTGCGTGCGAGTGGGGCGCCCGGAAGCTGGGCGAACGGCATCCCCGCGCTCACGCAGGAACTCGCCGCGATCGGAGTGCCGATGGACGGAATGCGGATCGTCGACGGTTCCGGCCTGTCGTACGACAATCGCGTCTCGCCGCGCCAGTTGGTCGCAGCGCTTCGCATCGCGGACGCGTCCTTTGCGATGGCGCCTGAATTTGCTGCGAGCCTGCCGGTGTCGGGGGCGGATGGGACACTCGAGAAGCGAGTCGGAGATGCCGTCGGCGCCGCGCGAGCGAAGACCGGGCTGCTCACCTCGGTCACGGCGCTTTCGGGCCACGCCGAGCTCTCGGACGGCACCGAGGTCGTGTTCTCGGTGATGGTGAACGACTTTCGGAGCATCGCGGAACGCGCGATGGACGCGCTCGACCACTTCGTCGTCGTATTGTCGCAGGCGACTGCGACGGGCCCGGACAGAACCGGCGATGCCGCGGCGGCGCCGGCCGGCTCGGACTGACTCGCCCTCGCGACCTTCGAGGCGGCTGTGTCAGCTGCGGCGTTGGCGCTGTGCCGAAACCGCTTCCTGGACGAGAGCGGGGTAGACGGTCGGCATCGGCGTGCCGCGGCGCAGGCGGCGATCGATTCTGCCCGGCCCCCAGTTGTAGGCGGCGAGAGCCATCGAGGTGCTGCCGTAGCGATCACTCAACTGCTTCAAATACGCGACGCCGAGCCGGACGTTCGCGACGGGATCGAACAGCGTCTGCGGCCCGAGCCAGTCGATCCCGTGCCGGGCGGCGAGTTCTCGGCCGGTCGAGGGCAGGATCTGCATCAATCCCATCGCACCGACCGATGACACCGCGAAGGGGTTGTAGCGGCTCTCTACGTGGATCACCGCGAGTACGAGCGCGGGATCGATATCGTATTGTTTCGAAGCATCGACGATCGCCTGCGCGACGATTTCGATCTCGCGCCCGGTCAGCGCCATCCGATGCTTCGACGCGAAACGATCGATCACGACGGCCAGCATCGGGTCGGTCGGGGGCCCCTCCTGAACCGTGGCGAGCGGGGATGCGACCGGTGCAGCAGTCGAGACGGAGGGCAGGCCGTGCGTCGTCGGAACTTCGCACGACAGGGCGAACAGGCCCATGCTGATCAGGACGCTTGCGAGTCTGCGTTGCATGGCGTGGTCCTATGCGGATCCGGTGAGCGACAGACCGATGATCGAGATCGCTTTCAGATTGTTGATCACCGCAATTCCGGTCCAGGCTGCGATCAGGCTGAAGAAGCCGACCTTGGCGCTCTCGGAGAGGTGTCGAGTGGAAAGCAGGAAAGCGACCGCGACGAGCGTCACCGCACTGTCGATCCACAATCCGGGTACGAGCCCCGCCGCTTCGAACAGCCAGTTCGCGAGCGGGTTGGCTTCGGTGATTTCCCACCCGTCGAGCGGGCTGCGGAGGCAGAGGTAGGTGGTCCAGTGGTCGGCTGCCGAAAGCACCAGTGTCAAGAGCGCGAGTACGTGCATGCTTCGTTACCCCGTCCGCGAGTTCGTCGCGTTGAAGCCTAGAGGAGCAAGAAGCGTGCCTCTCGGGGCAGGGGATCCGGAACCCGCCGTCGTCACAGACCTTCGAGTTCCGAGTTGCGCGATGACGATCTTTGCATAGCGACGCGAGATGGGTAGTCGACTTCCACTATCCGGGCGACGCGCAGGCCCGAAATCGGGTCGGGAGGCGCTATGTGCATCGCGTCGGCAGTTGGAACGCAAGAAGGCCCGGCGGGAGCCGGACCTTCTTGCGTTCGTCGCTTCGATGAGGTCAGCGATTGCGGCGCATCTTGCCCTTTCCGAGCAGCAACCAGTCGACCGAAACCTGCTCCTTGATCGCGAGCGTGATCAGGAAGTCCGTGTGCGGTGTGGTTCCGCTCTCGTAGCGGTTCACGTTTTGCTGGAATACACCGAGGTCGCGAGCGAACTGTCGTTGCGACCGGTCGCCTCGAACCTGGGAGATTCGATCGGGGAGCTTCCGCTTGAGTCTTTCCACTGCAGCTGTGGCCATGGTTTCCATCACCCTTCTTGGCTGACTCGATCCCCCCGCCCTCGCGTTCTCCTCGGAAAGCGAAGTCGCCGGTGCTTCGTCGGCGGACTGTGTTGGGAAGTCGAGTAGTTGGTTTGTTACCGAATACAGCGTCGACCTGCGTTCACAGGTACGACCAACGCAGCGGATTGTATAGGCGGGCGGGTGGTCGAGCAAGCCGAATATATACACAATTCACGCTCTGCGGTGTCGTCGACAGCAATCAGTGTAATTCCGAATTGTGACACGCCGCACGTTTTGCCGTTCGCGCGGTGGGGCGAAACGGGACCTCGGCGATGGCGAGGTGGCCGATCGGCTTACCGCACGGTAAATAGCAGGGACGTGTTCACTCGATGCGGTGTTGGGGCCATTACCCCGAAGATCGATCGATCTTTGAAGAGGGAAGGGGAGCGAGTAGTGGGTTTGAGGGTAACCGGGGGGCTGTTCGGCGGGCGAAAGCTGCGGTCACCGAAGTCCGGCGTACGCCCCACGGCCGATCGTGTTCGAGAGTCCCTCTTTGCCCGACTCGGGGACCTCGACGGCGCCAGGGTGCTCGACCTCTTCGCCGGAAGCGGCGCACTCGGGATCGAGGCGCTGTCGCGCGGCGCCGGTTCGCTCGTGAGTGTCGAACGCTCCCGCTCGGTGCGCGCCGTGCTGCAGGCGAATCTCGACGCTCTCGAACTGACCGACTGTTCGCGGGTGATGGGAGGAGACGCGGTTGCGGCTGTTGGGCGGTTGGCGCGAGCGGGCGATCGCTTCGATCTGGTTCTGCTCGACCCTCCCTACGCCGCGGGCGCAGCCGGCCCGGTCCTCGAGGCCGTCGCGCAGTTCGACCTGCTCGCACCCGAGGGGGTGGTGGTGCTCGAGCGCAGTCGGAGTCATCCTCTCCCTGCTGTGACCGGACTCGTGCCGGTGGACGAACGCCGATACGGCGACACCATGATCACGCAATTCCAGCTGCCGGCGAGAGGGTCGGAGCAGTCGGAATCGCAGCCCGGAGGATCGGTCGCGACATGAATGAGCCGCACGACAAATCGCTCGCGTTGATACCCGCAAGCTTCGACCCCGTTACGAATGGTCACCTGGACATCATTCACCGGGCGGACCGGATCTTCGATCGGCTCGTCGTGTCCGTGGCGGTGAACGTTGCGAAGAACGAGACCTTCAGTCCCGAGACGCGCATCGAATTCCTCGAGAGTGCGCTCGTCGGAATGGATTCCGTCGAAGTGACGTCATTCACCGGTCTCACGACCGACTATGCGCGCGAGATCGGGTCGAACGTCATCATCCGCGGCGTTCGCGCGATGTCGGACTTCGAATACGAATTCGAAATGGCACTGATGAACAAGCACCTGTACCCGGAGATCGAGACGGTCTTCCTCATGGCGAGTCAGGAATACCTGTACGTGAGTTCCTCGCGCTTGAAGGAGCTGGTGCGTTTCGGTCGCGATGTGAGTGAGTTCGTCCCGCCGCTGGTCGCCCTGAAACTCAAGGAAGAATTGCAGCAGGGGTAACGCGGTGGCGAATCCGTCCGACCCTGCGACTGACGCGGGCGGCTCCCCGATCCGCTTCGGGACCAGTGGCTGGCGCGGCATCCGCGATGTGGAGTTCACGCCCGCGCGCGTGCGCAGCGCGGTGTGCGGGGTCGCGGCGTGGTTGTCCGAAGAGGTGGGCGGCGGCAGGGTGGTATTGGCCCACGACACGCGTCCCGGCGGTGCGGAGTTCGTTGTGATTGCAGCGCGGATTCTCGCTGCGCGGGGTTTCGGCGCGACCGTCGTACGCGGAGCCGTGCCGACGCCGGCGGCGGTTCACGCGATGCGATCGCGCGATGCGGCGGCGGCGATCGTCTTTACCGCGAGCCACAACCCGGCCGAGTACGCGGGCATGAAGGTCTTCGGGGCACACGGCGGGATTCTCGACGATGCCGCGAGTCGGCGGATCGAGTCGCTGTCGGCCGAGTTCGCCTCCCGAGCTGCGGACGAGCTGGAGTCGGAAACGACGGCCGTGCCCGCGATCGAATCCAGCGAGGTGATCGCGCCCTATCTCGAGCACCTGCTCGGCGCGATCGACCGTGCGTCGCTTCGGAACTCCGGGCTGCGGGTCGTCTACGACGCGATGCACGCGGCCGGTGCGGGCGTGCTCGATCGGGCGTTGCGTGAATCGGGGGTCGAGGTTCGGACCTTGCGCGCCGAACCGGACGCGGAATTCGGCGGTGCGGCGCCCGATCCGGCTGATTCCCGGCTGGCTCTTCTGCGTGCTGCGATTCGCGACCAGTCGGGCTGTGTTCTCGGGATCGCGACCGACGGCGACGCCGATCGCTTCGCCGTCGTCGCCGGCGACGGGCATTGCCTACACGCGACGGATGCGCTGGCGCTCCTGGTCGACCACCTCGCCGCGAGGGGCAGGATCGAGCGCGGGATCGCGATCTCGCTCGCGATCGGGTCCCTGGTGGAGCGGGTCGCGGCCGCCCATGGCTTGCGTGTCGAACGACATCCGATCGGCTTCAAACACCTCTCGCGCGCACTCGAGTCGGGCTCGGTCGACGCTGCGGGTGAAGAGAGCGGCGGTTTTTCACTCGCGCGCTTCGGATGCGACAAGGATGGCACCCTCGCGGGCCTGTTGTTCGCGGAGATGCTCGCCGCCGGCGGGCCTTCCCTTTCGGAGCGACTGGCCGGGCTCCGGAAACGCTACGGGGCGGGTGTCTGCGGACGGCTCGCAGCCCCTGGCGACGACTCGGCGAAGGCCGCACTCGCGAGGTTCTCGGCGGCACCGCCGGAGCGCTTCGACGGCGCCCGTGTCGAGCGCGTCACGCGCGGGGACGGGCTTCACCTCGCACTCGAGGACGGATTCCTGATGCTCCGACGCTCGGGAACCGAGTCGTTGCTGCGAATCTACGCGGAAGCGCCCGATCCGGAGCGGCTGGCGCGGCGGCTCGAGGTCGGCCGGGCATTGCTGGCTGATTGAGGGATTGCGGAGCAGCCTGCTCGACGTTTTCGTGTCGGGCGCTAACTTCGCAGCGTCAAAGCGATTTTCCAGAGGAAAGATGAATCAGCGGCGCGTTCTACTCGCCGTCACCGGCGGGATCGCAGCTTACAAGGCCCCTGAGTTGGTCCGGGCACTGACCCGCGCCGGCTGTGTGGTGCGTTGTGCGATGACGCCTGCGGCGCGTGAGTTCGTGACGCCCCTCGTGCTCCAGACGCTGTCGGGCGAACGCGTCGCGACCGAATTGTTCGACCTCACTCAGGAGAGCGAGATCGGTCACATCGCGCTCGCGGATTGGGCCGAACTCCTGATCGTCGCACCCGCGACTGCGAATACGCTCGCGAAGCTTGCGCACGGGTTGGCCGACGACCCGGTCTCGACCCTCGCGCTCGCGACCCGCGCACCGATTCTGGTCGCACCCGCGATGAACGTGAACATGTGGCGGCATGCGGCGACACAGCAGAATCTCGAAATCCTGCGCGCCCGTGGCGTGAGTTGTATCGGGCCCGACAGCGGTGAACTCGCTTGTGGTTGGGACGGCGAGGGGCGCATGTCCGACCCGCTCGCGATCGCCAACGCGGCAGCGCTCGCGTTCGGCACCGAGGGCCTGGCCGGGGAGGTCGTACTCGTCACCGCCGGTGGCACACGCGAAGCGGTGGACGCGGTCCGATACCTCGGTAATCGCTCGTCCGGCAAGATGGGCTTCGCGATTGCGCGCGAGGCAGCGCGGCGTGGCGCCGAGGTGATCCTGGTGGCCGGGCCGAGTGCGGTCGAGACACCACCGGGCGTCCGAAGGGTCGATGTCGAGAGCGCAAGCGAGATGCGCGACGCGGTCTTTTCCGAGTTGGATCGCGCGACGATCGTGGTCAAGGCCGCCGCCGTGGCGGACTTTCGGCCGGCCGCGGCTGAGCAGCGGAAGATCAAGAAGGAGAACCTTCCGGAGGGGAGGGGGGTCACGCTCGACCTGGTCCAGAACGCGGACATCCTGGCTGAAGTCTGCCGCGTCAAGGGCGATCGGATCGTGGTCGGTTTCGCGGCCGAGAGCCACAACCTGATCGAGGCCGCGCGTCGAAAGCTCTCACGCAAGGGCTGCGACCTGATCGTTGCGAACGACATCACACGGCAGGGGGCGGGCTTCGACGCCGACGACAACGTCGTGGTGTTCGTCTGGCCGGCCGGCGAGATCGAGGAGCTGCCACCGATGAGCAAATCCGATGTAGCAGCCCAATTGTTGGATCGAATGGAAAAACTCCGCGCGGGCAAGGGATGAATCGGCTGCTTCTGGGCGCTCTAGCGTACTCGCTGCTCGCGCTTGGGCTGGTGGCGCCGCCCGCATTCGCGAGCCACGTGAACGTCGTCACGATCTCGGGGTCCATCAATCCCGCGTCGTCGGACTATATCCAGCACGCGATCGAGCAGAGCGAGAGCGAGGACGCAGAGGCGCTGTTGATCGAGCTCGACACGCCTGGTGGCCTGCTCGCGTCCACCAAGGACATCATTCAGGCGATCCTGAATTCCAGCGTTCCGGTGGTGGTCTTCGTGTCGCCGCGCGGCGCCTGGGCGGCGTCGGCGGGCACCTTCATCACGCTTGCGGGGCATGTGGCCGCGATGGCACCCGGAACGAGCATCGGCGCAGCGTCGCCTGTGAGCGTCTCCGGTGGCGGTGGCGAGCGAGGAGACGACGAGGAGCGGACCGACGTCTCGATGGAGAAGGCCGAGAAGTTTACGATGGCGTTCATCGAGTCGATCGCGAAGGAACGCGATCGCAACGTCGAGTGGGCGCTGTCGTCGGTGCGTACGGCCGAGGCCGTCGCGCAGGATGAGGCCCTCGAACTCGGTGTCATCGATCTCGTCGCGGAAGACCGCGCCGATTTGCTCACCAGAATCGACGGCATGACCGTTCGAACGAGCACCGGCGAGCGTCAGTTGGATCTCGCGGGTGCCGAAATCCGCAAGATCGAGATGCCGCCGTTGACGCGGCTGTTCAATTATCTCGCCAGCCCGGATGTCGCGATGATTCTGGTGATGGCCGGCATGCTGGGCCTCTATATCGAGTTTCAACAACCCGGCATGCTACTACCCGGGATTGCGGGTGCGATCTGTCTGGTGCTCGCAGCGATCGCGTTCCAGATCCTGCCGTTCTCCTGGGTGGGGCTGATGCTGATCCTGCTCGGAATGGTGCTGATGATCACCGAGTTGTTCGTGACGTCCTTCGGCTTGCTGTTTGCGGGCGGTATTTTGTGTTTTCTGCTGGGAGGTATGATGTTGTTCGACATGCCCGAGGTCAGCGATCTCACAGTCTCGTTCTGGTCGGTCCTGCTGCCGACCGTGGTGGGTTTCGCGGTCGTCGCGGGGGTGGTGTTGTACGCGGTCGGTCGCAGCTTCCTGGCGGAACCGATCTCGGGCGTCGAGGAGATGCTCGGCAGTCGGGGAACGGCATCAACGGCGTTTTCACCCGACGGGAAGGTATTCGTGCGCGGCGAGTACTGGACGGCGGACGCAGATGGGGAAGTATCTGAGGGCGACGTCGTCGAGTTGACGGCCGTCGAAGGCATGCGGCTGCGGGTGCGACGCGCTCGGCCGAGTTGAGGCCGGATCACCGGCGCTGGAACGAATAGAGGGGACGATATGGGTATCGCAGTAATGATTGCCATCGGGATTCCGGCGGCTTTGATCTTTCTAGGCATCCGAGTGCTCGCCGAGTACGAGCGCGGGGTCGTCTTCCGATTCGGCCGCTACGCGGGCGTAAAGCAGGCAGGTCTGCGTTGGATCATCCCCGGTGTCGATCGCATGGTGAAGATCAGCCTGCGCGAGATCGTGATGGACGTGCCGTCGCAAGAAGTGATCACTCGCGACAACGTGTCCGTCAAGGTGAACGCGGTGCTGTATTTCCGGGTGCTGCATCCGGAGAAGGCCGTGATCCAGGTCGAGAACTACCTCTACGGAACCTCTCAGCTCGCACAGACGACGCTGCGAAGCGTGTGCGGCCAGGCCGAGCTCGATGAACTCCTGGCCGAGCGCGAGTCCATCAACCAGAAGCT
>CAXMSF010000211.1:0-14747 GCA_964196055.1 uncultured Gammaproteobacteria bacterium | reverse complement strand
ATGGCATCGGGGGATCTGAGCGTCGGTGCCGTCTTCGAATCCGAGGATGAGCTGGGAGACCTCTCTCGCTCTTTCGCGATCATGGGTGAGTCGTTGCGCACGACCGTGAGTCGCGTTGCCGCTGCTGCGGATCGGGTCGAGGGGACGGCTGCCGAGATGGCGGCGATCTCGGAAAGCGTTGCCACCGTCACGGCCTCCCAGGTGACGGGCATTCGCGAGGCGGCTCGTTCGATGGAGGCGATCGACAGCCAGGTAAAGGGCATTGCCGATTCATCGCAGGCTTTGAATGTCTCCGTCGAAGAGTCCTCGAGCACGATCCTCGAACTCGGTGCAGCCGGCGAGGAGCTCAACGACACCGCGTCGGTCCTCTCCAGCAAGGTGAGCGAGGTGTCGACGTCGATCGAACAGATGGTTGCGAGCGTGAAGCAGGTCTCCGAGAACACCGAGGCGCTTTCACACGCGGCCGTCGACACGTCGACGAGCATGGAGGAGATGGCGAGCTCGATGCGCGAAGTGGACACGAGTGCCGAGGAGACCGCGCGTCTCAGCGACGAAGTCGTCAAGAGTGCTGAGAGCGGCCAGGCCAAGGTCCGCCAGACGATCGAGGGCATGAACGAAATCCGCGAAGCGACTGAAACTGCCGAGCAGGTGATCAAGAGTCTGGGTAGACGCACCAAGGAGATCGGCGCGATCGTCGATGTGATCGACGACGTCGCCGACGAGACCAATCTGCTGGCCCTGAACGCCGCGATCATTGCCGCACAGGCAGGCGAGCATGGCCGCGCATTCTCGGTCGTCGCGGATGAGATCAAGGATCTCGCGGACCGGGTGCTTGCGTCCACCAAGGAGATCGGGAACCTGATCTCTGCGGTGCAGGACGAAAGCGGGAACGCGATCGGTGCCATCGAGAAAGGAACGCGCTCCGTGGCCTCGGGTGTTGACCTCTCGGCAGAAGCCGGTGTTTCCCTGGAAGAGATCACGCGCGCATCGCGCGATAGTGGAACCCGGATCGCGAGCATCGTGGGCGCGGTTCGCGAACAGGCCAAGGCCGCATCCCACGTCGCGGAACTGATGGAGCGGGTGCGCACCGGGGTCGACGAGATCCGCTCGGCGGCGTCCGAGCAGGAAAAGGGCAATCAGGTGGTCTATCACGGTTCGATTGCGATGCGCGAGGTGGCCCATCAGGTGCGCGGTACGACCGAAGAACAGGCCCGCGGTTCGGGCCGGATCCGCGAGAGTGTCGATGGAGTTCGCGACGCGGTGGAGCAGATCAACAGCTCGCTCCAGGAGCAGAGCGCGGCGTGCCGATCGGTGGTCGAGTTTCTCGAAGAGGTCTCCTCGAGGACACAGTCCAACGAGGTGTCGGCCAAACGGATGGACGAAGCGACCAAGGGCCTCGTTCGCGAAGCCGAAGGGCTCCGTGAGGATGTACACCGGTTCCGAATATGAAGAATGGATGGCTGAGTTGTCGATGAGCTGGATGGAAGACGAATTCTCGAATATCGAAAGGAGCAGGGCATGATTGCCGCCTGCCCGAAATGTTCGGCCCGCTATCGCGTCGAGAAGGGCAAGTTGCGTCCGGAAGGCGCGCGGCTCCGCTGCTCCCGTTGCGAGGCTGTATTCCGTGTGCGCCCTCCGGAAGCAGAGGCGGTGCCGGCGGCTCGGGCGCCGGCGGCGCCGCAGCCCGGTCCGGCGCTCGCTGCCCCGGTGCACGCGTCTAGCGAGGCGACTCCTGTGCCGACCGCGCCTACGTCGGAAGAGGGGCACGACCGCAGCAGGCTCGTGCTCGTCGCGGACCCGGTGATCGAGGAGGGCAAGGCCACCGCGAGTGCGCTCGCCGCCTGGGGACTCCAGCCGATTCTCGTGCACGACGGCGTCGAAGCCATGTTGACGATCCAGAGAACCCTGCCGTGCACCGCCATCATCGATGCGGCGTTGCCCAAGATGTACGGCTTCCAGGTCTGCGAAGTTCTGAAGCGCAATGAGAGCCTGCGCTCGATCCACGTCGTGCTCGTTGGTGCGATTCATGACAGGACGCGCTACCGCCGCAGCCCGACGGAACTCTACGGAGCGGATGCCTACCTCGAACGTCCCCAGCTTCCCAACGCGCTGTGGCCGATTCTGCGCGAATTCGGGATTTCCCTATCGGGAGCTGCGCCGATGCCGGAGGTTCCGCAGGAGCTTCCTTACTCGGCGAGCGGCGCATCGCTCGAGAATCGGATGGCGAGTTCGCCGGAAACGATTGCGCCGCCCGAAACGATTGCACCGCCCGATCCGATTCCGGATCCGCCCGCGCCCAGTGTGGTGCCGGTGGCGGTTGTCGAGGCGCCTCCGGATCCGCAGCCGAGTCAGCAGGCCGCGGCAGCCATGCCCGTCAGCGAAGCCGAAATAGCGAAGGCGGAGCGCCTCGCCCGGATCGTGGTGTCGGACATCATCCTCTACAACCAGGAGAAGTTTGACGCCGCAGTCTCCGAGGACAACGTCGTCATGGCGATGGATGCCGAACTCGCAGAAGGCCGTACGTTGTTCTCGCAGCGCATCGAAGCGCGTGTGCGCGAACAGCGGGACTTCCTCGGCGAAGAGCTGCTTCGTGTGGCCAGTTTGAGGAGAACGCAATGACGCTCGAATTCGACGACCGGGATCGGGAGAGTGTACTGCGCGATCTCACGGGGGAGGATGAAGAGGTACGCCGGCTGGCCGTCGAGCGTGTGTCGGTTCTGCCGACCGACGAAGCGATCATTCACCTCGTCGAGCGCATCGGTGACACGAGTTGGAGAGTCCGGAAGTCGGCCGTCGAGCGGCTCGTGGTATGCCCCGACAGAGAGAGTGTGGTCGTTGCGCTGATTGCCGCGCTGGGCGACGGCGAGAACACCGGGCGCCGGAATTCCGGAGTCGAAGCGCTCGTCGAGTGCGGTGCCGCGGCCGTGCCGCAGCTCCTCCGCGCAATGGCGAGCGACGATTCGGATGTTCGCAAGCTGGTCGTAGACACGCTGGCGGGAATCGGCGACGAGCGGGCAATTCAGGAACTCATCTCTCGACGGGAAGATCCGGATGCGAACGTTCGCGCAGCCATCGCCGATGCGCTGGGTGCGATCGGCGGTGCGGCAGCTGCAGCTTCCCTCGCTGAAATCGCGGTCTGCGTAAGCGAAGATCAGCTGGTTCGATTCTCTGCGTTGCACGCGCTGGCTGCCATCGAGGCACCGGTCTTCGCGCGCGATCTCGGGTCTGTGCTCGAGGATCCTATGCTGCGGCCCGCAGGCCTGGCGTTGTTGGGTCGCGCGGATGACGACGAAGCGGTCTCGGTGCTCACGAAGGCGCTCGCCGCCAACGCTCGCTCGGTTTGCGAAGCCGCCATCGGATCGCTTCTGAGGCTGTTGTCTCGCGTGGATGGCGCCGAGTCGGATCGACTGGTGGAGCGGATCCGCGACGCCGCGCTGTCTGCGCCGCAGGTGGTCGAGAACGCGATTCTGAGACTTCCGGACGCGACCCTTCCGGTTCGCTTGATGCTGGTGCAATTCCTCGGACTCGTCCGGTCGGAGGCCGCGGTGGTCCCGATGTTGCTCGAGGCTCAGGACGAGGCGCTGTCGGTGGTTGCGCTCGCGAACCTCGAAATGCTCGGTGAGGTTGCAGAGGTCGCAATCGACGCGCATTGGTCCGAGCTCGACGACAGCGCTCAGCGCGACGCATGCCTGCTCTTTGGCCGCATGCGGGGAGAGCAGAGCGCCGCGCGCCTGATCGCCGCGCTGGATTCGCCCTCGCCCGAGATCCGGTGTGCGGCAGCGAAGTCGATCGGTCTGCGCGGGCTCGTCGCCGCGCTGCCCTTGCTCGTTCGTCGTCTCGAGAGCGCAGCTCAGGAAGACGATTTCGAGTCCGAAGAGGAAATCGGGTTGATCACTGAATCAATGATCGAGCTCGCAAAGCCCGGTCGGTCGGCTGATTCCGAAGCCGTCACCGAGCAGGCGATCGCAATGTTGACGTCGAGCCTCGAAGGCGCCGCCAAGAGTGTTCGTCTTGCAATCGCGCAGGTCATCGGTCGGATTGGCCGGCATCGCGATGCGCAGGTAATCGAATTCCTGCTCAAGGATCCGAGCTCGCAGGTTCGCCGTGCGGCCGTGGATGCGTTGGCGCACCTCGACCCGGGAACCGCGGCCGAGTCGTTGCGCCTCGCGCTCGGAGACGAAGCATCGATCGTCCGGATCGCAGCCGCCAACGCGCTCGGTGCTTCCGGGAGCGACGAAGTCATCGATGTGTTGCAGTGCCTCTCCGACGACGAAGACCGGAACGTGCGCTCGGCGGCGGTTCGAGCCTTGGGTGTTCGTCTGATGACCGCGAGCGATGCGGAGCAACGATCGCAGGTTCTTCGGATCGTCGATTCGGCGCTTTTCGACGAAGCCGTCGTTGCGATCGCCGCAATCGAAGCATTTCGCGGCCTGGGCGGGGACACGGTCGAGCCGGTGCTGCGGATTCTCGAGCGGCCCGAGCCCGAGGTGGTTCTCGAAGCCGTTCGGTGTCTGGGAACCACGACCGAGGCGTCGATCCTCGAGTCATTGCTCCCACTGGTTTCGCACCCGGATTGGACGGTTCGCGCCGAGACGATCCAGGTGCTCGCCGACCGTTCGGTTGCAAAGGCGGTGCCTTCGCTGCTGCGGCGACTCGAAACGGAACAGGACGATTTCGTGCGCGATGCGATGCTGCGCGCACTCGACAGGCTCGGGGGCTGAGTGGGAATGAGTCTGGGTGACCTCCATAGTGAGCTGAAGCTCACCGACGCCGAGTTTCGGATGTTCTCCGATCTCTTGCGTCGACACTGCGGGCTGCATTTCGGGCCGGACGCGAGGTTCCTGCTCGAGAAACGCCTCGCCCGTCGGCTGCGTGCGCTCGAGGTCAACAGCTTTGCCGCATACCACTATCGCATCCGCAACGCGACGCCTCAAGACGAGGAATTCGCGCACCTGATCGACGAGTTGACGACCAACGAGACCTACTTCTTCCGTGAGCGCAATCAGCTTCGCGCTCTCATCGGCGAGATTTTCGCAGAACTCCAGGTGGCGCGGCAGAGCAGCGGGCGCGGGCCGATCACCGTCTGGTCCGCAGGCTGCTCGAGCGGCGAGGAGCCCTACAGCATCGTGATCCTTGCGATGGAGGCGGGCCTGGTTCCGGGCGCGGACCTTCATGTCTACGCCTCGGACATATCGACGAGGATGCTGCGGAAGGCGCGTCAGGGCCTCTACCGCGAAGCCTCGTTCCGCGAGACCGAGCCTTCGCTGCGGCAACGCTACTTCTCGGAGAAGGACGGGCTCTGGCGCATCTCGGACGACGTCAAGAAGCACGTCGATTTCATCCATCTGAACCTTTTCGACCGCTCGAAGATTTCGCTACTCGGCGCGATGGACGTGATTCTCTGCCGCAATGTGATCATCTACTTCGATCCGGAGAACAAGCGCCGAGTGATCCAGACCTTCTACGAGAAGACACGGCCGGGAGGCCATCTGCTGCTGGGTCATTCCGAGTCACTCATCAATCTGTCGAATTCCTTCGAACTTCGGCACCTGCGCAACGATCTCGTGTATCGCCGTCCGCTCATCGGCTCGCCGGTTCCGGATCGATGGCACGTCGCGGCGAGTGCCGCGATATCGGCGAGCAGTCCGAAGGAGGACACGGAATGACCTCTCTCGGGTTGATTCGCGTGCTCGTGATCGATGATTCGGCATTCAGCCGTCAGGCGATCACCCGGATGCTCGCGGCCTCACCGTTGGTCGAGGTGGTCGGGGTTGCACGCGACGGCGAAGAGGCACTGCGCAAGACCTTCGAACTCCTTCCGGATCTGATCACGCTCGACCTCGAGATGCCGAAGATGGACGGATTCACCTTCCTTCGGATCGTGATGTCCAAACGGCCGACACCGGTCATGGTGATCAGCGGTCGCTCCGGCGAGGACGACGTCTTCAAGGCGCTCGAACTCGGCGCTGTCGATTTCATCGCAAAGCCCAAACCGCACGCCGCGCCGGAACTGATCGACATCGAGCAGGAGCTGATTCGCAAGGTGCATGCGATCCGGGAACTCCGGATCGAGAAGGTACGAGAGCGGCTGCGCACGATGCCGGCTGCCGTCAGTCGGCAGCGAGGCAGTACGCGCTCGAATTCGCCGAAAATCGTAGTGATCGGATCATCGACTGGTGGTCCCGCTGCGTTGATGCAGGTCTTCGGTGCGTTCCCGGAGGCCCCGCCGTGTTCGTTCCTGGTCGCACAGCACATGCCCGAGGGCTTTACGTGCGGCTTTGCCGAGCGGCTGGACCGACTGACCCCGCTGCACGCCGTCGAGGCGAAGGGTGGGGAGCAGCCGCAACCTGGGACGATCCTGGTGGCTCCCGGTGGCAGCCACCTCGAGCTCGAGACGGTCGGCGCGGAGGTCGTGACGCGGGTCGTCAAACAGGGCGACCGCGACAAGTACACGCCATCCGTAGATCGACTGTTCCAATCCGCGGCCAAGTGTTTCGGGAGCGACGTGCTCGCTGTCGTGCTGACTGGAATGGGAGACGACGGGCGCAAGGGAGTGACTGCTGTGAGCGAGGCGGGCGGCAATGTGATCGCCGAGTCGGAGGACACGGCGGTGATTTTTGGAATGCCTGCGCAGGCGATCAGGACGGGAGTCGTGGATCAAGTGCTTCCCCTGACGGACATCGCGACGGCGATCGAATCGGGGACAGGCAGGAAGAAGGCTCGGACGGCGAGCCGAAAGGGATCAGTATGAGCGGCGATCGGGGCAATCTTTTCGCGAAAGGGGAGGAATTCCTGTCCCTGTTCAACCGGGGAGCGCAATTCACGAAGGAGATTCTTCGTGAAAACGAACGCCTCCGAGAGGAGCTTCTCCGGATCGAAGACAGGCAGCAGAGCGCCGCGCGCACTCCGGAAGACTGGGGCAAGCTTCGCGGTGAGCTGCTCGGGAGAATCGAGAGTCTGGAGCAGGAATACCAGACGGTTCGCGAGCGACTCCATCAGGTGGAGGAAGAGAACCAGCAGTTCGCCGACCGCTACCTCGAGATCGAGGAAGAGAACAACAACCTCGCCAACCTCTATGTCGCGAGTTACCAGTTGCACTCGACGCTCGACCTGGACGAGGTGCTGAGAATCATCATCGAGATCGTGATCAATCTGGTCGGCGCTGAGGTGTTCGCCGTCTATATCCTCGATGAATCCACCGGCGAACTCGGCGTTGCTGCTTCGGAGGGTGTGCCTCCGTCGGAGTTCCCCGGTTGTGTCGTGGGGAGCGGGGCCATCGGCAAGTCGCTGGAGTCGTCCGAACCCGTGTGCTGGCAGACCGACCGTTCGGACGATCTCGCTCAGCCGATCGTCAGCATCCCGCTATCGGTGCAGAACAGCCCGATCGGAGCGATTGCGATCTACAGCCTTCTCCAGCAAAAGAATGGGTTCTCGGAACTCGATCATGAACTCTTCAGCGTTCTGGGAGGGCACGCTGCGACCGCATTGTTTGCGGCGCGCCTCTATTCCCAGTCCGAACGCAAGTTGAACACGATTCAGGGTTTCATTGATCTGTTGACGAAGTGAATCGCTAGCCGCGACACGATCGCGACACCAGGGGTTGAAGATGGACCGGCGACAAATCTTGATTGTTGAAGACAGTCCGACGATGCGGCAGTTGCTCGTCTTTGCGCTCCGACGTTTGAAGGACGTCGAAATTTCGGAAGCACAGGATGGGATGGACGGCTTGAGGAAGATCTCGAGCGATCACTACGACCTCGCTCTGATCGACATCAACATGCCGGTGATGGACGGTCTGAAGCTGATCAGTCTCATTCGCAGCGACGACAACCTCAAGGAAATCCCGATCTGCGTCATCACCACCGAAGGCGCGAAGGAAGACCGCGAGCGGGCGATGAGCCTGGGAGCGAACGAGTATTTGACGAAGCCGATCCAGGCAAACCGCGTGCTCTCGGTGGCCAAGAGCCTGCTGAAGATCGACTGATACGCCGGCGCCCGCTCGTGGGCGCCGCTGAAAAGCGGCTCCTCGCCGCGCCCAATCCGCACGCGCCGAAGCCCCCGGTCCTGTGGTATACCTGGCCGCCGTGAGGCGGTTCGCGGCGATTCTGCTGTTGCTCCTCGCAGCCGGCAGCGGCTGCGGCTATTCGCTGGTCGGCTATAGCGCCGGATTCGACGGCATCCGGACCGTGGCGATCGAGACACCGGAGAATGATTCCTTCGTACCCGGCGTCGAGTACGTAGTCGCCGAGGCGCTGCGCCGAGAATTCCTCCGGCGCGGAGCCGTCCGTGTCGTCGATGATCCAGCGGCGGCCGACCTGGTGCTCGGCGGTGCGGTCAGCAAGGTCAAGTCGGTCGGCCGAAGCTTTTCATCCGTCGTCTTCAGCCTGGAATACCAGCTCCTGCTCGAACTCGAACTCGAGGCCAGGCGCGCGGATGGGCAGGAGATCGTGATTGGGAAGCGCTCGCTCCGCGCGTCGGAGTACTACCTCGCGAGCGCGGACATCGAAGCGACCCGCAAGAACCGCGACGAGGCCCTGCGGCAGATAGCGGCGGTGCTGGCCAAACGTATCCACGAGAGCCTCTTCGAGACCGCTTCGCGATGAAGCCGGGCGAACTCGTGGCCGAGCTCGCCTCCGGGAGGATCCGGCCCGCCTACCTGATCGTCGGCGAGGAAGCGCTGCTCCGCGATGAGGCGCTCGAGGCTCTGCGGCAGGCGGTCCTCGTTCCAGGAAGTGAGGACTTCAACCTCGATCGACTCGCGGGCGAGTCGGCGCGACCCGCGGCGCTGCTCGATGCTCTGGGCACGCTCCCCGTGATGGCGGACCGGCGGTTGGTGGTGTTGCGCGAACCGGAGGCCGCGCGCGGTGGCGGCAAGGCGCTCACCGAGGCGCTCGCGGAGGCGGTCCCGACGCTCGCGAGCAGTGCGGAGACGGTACTCGTCGTTGCGGCTGCGAAGGTCGATCGACGCTCGCGCTGGTTCAAGGCCTTTCGCGATCCGGCGGCCGAGGTGCGCTGCGACCCGCCGAAGCCCGGTCGCGAAACGCTTGCCTTCGTGCGCGAGGAGGCCAAGCGACAGGGCGTCCTGCTGGGAAAGGGTGCTGCGGAGTTGCTTGCCGAGAGGGTCGGCCCTCAGCTGCTGCTGTTACGTCGCGAAATCGAGAAGGCCCTGCTTCTGATCGAGCCCGGCGGCAAGCTCACGCGCGATCAAGTGGCCGCGGGAACCTGCGACGTCGCGGACGAGCCGATTTGGGATCTCACCGACGCGATCGGCGAGGGCCGAAGCGCCGACGCTCTCGTCGTGCTCGCGAAGGTCCTCGGCGCGGGGGCCGTACCGCCGCAGCTCCTCGCCGCGCTAGCGACGCACTTTCGCAAGCTGTTGCGCGTGCGTACCGGCGGCAATGCGCCCGGGCCGCCGTTCGTGGTGAAGAAACTCGAGCGGCAGGCGGGACGTTACGCACCGCGCCGATTGCGATTCTGCTTGAACGCGATCCACGAAACCGACATCGCGCTCAAAGGCGCGGGAGCGCTCAGTGCCGACATGGCGCTCGAACGACTCGTGATCGGCCTGAGCGCCTAGCTCGCGCCTCGACCGTCGTGCGGCCTGGGTTCCGCGTCGCATTCAACGCGCTTCGCGCGTTTCGGCTGCGCGTTTCCTGCGCCTAGCTGCTCGCGGCGCGGTTGGCCTGCTTGGCCAGGCGGGATACCTGACGTGAGGCGCGCTTCTTCGGGATCACGCCTTTGCTCGCGGCGCGACGGATCAATCCTTCGGCCGATCGCAGCGATGCCGTGGTGTCTTCGGCTGCCTCGTTGCCGGCGCGGAACGCCTTGACACGGGTGCGGACCGCGTTGCGGATGCCGCGATTTCGAGCGCGCCGCTTGACGGACTGGCGCGCGCGCTTCTTTGCTGATTTGTGCTGAGCCAAGAGACTCCTCCGCTTCGATCGGGGCCGGAGCATACTCGGCGCGGCCTCCCGTGTCGACCATCTGGCGGGGACATCCAAGGTTCAGGCGACAGCAAGAACGGCCGAAGGAGAAGGGGAGTCCGTGGTTTTTGGAGGGGATTCGTGTGACTCCCAGGCGCTCGTGGTGGACCGCTTTCTTCGTGGTGATCGTGGCGGTGGTCTCGGCCCCCGCTGCGGCAGTGGACGGCTCCGAGTACGTCGATGCGGCACTCGTGGGGGGCAACGAGGTGCCCGGAGCGGGCGTTTCGGTGCCGGAAAGCGCTCCCGCCGACACTCGCGCGACGCTCGCCATGGCTGTCGCCCCTCCTCCGGTCAGCGAGAGCGGTCTCGAACGCATCGAAAGGGCTTGGACGACGCCGGCGGATTCGCTGGACGAGCGCGTGGCCCTGACCCGGCGTGCCTCGCTGGAATTCGGTATCTGGAATCTCGATGCCGCGGCGCGCTCGGTGCTGGCCGGCTCGCTGGGCGGAGACCGCCTCGAGAACGCACGGCTGGCGGTTCGGCTCGCGCCGGACCTCCCCGCGGGGCGAGCGGAGCTAGCGCGAGAGATTTGGCTTCAGGGCGACGCGCCGATGGTTGCGCTGCGCGCTGCGCTTGCTGCACTCACGGCGATCCCGAGGCACCTCGAGGCTTCGTTGTGGTTCGGTGGCTCGTTGCTGTTCATTCTGGGGCTCTGCTTCGTTCTCGCGGGCATCTGGTGCATTGCGCTGGTCGGCGGCGCCGCGCTGCCGCATGCGGCTCACGATCTCGGTGACCTCTTGCCCGGAAAGGCGCCGCGCTTCGCCCGCGTGGCATTGCTCACATCGCTGCTGCTCGCGCCGGTGGCGTTCGGGGAGGGGCTGCTCGGGCTCTGTGCGGCGCTCAGCGCGGTCGGCTGCTATTACGGCGACCTTCGTCAGCGTCTGACGGTCTTTCTCGCAGCATCGCTCTTCATTCTCGGCGCGTATCCAGTGCTGCAACTCGCGGGCGGTACGCTCGAGGCGTTCTTCGCAGACCCCGTCGCGGAGGCCGCGATCTCGACTGCGCAGGGCTTCACACATCCGGTCGATCAGGTACGCCTCGAGGCAGCGGCTGCCTCCGATCCGTTGGCGGCTCGTGCGTTGGCGATGCGCGCACGTCGCGCCGGAACGCTCGGCGAGGCGGACGCCCATTATCAGAACCTGCTCCAGCAGGCGCCGGATGATCCGGTGGTCGCGAACAACGCCGCCAACGTTCGGCTCAACCTCGGGCAGATGGAGTCCGCGGTCGCTCTCTATCAACGCTCGGTCGAGCTGCGGCCGGACCCGGTGGTGCTCTTCAACCTGTCGCAGGCCCACGGGCGCGCCTTCCAGATGGACCAGCTGTCCAACGCGCTCGCCGAGGCCCAGCATCTCGATGGCGCGCTGGTAGCCGAGTTGACCGCGCTCCAGGGCGCCGAGCCGGTGGGATTCGTCGTCGATCAACCGCTCGGTACCTCACTCATCTGGGAACGCATCCTGCGCTCGATTCACAGTGACCGGTTGGCGAAGGAGATCCGTCTGCAGTTCGCACCCGGACGGCTCGGCTCCGACAGCGTCTTCGCGGTGAGTCTGTTTGCAGCGATCTTCGTCGTGTTCGGTGCCCTCGGTGGGCGAATCTCCCGGTCTCATCGTTGCAACCGCTGCGGCCATACGATTTGCACTCGTTGCGGCCCCGAGAGCCGTGGTCGCAGCGTTTGCGCCGGCTGCACGCAGCTGTTCCAGCCGAGCGAGACGACTGATCGCGAGCTGCGCCTCGCGCGGATCGCCGAACTACAAAGCCGCGGCGAACGCGTCGAACGCTGGGCGGTTGCAGCGGCGTTTCTGATCCCGGGAGTGGCGGGCCTGCTCGCGAAGCGACCCCTGCGCTGTCTGTTCGGCAGCATCTTCGCGGTGCTCGCGCTGATGGCCTTGATCTGGCGTAACGGCGTGGTGCCCGACCCGATGGTGGCCGGAGCGACTGCACCGCTCGCATCGATCCTGATCGCGGCGATTTCGCTGCTGGGCTATTTCGTCGTCGTGCTGTTGTCGCTGGCGACCCGGAGGAATGCCTGACGATGTCGGTTGCGCTACGCGGGAATCTGCAGGATTTCGGGATTGCCGACATATTTCAATTGATCGGCCAGCAGCGAAAGACCGGCGTGCTGGAATTTACCGGTGCGGATGGCCTTCGGGTTCAGCTCCGCTTCGACCACGGTGCGGTGGTCTCTGCGGCACACGCCGATTCGCGTGCCCACGAGTCGCTGGGCGACATGCTGGTGCGCTGCGGCTGTCTGACGCGTGCCCAGCTCGACGCGCTGCACGCAGAGTGCGAGCCTTCTGGGCAGAGCCTCCCGCGCCTCGCAGTTGCGCGTGGCTGGATCGGAGAGGGCGACCTCGCGCAGATCGAGGATCTGCTCACCCTCGAGACCATTTTCGAGGTTCTGCGCTGGTCCGACGGTTCGTTCGACTTCCGCAATCAGCAGGTATTCCACAACCGCCCGTTGGAGACCCTGCTCGGTGCCGAGCAGATCCTGATGGACGGTCTGCGCATGGTCGACGAGTGGCAGACCTTCGCCGACCTCGTCTCCTCGGAAGAAATGGTATTCGAGCGCGTGGAGAGCTTCGAGACCTTCCGCGATCGACCGGACGCTCAGATGGGTCGACGCCTCGAGTATGCCAAGCGCGTCTACGGCTTGGTCGACGGGCGCCTCAAGGTTCGCCGCGTGGTCGATCTGTCGCGCCTCGGGAGTTTCGACGCGACGCGTGCCCTGGCCGCCTTGTGCGAGGCAGGTGTGATCGTTTCGCTCGATACCGGCAGTCAGCAGAAGAGCAGGCGGCCGCGGCCGAAAGTGTTGCCACGCGCGGACGCGCGCGGCTGGGCCGCGACGTTGATTCCTCTACTTCTGCTCGGAGCAGTGACGTTTGCCGCGCACTCGAGGAGCGTGCATCCGCAACGACAGGCTGCTGGCGAGATTTCCGCATCGGTGCTCGATCTTGTACGCGACAACTACGCGACCCTTCGCGTCAGCCACGCGCTCGATGCCTATCGGCTCGGACGGGGGCATTGGCCCGACCGCCTTTTCGAACTCTCCGACCAGGGGATTCTCCCGCCCGAGCAATTGGCGTCCGAACAGGGGCGCCCCTACTATTACGCCAAGCGTGTGGACGGTGCGGTGCTGCTGGCGCCCGAACGCTGAATCGATCGCAACGCTGAATCGACCGCGCGCGGCCACAGATCCGCGAGATCTCCGGAGCTTCTCGCTCATGTGAAAGCTCTCGCGAAAGGACCCCCCTGGCCCGAAACGAATCCACCACCCGCCAGACCCTCGTCTTCGACGACAACCACACGGCGTCCGTTCTCTACGGAGACGGAGACCACACTCTGCGCATCCTCGAGCAGGAGCTCGGGATCGACGCGCGCGCCCGCGGCAACGAAGTGCGCCTGGTGGGTTCGCCCGACAATGTCGGTCACGCGCGCAAGATCCTCGAAGCGCTGTATGGTCAGGTTCGAGGTGGTAGCCGCCTGCGCGAACGCGACGTGCGGCAGGCGGTCCGCACGGTGATCCAGAAGCCCGACGTCGATCTCGAGGATGTGTACGAGAACGTACTCTCGGCGGTGGGATCGCGGAAGCGCATTGCTGCGAAGAACCTGTCGCAGCGGCGTTACATCGAAAAGATCAGCGCATTCGATCTCGTCTTCGCACTCGGCCCCGCCGGTACGGGGAAGACCTACCTCGCGATGGCGCTCGCCATCGCGGCCCTCAACCGGAACGAGGTATCACGCGTAGTGCTGACTCGCCCCGCAGTCGAGGCGGGTGAACGGCTGGGTTTCCTGCCCGGAACCATGGCGGACAAGGTCGACCCCTATCTGCGCCCGCTCTACGACGCGCTCTCGGACATGATGCCCTTCGAGAAGGCGAGCCAATTGATGGAGCGCGGGGTGATCGAGGTCGCACCGCTGGCCTTCATGCGCGGGCGTACGCTCAACGACGCGTTCGTGATTCTCGACGAGGCTCAGAACACAACCAGCGAGCAGATGAAGATGTTCCTGACCCGACTCGGTTTCGACTCCAAGGCGGTTGTCACCGGCGACGTCACGCAGGTCGACCTCCCATCCCCGAAACGCAGTGGTCTGATCGAGGCGGCGGAGATGTTGCGGGAGATCGAAGGCATCGCCTTCATGGAATTCACCGATGCCGACGTCGTGCGCCATCCACTGGTGCAGTCGATCATCCGGGCCTACGAGCGGCGAGCCGTCCGCGCGCGGGGCCACGCACGAGATGGGGACGACGAGAACTCGCAGCAGTGACGGTTCTGATCGCCGGACCGGAGTCGGGCGCCGAGCTGCCGGGCGTCGATCGTCGCCTGCTACGTTCGCGGGCGGTGCGAGTGCTGCGCGAACTCGAACGTTTCGACGCGGAGCTGTCGATCGCGCTCGTCGACGATGCGACGATTTCAGACCTGAATCGGAGGTACCGCAGCAAGGCGGGGCCGACCGACGTGCTGTCTTTTTCGCAACTCGAGGGTGAACACGTCGAACTCGCCGGAAACCTGCTTGGCGATGTCGTGATCAGCCTCGAGACCGCTGCACGGCAGGCTCGCGTAGCACACCGTGGTCTCGATTCGGAAGTCGCCAAGCTGCTGGTTCACGGCATCCTGCATTTGATCGGCCACGATCACGAGCGGGATGACGAAGCGCGCGTCATGCAACAGCTGGAGCGGCGCTTGCGTCGCGCGATCGACGCGTGAACCCCACGATCTCGACGAGGCATCGCTCGGGGCTGCTCGCGGGATACGCGGTCGTCAC
>CAXMSF010000210.1:0-29057 GCA_964196055.1 uncultured Gammaproteobacteria bacterium | reverse complement strand
CTCGCGATACCGGTCCGCCCAATTCGAATCCGTTTCCGCCACGGCGCTCTCCTCGAGACCTCCCGACCGCATCGGTGCGCGGGAGATCGGTTCGGAACACACTCGGCCGCGGGCGTGTCTCGGCTGGAAGGCCGAATCACTACAAGCGTCGAGGCTTCCTTTGATCGCAACCCGGAACGGCTCCGCATCCGCGTCGGTATGATGTTAGTCATGTCATGCCTTCGAATTTTGGAATGACTCGCAGTCAGGACCGAACGCCCCGCCTGATGGCCCTCGCAGAGAACGACGCCGCGCTCCGCGAGAGTGGTGACGCTCCCGATCGACACGAGAATCGCCGCGGCCTCCGCCGGCCCCTCCTGCTCCATCCACTTCCGCGAGATCGAACCCTCCAGGGACGAGCCGAAACCGCCGACGGTCACTGAAGGAGTGGCCCGCGACACATTCTCGCAGCGCGAGACGTGCGCGGAACAACGGCAGGTCCTCCGCCGGCTCGATTTGGCATGGGCACAGCGTGGACACCGCTGCGCACGTCGAAGCACGTCGTGACCGTCCGTCAAAGCCGGCCGTGCATGACCTGCGTCATAACCGCGGCTCGGGGGCGTTGCAACGCTCTCTCCGAAGGCGAGCCTCTTGACGAGACTATCGCGACGAGAATTCCTGGAAGCCAGCGCGAGCGGGGCGGCGGTGCTCGTACTCGCCAAGCTGAGCCTGGATGCCCCGCTCGGGCACGAAGCCACCGCGGGAGTGAGCGCGACGAACGCTGGTGCCGGCTCCGACTATCACGGCTGGCAAGACGTCTACCGCGATCGTTGGCGCTGGGAAAAGGTCGTGCGCGGCTCGCACACGAACGCCAACTGTGTGTCGTCGTGCGCCTGGAACCTCTACGTGAAGGGCGGGATGGTGTGGCGCGAAGAGCAATCGGCGCCCTACCGGGCATCGAACGCGAGCGTGCCCGACTTCAACCCGCGCGGCTGCCAGAAAGGCGCGAGCTGCAGCGACCTGCTGCTCGGCCCGAGCCGGTTGCAGCATCCGCTGCGACGGGTCGGGAAACGTGGAGCGGGGCAGTGGAAGCGTGTGTCTTGGGACGAAGCGCTCGGCGAGATCGCCGATGTGCTCGTCGAGACGCTGGCACGCCGCGGAGGCGAGGGCGCGATCCTGGAACTCGGCCCGAACGTCGACCTCGGCGCGAACACCGCCGCGGCTCTGCGCTTCTTCGGTCTGCTCGGCATACCGATGACGGACACGATGGGCCAGATCGGTGACCTCGCAGTAGGCGGAACGATCACACTCGGTTGTCCGCACATCGACGGAAGCTCAGACGACTGGTTTCGATCGCGCTACCTGGTGCTCTGGGGCTTCAACCCGGCAGCGACGCGAATTCCGGATGCACACTTCATCCACGAGGCGCGCTATCGGGGCGCGGAGGTCGTCGCGATCACGCCCGACTACTGCCAGAGTGCGATCCATTCGGACCTCTGGTTGTCGCCGCGGCCGGGCACCGACGCGGCCCTCGCGCTCGCTGCCTGCCACGTCGTAGTCGAGGAAGATCGGCACGCGCGCGACTTCCTGGTGGAGCAGACCGATCTGCCCTTTCTCGTGCACGCGGACGGCGGTCGCTTCCTGCGTGAAGCCGACCTCGTCGACGGCGGCAGCGACGAAATCTTCGTGCTGTGGGACGAAGGCACGGCTGCGCCGATTCTCGCACCCGGCAGCGCAGGCAGCCCCGACGCCACGCTGGAACTGCCCAGTGGGGCCCGGCCCGCGCTCGATGTCCAGGTTCGGGTGCGGTTGGCCGACGGGAGCCACGCAGAGGTGCGCAGCGTGTTCTCGCTACTTCGGGATCGCCTGGCCGAGTTCACACCCGAGCGGGCTTCGGAGATCACCGGCGTCAACGCCGATGTGATCCGCCGCTTCGCGCGCCGCTTTGCGAGCGCTCCCGCCGCCCTGATCCTGTCGCAGTGGGGGATGTGCAAGAACTACCACTCCGACCTGATCCAGCGCTCGCAGATCCTGCTCGCGTCGCTCACCGGGAACCTCGGCAAGGCCGGCGGCGGCTGGCGATCGGGGGCCTTCCTCGGCCTCGAGGGCTTCGGGCTGACCGCGATGCAGGAGCGTCTCGGCTTGCTCCAGCTCGCGTGGACGCTGGCTCGCTCCTTCGTCGACTCGGACGCCGTCACGGGCGAGTTCGAATCGATGTTCATCCCGAGCACGATCTTCCACGCGGTGCACGGTGGCCTGGGGGCGGTCGAATGCGCGGCCGATTACGCCGACCCGAGGCTGCCGAACGGCGCTGCGCCCTACCTCGAAGAGGCGCTGGCGAAGGGGCACTTCCCGGTGAGTCCACCCCGGGATTCTCCGCCGCCCGAAATCGTGGTTTCGATGTGTTCGAACGTGCTGCGACACAGCCGGATGGGGGGGCGAATTCGCGACAGCCTGTTCGCACAGGCTCGGCTGATCGTCGACGTGAACTTTCGCATGAGCGAGAGCGCGCGCTTCGCCGACATCCTGCTGCCCGCTGCGGGTTGGTACGAGAAGGTCGGGATCAAATACCTCGCGGCGTTCGTGCCCTACGTCACACTCGCCGATGCAGCGGTGCCGCCCCTCGCAGAATCCAAGCCCGAGTGGGAGATCTTTTCACTGCTCGCTGATCACATCTCGCGTGCAGCTGAGCGGCGGGGCGTCGACGAAATTCGGGGCTTCCGCGGCAAACCGAGTTCGCTGGTCGAGTGCGGCCGACGCTTCAGCGATCGGGGGCGATTCGGCCCCGATGCGCAGGAAGAGGTCACTGAATTCATCCTGAGTGTCTCGGGTCCGTCGAGGGGGATGGACCTGGCATCGTTGCGCAGTGCGGGTGGAGCGCAACGGGTGGCGAATCTCGGACCCCAAGGTGGTACTGCCGGCATCTTCTCCGAGTACGACGAGACGGAACCGGTCGTTCCGCTTCGCGATTTCGTCGAAAAGAAGCAGCCCTACCCGACTCTCACCGGGCGCCAGCAGTTCTACATCGACCACCCGTGGTTTCTGGAACTCGGCGAGGAACTCCCAACCCACAAAGAACCACCCGCGGCCGGAGGCGAGCATCCGTTCACGCTCACGGGCGGACACACGCGCTGGAGCATTCACTCGATGTGGCGAGATCAAGAACTCATGCTTCGCCTTCAGCGTGGCGAGCCCGTGATCTTCCTGAACGACGCCGATGCAGGGCGGCGCGGGATCAGCGACCACGATCTAGTTCGGGTCTGGAACGACCTAGCCGAATTCCATGCGCGCGCAAAGCTCAGCGGCGCCATCCGCCCCATGCAGGCGCACATGTATCATGGCTGGGAACCGTATCAGTTCCGCAACGGAACGAGCCACCAGGAACTGGCTCCAAGCCCCTTCAAGGTGACGCAGCTCGTCGGAGATTACGGCCACTTGAAATGGGGCTACGCCCATTACGAGCCGAATCAGGTCGACCGCGACACGCGCGTCGACGTCGCTCCGATTCGCGAAACCTGAACGCGGCCGACTGCGAAGTTCGACGCTTGCGGCTCGACCCGCACAGCCCGACCGCAGCCCATCGGGGAGCCTGCGCCTCGGGCCAGCCGGGCTCGAGGCCTGCAGCGGTGCCACCTGAGCAGCTGAGACGCCACACCGGAATGATCTTCGTCATACGTTGGCGGGTCATGCCGCACTAGGCTGACCGCATGGATCTCACCCGGCGCGAGCTCCTCCTCACCGGCGCGGTCGGCACCCTCGCCCTTTCCTCCCGCATGTTCTGCCCGAGCCCGCTCGAGGCAATGCCCACGGCGGCCCCCGGCTACTCGAGCATCGACGACATCTACCGCCGAGCCTGGCGCTGGGATCGCGTCGTGCGTGGCACGCATCTGCGAGCCAATTGCTTCAGCGCCTGCTCGTTCGACCTCTACGTGAAAGAGGGCGTCGTCTGGCGCGAGGAACAGGCGGACGTCTACGAGCGCGATGGCAGCGAACTCCCCGACTACGGCCCGCGCGGCTGCCAGAAGGGCTGCTGCTACAGCAGTCTCATGGTCGGAGCGGATCGTGTCACGCATCCGCTCGAACGCGTGGGCCCGCGCGGCGCAGGAAAGTGGCGGCGCATCTCCTGGTCGAAGGCCCTCGATCGCGTCGCGGACGCGATGCTCGACGCCATCGACACCGGTGGCGCCGAGACGATCATCTACGATAACGGCACCTCCAATACCGACATGGGCCCGGACACGATGGGGGAGATGCGCCTCTTCTCCATGCTCGGTGCGACATCACTCGACGGATTCGCGGGCACAGGCGATCTGGCGATGGGCGCCTTCCAGACATGGGGCACTTCCTTCGTCGACGGCAGCGCGGACGACTGGATGCGCGCCGAGACCTTGTTGCTCTGGCACTGCAACCCCGCCACGACGCGCATCCCCGACGCGCACTTCATCAACGAAGCGCGCTATCGCGGCAGCGAGGTGATCACGATCGCGCCCGACTACTCGCCCAGCGCGATCCACGCCTCACTCTGGCTCAACCCGAGGCCGGGCAGCGATGCGGCGCTCGCACTCGGGCTCGCGCGCGCGCTGATCGAACTCGGCGCTGTGGACGAGGGCTACGTCCGCGAGCAAACCGACCTGCCCTTCCTCGTTCGTGAAGACAATGGCCGCTACCTGCGCGAATCCGACCTCACCAAGGGCGGCGCAGAGGACATCTTCTACGTCTACGATGAAGCAAGCAGAGCAATCGTGCGGGCTCCGGGCAGCATGGGGCGCTTCAGCGACTCGATCGAACTCGGTGAACTCATTCCCGCGCTCTCGGGAACGTACGCCGCCGCCCTATCCGACGACGGACGCAGCGTGACGTGCCGGCCCGTGATGGATCTGCTGCGCGAGCGGCTCGCCGACTACACACCGGATCGAGTGCAGCAGATCACCGGCATTGCACCGGGTGTACAGCGCGCGCTTTCCAACCGACTGGCGCGCTCGAAACGCACACTCATCTACGCAACCTGGGGCTCGAACAAAGCCTACCACTCCGACCTGATGCAACGCGCCATGATCCTGCTCTCCGCGCTGCGTGGCCAGCAGGGCAAAGCGGGCGGCGGCGTGCGCTTCGCAGCCTGGCTCCCCTTCGAGGGGGCGATGGCGCTGCTCCCCGGCGCGGAGCCGGCCTGGTGGATGAAGCTGGTCCTCGGGGTACTGAAGCCCGGACCGCGCACGATGGAGAACGCCATCGCCGCCCGATCGCGCGCGATGGCCACGGTGCCTTCGCATCTCTTCCTCTACCACCATGCCGGCCTGGCCGAGCTGCAGGATGCCGACGCAGACAAGGATCCAAGCCTGCCCCGCCCGGCCCGCGAGTACATGCAGCAGGCCGTGGAAAAGGAATGGGTGATGGTCCGTCCCGCTCCGGGCAATCGGCCGCGCGTGCTCTTCATGTCGGGCGTGAACCCGTTGCGGCGCTGGCCGGCACCGCAAATCGTCGAACAGGTGCTGTGGCCGAAGCTCGACCTGATCGTGTCGCTCGATTTCCGCCTCTCCACCACCGGCATGAAGTCGGACCTGGTGCTGCCCGCGGCCGGCTATTACGAGAAGAGCGGCATCAAGTACGCGATCGCGCTCGTTCCCTACACCGTCGTCGGCGAACGTGCGGTCCCGCCGCTCGGTGAAGCGAAGAGCGAGTGGACGGTGATGGCGATGCTCTCCGAGGCAATCGGGCGACGCGCACGTGCGCGCGGCATCGAGGGTGAGCTTGCAGGCTTCGCTGAGAGTTTTCTCGAGAACGGCCGCTATCACGCCGACGGGCAGGAGGAAATCATCGACACGATCCTGCAGACCTCCTCACCCACCCGAGGGACGAGCTGGGACGAGGCGCGCCGAATGGGCGCCATCCCCATCAAGTCCATCGGCGGCTGGACGACACTCAGTGGCGTCGGCAGCGACATCGACGAGAGCGGCAGTCTCGCGCCGTCACGCGTCCACCTCGAGGGCAAATCCGCCTGGCCCACCCTGACGGGCCGCCAGCAATTCTACTTGGATCACGAATGGTTTCGGGAAGCCGACGAGATGCTGCCGCGCTGGAAGCCGCTCCCCATGGCGGGGGGCGAGTACCCGATCCTCCTGACCGGCGGCCACACGCGCTGGAGCATTCACGCGATCTGGCACGGGCACCCCGAGCTGCTGCGCTTGCAGCGAGGTGAGCCCGTGATGTGGATGTCGGTCGAGGATGCGAAGCGACGCCGCATCGAGGACGGCGAACACGTGCGGGTCTTCAACGATCACGGCTCCTTCGAAATCATGGTCAAGGTTGCGGCCGCCGTCGCGCCCGGCGAATCGATCGTCTACCACGCCTGGGAGCCCTATCAATTTCCGGGCTGGCGCGGAAACATGGAAGTCGTCTCGTCGCCCTACAAAGCCGTGCACCTCGTGGGCGACTACGGGCACCTGCGCTTTCGCATCTTCTCCGGCGGCCCGATGCACGTGCCGCGAGGAGTCCCGGTACAGATCGAGGCGGTCGCAAAGCAGACGCTCGACCTCGAAAAGCCCGTGCTTCGCACGGCTCCGTAGCCATCCGTAGCCGCGTGTACTGATGCGCAAATATTCTCGGCGACCTAATCTCTGTGCCTGCTTCCGGAATCCCGTCAGGTCGGGCTCCGGACGCGGCGCGCTCCCATTGTCGGGAACATCCGGGTGGAGGACAGGCAAGTGACGGAATCGGGCAACAACGCAGGCGGAAGTTGGGACCACAGCGTCGATCTGCTGGTCGTCGGCTCGGGGGCGGGGGCGATGACGGCCGGGCTCGCGGGTCACGATGCCGGCGCAAGCGTGCTGTTGATCGAAAAGGGCGAGCAGTATGGCGGCTCATCGGCGATGTCGGGCGGCGGGCTCTGGATCCCGTGCAACCACCTCGCTCGCGAAGCCGGCATGCAGGACACCCCCGAAGCCGCCTGGAAATACTTCAAGGGCTGCGTCGGCGATGCGACCCCCGACGACCGACTCCGCGCCTACCTCGAGAACTCCCCGAAGATGCTCGAGTACCTCTGCGAGAAGACGCGCGCGGAGTTCATCCCGCTGATGGAATATGCAGACTACTACCCGCGCGTGGAAGGCAGCACACCGGGCGGCCGCTGCCTCGACCCCGTGAATATCAACGGCAAGGAACTCGGCGACGAGTTCGTGAAGATGCGCGAGAGTGCTCCACAGCAGCAGATCGTCGGGCGCATCTCGATGACGATTCCGGAGGCGCGCATCTCGCTGGCACGCACCAAGGGCTGGATGTGGACCCTCGCACGGCTCTTCCTCCGCTACTTGCTCGACATCCCGTGGCGTTTCAAATCGAAACGCGATCGCAACCTCGCCATGGGGAATGCGCTCGTCGGTATGCTGCGGCGATCGCTGATGGATCGCGACGTCCCGCTCTGGCTCGAGACTCCCGCGAAGGATCTGATCTTCGAGGGCGATCGCGTGGTCGGCGTCGAAGCCGAGCGCGGCGGCAAGCGCATTCGAATCCGCGCCGAGAAGGGGGTCGTGCTCGCGGCGGGCGGCTTCGAGGCCAACCAGGCCATGCGCGAAAAGTACCTGCCGCAACCGTCGAAGGCCGAGTGGACCTCCGCCAACCCGAACAACACCGGTGACATCATCAACATGGGCATCGACGCGGGCGCGGCCATCGGCCTGATGGACGAGGCCTGGTGGGGCCCGGCCGTGAAGTTCCCGGCCGACGATCGCGCGCGCTTCTTCGTGATCGAACTCTCGCTTCCGGGCAGTGTGCTCGTGAACAAGAAGGGCCGGCGCTTCGTGAACGAGGCCGCGCCGTACGGCGACAAGGTCGCCGCGATGTACGCGAAGAACTCTCCCGAGGCCGAGACGATTCCGAGCTATCTGATCTTCGACTCGAACTTCCGCAACAAGTACCCGGTCGGGCCGCTGTTGCCGGGCCAGCAGCAGCCGGACTGGGCTGCGCCGAAGGACGTGATGAGTCTGATCATCAAGGCCGACAGCCTGCGCGAACTCGCCGAGAAGCTCGGAATCGACGCAGACGGCGTCGAAGAGACGGTCGCCAACATGAACGGGTACGCGAAAACCGGCGTCGACACGGAATACGGCCGCGGCGACACCATCTTCGACCAGTACTACGGCGACCTGAACCAGAAGCCGAACCCGAACCTCGGCCCGATCGACCAGGCGCCCTTCTACGCGATGCGCACCTGGCCGGGCGAACTCGGCACCAAGGGCGGCTTGCTGGTCGACGCGAAGGCGCGTGTGTTGAACGAGAGCGGCAACGTCATTCCAGGCCTCTATGCGACCGGAAACTGCTCGGCGTCCGTGATGGGGCGCACCTACCCCGGTCCGGGTGCGACCCTCGGCCCCGCCACCACCTTCGGCTACGTCGCCGCCCGCGACGCACTCGGCGTCGACTGAATCGAGAACCCGACGGTCAGTTCCGAATTTCGAGCACGCGGAGGCGGCGTTCGACGAGGTGATCGATCGCGCAGGCGGCGATCGCGTCGACCCGGTCGAAGCGGAGCGCGACACCCGCGGGCAGGTCGGGGTGCGCGGGGGCGTTCACGCGATTCACGAACGTCACACGACCGGACGCACAGGGGTGAACGGCACCGCCCATGGGCACTTCGAGATCGACGCGGCGCCCCGGACGCAGCGGCCGGTCGAGCAGCAGGAAAGCGCCACGCGACGACAGCGTGTAGACCCGCGACATCTGCGAGCGCATACCGAACTTCAGCAGGATTTCCAGCTCGACCGGTGCGCGATGCGCTCCGCGGTCGGGCGCCGCGAGTGGCGCAATGGCGCGGTTCACTTGAAATCGCAGAGCACTCGGATCGAGGGGCTCGTAGATCGGCAGCGCGACGTCGCCTTCGCGAAGACGCAGCCGCTCGTGATGCGGGAGCGCCTTGCCATACGGCAACACGCTGAGCGGACGCCCGGCCGCGAGACGACTGACCACTTCCAGCGCTTCATCGAAGGCGTCGCGATCGAGTTCGGTCGATAGGACCGCGGCGGGTCGATTCGCGGCGCCGCGGTCGAGCCACAACGCGGGCAGCCCCGAGGCGGACTCGAGTTCGGCGACCGGAATCCCCATGGCCTGCAAGCGCCCCGAAAGTCGAGCCATCGCGCGCATCGCGGCAAGGGTGCGCGGTGGAGCGTATTCAGTCAGCGTCGACAGCATCTCTCGCGGCATCGTTCCGCCCATCGGAAGAGCGGCCCTGCGAAAGTGTGACGTTGCACACACTCTCGTGCCCCCGTTGCCGGCTTCGGTCGGCGGGGCAGGCGTCGGCCTCTCAGCGACGACCTGGGTAGCTGGCAGCGCGACGCTGCTCGCCCACAGGGCCCTGCCGTACGAAGTTCGACCGCTACAGATCGAAGATCGAATGCTCTTCGGTCATGAACACCCGCGTCTGGCTGAAGTCGACGAACTTCGCCTCGTCTTCCATCAACGCCTGGTGCGCCTCGCGTCCGGCTTCCGATTCCATGCCCGCCTTCAGGCTTTCGAGATCCTCCCACCAGACTTCCGTGATTCCGTCGTAGGGCTCGGCCAGCCCGCGGCTTTCGCGGAACACCTGATTCAACTCCGGCGCAACGGTGTGACTCTGGACGTACTTCTTCGCCTGGATCGCTTCCGCGAACTTTCGAACCAGCGGTCCGTGATCGTTCAGCCAGTAGCGATACAGCTCTTGCGAGGAAATGTCGGCGCGTTTACGCAGGCAATAGACGAGCTTGACCATGAGCTACCTCCCGGTTCGATTGGGCTCGAAGGATCGTGCGACTCATACGGCCTACTCGAGCTAGAAGCGCTCTGGCCGCACGTTGGCATCCGCCCCGCCGTCGGCATACCAGATGGCGCCGTGTACGAAGCGTGCCTTCTCACTCAACATGAAAGTGATGATTCCGGCCATCTCCTCGGGCTGACCGAAGCGGCCCAGCGGAACCTTGAAGCTCCGAATCATGTCGCCGTCGCCGGGGGTCGCCAGTCCAGCCTGCAGGAGCGGCGTATCGATCGGACCCGGCGCAATCCCGTTCAGCCTCACTCCGGCTTCGCCCCACGCTAGCGTTCGGCGCCGAATCGCCTGGCCCATTGCGTTCTTGCTGATCATGTAGACCATCTGCCCGGATTCTTCCTCGGCCAATCGGCGTGCCTCGTCTTCATCACCGGCCAGCATCGCCAGAGCCAGACTCGAATCACCGAGGGTGGGCGAGAGTTGAGCGCTATTCGAGCAAACAGCGAGGGCCGCGGGCGATTCGCCTTTGGAGAGCGCCGGCAGGAAGGCGTCGAGGAGTTCGATGGCGCCGAAATAATTGACCGAGGCCACCATGGCATTGTTGCCGACATGCCCGCCCAAGCCCGCGCAGAGCAGAAGCCGGTCCAGCTTTCCGTTGCAGCTTTCGAGGGTCTGTTCGATGGCGCGTGCACGCCCCTCGCGGCTGCCGAGGTCGCCGATCACCTCGGCATCTTTGAGATCGATCCCGATCACGGTATGGCCCTCGCTTTCCAGCGCCTTCCGCGAAGCGGCGCCGATTCCCGTGGCACAGCCGCTGATTCCAATGGTTCCCATCTCTTTCATCTCCTCGCTTAGCCCACATACCGGCTGTGCGTTCTCGATATTCGGCCGCATTCGACGTGCGCGCCTTTGCCGCCCTGCCCTCGCAGCCACCCGCTGATGATACACCTGGGCAATTGCTGGATTCTGGATAGGTCCCTCTACGCCTCACGTCGAGGGGGTTCTCAGGCAATTTCGCGCAAGCCCCAAGGCGAGCATGACCCGTGTCATACCCAGCCACGGCCGTCACCGCTACTGGTCAGCCGTGAACGCTGCCTCCGGTTCAGCCCGTGGCACCACTCTTTCGCATACTCCCTGCATCATGACTCGAATGACACCAACCTCCTCCATCGGGGCGTGCAGAGTTGCAGGATCAGCGGCAGGTCCGTTCACTTCTGGGGGAGGCCATCGATGACCACTCGGAGCTCCGAAAAAGGATTCAGCGAATCCCAGGCGTTGCCCGAGCGCGTCGCGAAGTTGGAGCGCGAGCACGCCGAGCTGGCTGAACGCCTCGCCCGCCTGGAAACGGCAAGCGGCAGCGTCGTCGACCCGGACCGCGGAGTCCCCGACAGCTCGCCACCCGAGCCGCCCGGCGCGTTCGAAGAGGAAGAGACCGCACCGCCCCTCACTTTGCCCAGGCTGCCCGAAGGGAGTGTCGCCCTGGCCGGACGTACGCTGATGGCCGTCGGTGGCGGCTTCCTGTTCCGCGCACTCACGGAGGCGGGCACCCCCAACGTCGCGCGGATCCAACAGGGCCGGCCCGATCACAGGACATACGGGGGAATACCCGGTCAGATCAGCGACACGAAGCGATTTCAAGCCGACCGATCGCGCGGCTCACCGGATGACACTGATCGGGGTCGAGCCGGTCTCAAAGAACGACGTCGGCCGTCCGCTCCACGAACTCGACCAACTCATCCGCACTGCCCCCCATCCCGATCACCACCAGCCGATCCACGCCGAGGTCGCCGTAGCGCGACACCGCGTCGGCATCGAGCGGGACCACGGGCGTCACGCTGATCTCGAGTCGCTCGAGTTCCGAAGGCCGCTCCACTTCCCGCTCGGCAGTACGCAGGCCGGAGACCGCGGCCTCGGTGGCGGCGTGGTCGAGCGCGAAGCCGTACCAGCCGTTGCCGTGGCGCGCCGCACGCCGGAGGGCCGGCGCACTCAATCCGCCGACGACGATCGGCGGATGCGGCTGCTGGAGCGGGCGCGGCTGGGCGTCGAGGTCTCCGAAGGAGAAGAAGCGACCGCGATATTCCGGTTTTTCGGCGCTCCACATCACCCGAATCGCATCGAGGCACTCATCCATCCGCGCACCGCGGTCGTCGAACGATTCTCCGAGTGCTTCGAATTCGGAGCGCAGGTAGCCCGCGCCGACGCCGAAGATCAGTCGACCGCCCGACACGACGTCGAGACTTGCCAGTTCCTTTGCGAGCACGAGTGGATTGCGCTGCGGCAGAATGACGATGCCGGTCGCGAGCCGGATCGTGTGGGTGTGCGCGGCGACGTGCGCGAGCGCAACCGCCGGATCCAAGAGCGGCGTCTGTGCGGGAATCGGCGAATCCGGCGTCTGCGGATCGGGCAACACCACGTGCTCCGCGGTCCAGACGCTGTCGAAGCCAGCCGCTTCGGCTGCACACGCGACACGCGCGGAAGTCTTCGGCTCGACACAGGGCCCGAAGTTGATGCCGTAGAGTCCGAGTTTCATCGTCTTCCTCGCGAGGCTTCGCCCGAACTCACGCGCCGGCCGAGTTGCGTTCCACCACCACACGCTCCCGCATGACCAGGACCTTGATGGTGTCGGAGTCCATGAAGTTCTTCTCGTCGTCGCGCATCGGCTTGGCGGCGTCGCTCATGAAGAACGCGAGCCATCGCTGGAACGCGTTCATGTCGTCCAGCACAAACTCCACCAATCCGTCGAATTCCGGCTCCTGATCGCCCGGATTGCGAATGGTGTAGTTCTGCACGTAGCCTCGGACGTGGATGTCGTCGGGAAGCAACTCGAAGCCGAGCGGGGCGTGTTCCTCGAACCAGTAGCGGGCGAACTCCTCGGGCGTGATGCCGGGCTTGCGCTTCATCATCGCCATGACCTTGACCATCTCCGGACTCCTTCATCGCCGAAATTCGATCCACGCGCGGCGATTTTAACAGATCGAGATTCTCGACTTGAGTAGAATGAGCCGGAGCGACGACCGGAGACGATATGTCCGAATATCAGACCGAAGGCGATTTCGACCTTTCCGCGGACGCGCTCTGGGCCGCCATCCGGGATTTCGGAGAGGTTTCGTGGCTCCCCGGAAACCCGACTTTCAGCACCGAGGGCGAGGGGCCTGGGATGATCCGCACGATCGACGCCCCGCCGATCCCGACGGTCCGTGAACAACTCGATGCGATCGACGATGCCGAACACACGATTCACTATCGGATCATCCAGGGTCTACCGATGCCCGTGTCCGATTACAGCGCGACGATGCAGGTCATCGATGCCGGCGGCAACCGCAGCCGTCTGCGATGGAGCTGCCGATTCGAGCCGGATGGCGTATCGGAAGAAGAGGCGCAGTCACGAGTCGCGAGGATGTACCGCACCGTTCTGCGCGGCATGAAGAAGAACCTCGAACGACACCGGAACTCCATCAAACCATCTCCCGGAGGCACACAGTGAGCGCGAACGAACGATTCGACCCCGATCGCAGCTGGGCTCCCCTCGAACGACGCATGGCCGAGGAAAGCGATCCGCGCTGTCGCGCCGCCGTCGAGCAGGTGCGCGACCACATGCGGACCGAGATCGGCGGCGACCTCGTGCGACTGATGGCAACCCTCGTAGACGAACCTCGCTACCACTTCTGGGGTGTGCCGGTCGAAGGCGGACCGAAGGGCCGTGCGGCGGTCGAGGAGTTCTACACCCAGATGATCGCGGGCGGCGGTCACCGCTTCGAGTTCGCGATCGAACGCATCGTGGTAGACCGCGATGCCGTCGTCACCGAGGGGCTGATGCGACAACGAGTGCCGGGGGCGGCGATCGCCGCTTCCGGTGTCGAGCAGGTCGGCGGCAAAGCCGTCGACGCCGAAGCCGACTATCTCGCAGAGACACAAATCCTCACCGTCTGGCCGATCTCGGCCGACGGGCGGATCATGGGTGAGGACATCTACTTCGGGAGCCCGCCGCTGGAACGCCTCAGCCGACTCTGAAACACGCATTCCGACATCGACTAGCGCGTTTCTCCACAGTCGCAACGACGCCATCCGCTGCGGTCGTTGCCGCTTGCTGGAATCCGACGGTGCTGCCATCATGCCGCCGTGCAACTCGCCGACGTCGACGCACTCTCGCCCGAGAACGTAGAGAACCCCTACGCGCTCTATCAGCTGCTGCGCGACGAGTCTCCGGTTCACTGGGACACGAATCTCGAAGTGATGCTCGTGAGCCGTTACGAGGACGTCGTCGCCGTACTGCGCGATCCGGAGACCTTCTCGTCGGCGGTGGGCGCGATGACGAAAGCGCCTCCGATGGCGGCCATCGAGATCATCGCGAAGGGGCATCCGCCCGTGAACACCCTGATCACCGCCGACCCACCGGTGCATGGGAACTACCGCTCGCTGGTCGCGCGCGCGTTCACACCTCGCCGGGTGGAGAAGCTGCGCGAGCATGTCAAGGAAGTCGCGCACGAACTCATCGACTCCTTCGTCGCCGACGGGCGCGTCGAACTCGTCCACGAATTTGCCGCTCCGCTGCCGCTCACGATCATCGCCGAGCAACTCGGCGTGCCGCGGTCGCGAATCGGTGACTTCAAGAAGTGGTCCGACGCCTTCATGGACTTCATCGGTGGGCTCGCCTCGGATGAGCGCAGCATCCAATGCGCACAGGAAATCATGGAGTGCCAGGGCTACTTCGACGGTCGGCTCGAGGAGTACCGTGCGGATCCGCAGGACGACATGCTCGGCGTGCTGCTGCGCGCAGAACTCGCGGGCGATCGGCCGCTCGACAACGCCGAGGTGTGCAGCATCCTCCAGCAGTTCATGCTGGCCGGCAACGAGACCAGTACTGCGGCGATCGGCGCGACGTGGCGATTCCTGCTCGAGCAGAGCGACGTACTCGATGCCGTCCGGAGCGATCGTTCCCTGATCCCAGCCGTCTGCGAGGAGATCTTCCGGCTCGAGTCGCCGGTCCAGAACATGTTCCGACAGGCCACGCGAGATTGCGAGATCGCCGGCGTCCCGGTTCCCGCCGGAACCAAGGTCGGCGTGATGTTCGGCGCCGCGAATCGCGATCCGCGCGCCTTTCCCGACCCGGAACGGATCGACCCCCAGCGCCCGAATGTGCGCGAACACATGGCTTTCGGGCACGGCAACCACTATTGCATCGGCGCCGGGCTCGCGCGACTCGAGGCCTGCGTCGCGCTCGACACGCTGCTCGACCGCCTCGACAACATTCGCTTCGCGCCCGGCCTGAACGACTTCTCCCACAACCCGATGTTCATCGCGCGCGGCCTTCGCTACCTCCATCTCGAGTTCGACGCCCGCTAGCCGTCGCCGCAGGACCAGACATCGCGGAAGACCACCCGACATTCCGCCCCAACCAGGAGCGCAACATGGCAGTCGACCGCGACACTTTCGGATTCGAATCCACCACCGACGAAGTTCTCGACGGCATCTCGCTGGAAGGCAAGCGTGCGGTGATCACCGGTACTTCCGGTGGCCTCGGCGCCGAAACCGCGCGAGCGCTGGCGGCACGCGGGGCGGCGATCACATTGGCCGCACGCGACCTCGAGAAGCTCGAAGCCGTGGCGGCGTCGATCCGCGAATCCACCGGCAATACGAACGTCGACATCGGCGAACTGGATCTGACGTCGCCCGACAGCGTTCGGAGCTTCGCGTCGAACTGGCTCGCGTCTCACGACTCGCTGAATCTGCTGATCAACAACGCGGGCATCATGGCCTGCCCGCTCGATCGCACGCCCGAGGGCTGGGAGCTGCAGTTCGCCACCAACCACCTGGGCCACTTCCTGCTGACCGCGCTGCTCGCGCCCGCACTCGTTGCCGGAGCACCCGCCCGTGTGGTCAACCTGAGCTCCGCGGGCCACCGCTTCGGCGGCGTCGACTTCGACGACATCCATTACGAGCGACGCGAATACGACAAATGGCCCGCATACGGCCAGTCGAAATCCGCGAACGTGCTGTTCACGGTCGAACTCGATCGCCGGCTGAAGGCAAAGGGCGTGCGGAGTTTCGCGGTGCATCCAGGCGTGATCATGACCGAGCTCGCGCGCCACCTGACTCCCGATGACATCAAGGACTTGATGGACCGCGCACAGAGCGACGACGGCATGGTCTGGAAGCCCGTCGAGGGTGGTGCAGCGACCTCCTGCTGGGCCGCCACCGCGCCCGAGCTCGATGGCCGCGGCGGGATCTACCTGGAGGATTGCGGCGTCGCCGAGCCCGTAGATTCCGAAACAGGCGCGAGCGGTTTTCTGCCGCACGCCGTGGACCCCGAAGCCGCGAAACAACTCTGGGCGGTTTCGGAAGAGATGCTGGGCGTTCGCTTCGACGCCTGAGGCGGCGGCTAACTGAGCACGCCGTGCTCGTCGAGTTCCGCGATGCGCTCGCCCGAATAGCCGAGCAGCTCGGAGAGAACCTGTGTGTTGTCTCGCCCGAGCGACAGCGCACGCTCCGGCACCTTGGCGGGGCTTCGCGACAGCGAAAGGCGTGAACTTTCGATCGTCGTGGATGGAAAAACGTCGTGCGCGATTTCGATGAAGTGCCCGCGATGCAATAGCTGTGAGTCGGCGAACAGGCCGGGCATGTCGAGCGCCGCATGCGCGGCGATGCCCGCCGCCTGGAGGGTCGCTTCGACCTCCGAAGCCGGGCGATCGCAGGTGAAGGAAGCAATGGCCGCATCGACGACGTCGCGGTCGTCGCGCCGTTCGAGTAGATCCGCGCGCCCCATGGCAGCGCACAAGGCCCGCCATTCCGGCTCGTGTCGAACCGCGATCGCGACCCAGCGATCTTCTCCGGCTGCCGGAAACAGCCCGTGCGGAAAACAATCCGGGTCGTCGTTGCCGGCCGGGCCCTGCACGTTCCCGTTGACGGTCCAGTCCAGGAAGGCCGGTGCGAGAAAGTGCAACGCGGCTTCGGTCTGCGACAGATCGACCGTCTGTGCCTCCCCGGTGCGGTCGCGGTGTTCGAGTGCAGCGAGGATCGCGATGGCGTTGTAGCGCGACGAGATGGCATCCGTGTAGGCGCCGAAGGGTCCGGCGGGCGGGCGCCCGGGCCAGCTCGCGAGCTGCTGGAAACCCGCGACGCCGACGGCCAGGCGGCCAAAACCGGTGAAGTCGCGCCAGGGTCCGTTCTGGCCCATCAGACAGCTCGATACCCCGATCGCATTCGGGTTGACCTCGCGGAGGACATCCCAGCCGAGTCCGAGCGAGTCCATCACGCCGGGCGCGAACGATTCGGTTACCACGTCGGCCCAGCGGACCAGATCGAAGATCACCTCGCGGCCTTCTTCACACGCGAGGTCGAGTGTGATGCCGAGCTTGTTGGCATTCGCGGACTGGAAGCCCGCGGAGCCTTCGAGATTGGGTTGGGTGAACTGCCACGGCGGACTGACTCGCAGGGTGTCGGGATGGCTGCGCGACTCGACGCGCACCACCGTCGCCCCGTAGTCGGCAAGCATCCGCGTGCCCGTCGGTCCCGCGAGCACCCAGAACAGGTCGAGCAGCTTCACCCCGGCGAGCGGTAGACGTCCCTGAGGCTCCGCTGCCGTCGCGACCGGGGCGCGCTCCGGCTCACCGCGGAGTGCTCGAGAGTGTTCGTCGAGGCGCGGCGCGGAATTCCGGGTTCGGATCGGGGTGGCGGAGAACTTCGCGAAGGGCCCCGGATGACGAACCGCCTCCCCTGCCCCGTCCACGACCATCTCGACGTAGTCGCGCGCGGCCAACTGCTCGCTCTCGATGATCTCGTCGATCCCGAAGACCGGTGCGATCAGGAGTTTGCGCTCAACGGCCGCCGCCATCACTTCCGCATTGGTCTTCGTCGCGAAGAACGCGTCGAGAACACGCCGGGTGGGGTCGTAGGCATCGGGCGGCAGCTTTCCCGAGCCGACCCGAACCGCAAACTTCCCCCACTCTTCGTGCGCGAGCGCGGAATCACAGTATCCGGCTTCGGCCACCCACTCGAGCAGGCGGGTCATGAAGTGGCCCGTCGATGGGATGACCGACGGGCCGAGCACCACCCAACCGTCGCGCGTACGATGCCGCGTCGGCAGCAACACGCCGCCCGCCTGCAGGCCCCCGGCAACGCGCTGCGCCGGAGCCATTTCGATCGCGGCATCGAGTGTGCGGAACATGTTCGCCAGGGTCAGCGACTGCTGTTGCGAGATGTCGACATGCTGGCCGACCCCCGTGCGCTTGCGCTCGAAATGTGCGATCAGCGCGCCGACCGCGGCGTCCACGCCCGCATGGGCGTGTGCCTGGGGTACGCGAACGCGTGTCGGCGGGCCGTCGGCGTCGCCCGTCAGGTAACCGAAGCCGGAGGCCGCGACCTGGGTGAGATCACTTCCGTGCCAGTGGGCCTTGGGTCCCGTTCCGCCGAAGGGCGTGATCGACACACTGATGATCCCGGGCTGGACGCGCGCGAGCGAATCATGGTCGAGGCCGAGTTCGCGCATGCGCCCCGGGCGCGCGGATTCGATCAGGAAGTCCGATCCCGCAACCAGCCGCAGCAACGCCTCGCGCCCCGCGTCCGATTCGAGGTCGAGCTCGATTCCGCGCTTGTTGCGGCTGTATGCCGCCCAGAACAAAGAGTCGTCGATCCCCGCCTTGGCCCCCGCGCGTCGCGGCCCCAACCGGCGCGCGCTCGAACCACCCCGTGGCTCGACCTGGATCACGTCCGCGCCGAGGTCCGCGAGAATCTGACCGCACAGCAGGCCGTCTTCGTCGGTCAGATCGAGAACGCGATACGGAGAGAGCATCGATGGCGATGGCGAGGAGTCAGCCGCGGGAGGAATTCGCGCCGACGACCGCGGGGCGCCCGCCGCGCAGCGTTCCGGCCGCGAGCGGGTTGGCGAGGAAGGGCGGGGCCTCCTGCTGGACCATCCACCCCGTCGTGCTCGAGATCCGCATCGACTCGATTCGCCAGACGCCCTCGACCGGCGCGAGCGTGAGTTCGTAGATCCCGCCCATCAGGCCGTAGGTCATCACCGCGAGGAAGTACGCACTCAAGTCGGCGCGGCTCGCATCCGCATTCACATTCACGCTGACGTTCGCGGAGTAGTGGCGGGTCGTCATCATCGAAACCCCGGCGTACATGGTCGCAATTTCGCTGCGACCGCTGAAACGGAGATCCTCGCCGCTGTTGGGCGGGAAGTTCATCACCTCGAGCAGGGCTTCCGGCGCGAACACCTCGAGCAGCTCGGGGTGGAGCCCGGCATCGAGATAGTGGATGTATTCGTAGAAGGTGCAGCGGCAGGCTTCGGTCGCCTCGAGTCGATCGAGCCGAGCCTTCAGCTCGGAAAGTTGGTCCGCCATTCCGTGTCCTCCTCGTTCCGCCGGCTCCTCGAGGCTCAGCCGTCGCCGAACATCGTCTTCTTGAACTGGTCGCGCATTCCCTCGACACCGCCCGCGCGCCCCCGCTCGACGTTCTCCATTTCTTCCGGGATGTACCAGTGAACACGATCGCCTTCGTAGGCGTCCCACACGAGCTGCGCGACCTCTTCCGGCTGTACGAGTCGCATCGGCCCGTCCGGCGTGGCGGTCTTGCGCATCGCGACCCCCGGCCGCTCACCATCGGAATAGTCGAGTGTCGCGTCGAGAATCGGGGTGTCGATCAACGCCGGCAGGACATCCGCCGCACGCGAACCGAAGCGCGCAAATTCGACGCTGAGCGACTCAGTCAAGCCCTTGACGGCGAATTTCGACGCCGAGTAGATGCCGGTGCGCGGCATGCCGAAGATCCCCGCGGACGAGGAGGTGCTGAAGAAGAGCGAGTTCGGCGTCCGCGCGAGCAACGGCGCCCCCAGATACGCGCCGTTCATCACGCCGATGAAATTCACTTCGAGCACACGCATCGCGACGTCGTAAGGCACTTCCTCGAACCAACCTCCGGCGCCGATGCCGGCATTGTTGAACAACAGGTCGAGGCGCCCGCTGGTGGCCTCCGAAAATTCCGCCATGGCACGCTCGTAGTCGGCCTTGTCGCCAACGTCGAGTCGCCGCGTCAGACAATTCTCCGAGCCGAGTTCCGCGGCGAGCGAGGCCAGGCCCGCTTCGTCGACATCGAAGGCGCCGACGAACCAACCGCGTTGACTGAACAGCACCGCGGTCGCACGGCCGATCCCACTCGCGCCGCCGGTGATGAAGATGCTCTGCCGATCTCCGGCGCGCTGCGCTGCGCTCATGTCCCACTCCTCGCTGAACCCGGCGGATTCTACCACGCACGCATGCCCGCTGAAGCGCCGCACGGGGCCCGGACAAGAAGACAGCTGGAATCGACACAGATCATCCGTTGCCGAGCGGCTCCGGTTGGAGTAGACCCGCCCGTGTAGCAGCGCCCTCGCCCCCTTCACTGGTTCAGGAGAATCACCCGTGCCCGAAACCCCGCAAAACTACGAGAAGGTCTCAATCTATCCGGTCGACGACGACGTGCGCGAAAAGCTGCTTTCGACCCAGATCGAATGCGTCTTCAACTGGTCGACGCGCGATGGCTGGCCGATGGGTGTGATCATGTCGTGCTACTGGAAGGACGGGCGGATGTGGCTCACGGCGGGCGCCAATCGCCACCGCATCTCCGCAATCCGCCGGGATCCGCGCTGCTCGATCGTCGTCACGAGTACCGGAACCACGCTGGGCCCGGGCAAGAGCGTCACGATCAAGGGCCGCGCCGTGATCCACGAGGACCGCGAGACCAAGGCCTGGTTCTACCCGGAGTTCGCCGACCACCTGAGCCCGCACGACGACAAGAACGCCCGCGAATTCGAGTCGCGACTCGATTCGCCGCTGCGGCTCGTGCTCGAAGTGATCCCCGAGAAATATATCAGCTACGACGGCTTGAAGATGCTGCAGCACTCCCAGGGAAACCTCGACGAGAGCCTGCTCGCCGAGCCCAAAGAGAGCGATACCGCGCGCCTCGAGCAGGAATTGAAGAAGCGCGGCCTCGACTGAGCGCTAACCCATTCCCATCTGCTCGCCGAGCGAGCCGGGTTGCCGGCCATCGACGTCGGTGAAGCCGTACTCACGCGCGATCTCGTGCACGATCTGCACCTTGCCGCTGCGCTCCATACGGTTCGGGTCGGTCGCGATCGCGACCACGCCGCGGCCCGTAAAGCGCGGCGATTCGCCGTTCTTGGTGCTGACGGGGACCGTGCCTTCCTTCTCGCGTTCGAGAAGGCGCTCGGTCCTCACCCAGCCCGGCCACATCGAAACGCAGGTGACGCCGTGGTCGCGCAGTTCCCAGGCCATGTCCTTGGCCATGCGATCGACGGCGGCCTTACCGACGCCATAGGCGAGGTTGAACGCGTAGGCGGCACCCGCGAACGACGAGATGTTGACGATCAGGCCGTCCTTCTGCTCGATCATCATCGGTACGGCTTCGTGGCTCGAAACATAATGCGAGCGGCAACCGACATGGATCAGCTCGTCCCAGATTCCGATGGGGTACTCCCAGAAGCCGCCGCCCTGGAGGATCCGCTGCTCGGGCGCAGTGAAGACGTTGTTCACGAGAATGTCGATGCGGCCCTGTTCCCGCTTCACGCGCTCGAACAGCGCGATGATCGAGGCGTCGTCGGCGTGATCGCACTGGACCGCAATGCCGTGACCGCCGAGTTCGGTCACTTCGGCCGCGGTCGCGCCGACCGTACCGGGGAACTCCGACTCTCCCTCCACCACGGTACGGCCCGTGACGTAGACCGTGGCACCCGCAGCGCCCAGCTCGAGTGCAATGCCCTTGCCGATGCCACGGCTCGCGCCGGTAACGACGGCAATCTTCCCGTCGAGCTTCGTCAAGACCTTTCTCCGGGTTGCAACAACTCGATTTCGAGGAGTTCCGACAGGCTGCCGATGACGTGTTCGGCTTCGACCTGAAAGTCCTCGTCGTCGAGATGGCTCACGCCGCCCTGCTCGCTGATCAGCACCGACCTCATGCCCACGCCGCTCGCACCCTGGATGTCGTGAACACGCGAATCCCCGACGAAGACGGCCTCTTCAGGGCCGCAGTCGACGCGTTCGAGCGCGGCTCGGAAGATACCGGCGTCCGGTTTGCACGATTGCACGGTCTCGGAACTCACGAAGTGGTCGAAGTACGGCTCGATGCCGAAGTTGACGATCATCGGGTCGAGAAAATCGTGGTCGATGTTGGACACGACCGAAAGCAGGAAGCCGCGCTCGCGCAGCGCAGCCAGCGTATCGAGACAGTCCTCGCGCAGCTCGATCTGATCGACCATCAAGTCCCGCTGAGCGGTGTAGAACCAGTCGTTGAAGTCGGGGTCTTCGTCGCGTCCGAGGATGGCGAGAAGCTCCCGCGCAGTGTCGACGAAGAGATCGCGGTGGAGGTAGTAGGGGCGTTTCATATAGGCCCCATTGACCTTCTGCGTGGCCTCCACGAACGCCTTGCCGATTCCGGCCAACCCGCCCTCCAGGCCGAGCTTGTCTGCCGCTGCGACGAGCGCCGGCGTGCACACGCGCGGAATCTGGACGTTGCTGAACAACGTTCCACCTAGATCGAAGAATACCGCCCGCACTTCGTGTTTCACGACGGGGGAACCTAGCTACGGGAATCTCCCGGCGCCAAGGGGCACGTCCGGCACTTGGCATCGCGGGGCGGCGTCGGGCAGAATGGAGCCCCACCCGAACCCAAGCAGGAGACGAACGATGCCGTCCGTAGTTGCAAACCTAAGACTGAAAGCAGACCAGCTCGATAATGCATTGACATTCCTCCGAGACCTCGCCGAATCGACGCTCGCGAACGAAGCGGGAACCCTGGCCTACGTCATTCATCAGCGTCGTGACGACCCGCTATCGATCGTCGTCTACGAGAAGTACGCCAGCGACGAAGCCTTCGCGGAGCACGGCAAGAACCTCGGAGCAAAGGCCGGGGAGTTCATGTCGCTGATGGACGGTCCGCCCGAGGTCATCCTGATCGAGGAGATCTGAACAGCGACGAACCGGATCGCCCCGGGATGCGGGCCGCATGCGGGCCAGCGAAATGCGGCTCGCGCTCCGGTCGGCCGGGCTACGGCTCGCGCTCCGGTCAGCTGGACTGCGGCTCGCGCCGCATTGGCCGCAGAATCGGCCCACCTTCGACCACGGCGAGTTCGCTCAGCACTTCGAATCCGTGGCGCCGGTAGAACGACAGATTCCGTTCGTTCGATGATTCGAGGTGAGCGGGCAGCCCCTGCTCGTCGCAGATCGCGAGCACGGGCTCGACGACCCGCGCACCGAAACCACTGCCTTGCTGCTCGGAGTGCGTACCGAGCGTAAACAGGTAGAAGTGCGGTTCGTCGTCGGGCTGAGATGCGAGTGCGCCCGCGAGGCCCTGGAGCACCTCGCCCGCGCGATCGCCGAGTTCTTCCCTGAGCAACTGAGCGAGACGCGCTCCCCAGAGCTCATCGAATAGCGTCACGTCGGGCGGCGACCAGATCGCGGCGGCGCGATTGCCGCCCGCGGTGTAGAGATGCCCACGCGTGAGTCCCATTTCAGTCGTGAGTCGCATCCACGAGTGCAGCTGCTGCGGACGCGCCGCCGGGTCGGGAAAGATCCAGCTCGTCAGGGGATCGTCGAAGAACGCGTTCGCGAGGGTGGCCGTGAGTGCAGGGAGATCGGCTGCGATTGCGTGTCGGGCTCTTTCCATGCGCGTAGCTTGGCAGCGCCGCGAAAACGTGGCAAGCGGGGAAGTGGCCGCGAACGTGAATTCCAATGGATCGACGCCGATTCGACATGGCGGCTTTGGGGAGAAGCCGCATTCTGATAGGTTGAGCGAGCGGCGCCGAAATCCATTGAGGACCGTCGAGTGAGTTTCCAGTCCCCGCTACGAAGGAGCCGCAACATCCATCCCGCCCGGATGGGTGCCCGGATATCCTCCTACTGGTCCGACCTGACTCGCGAGCACGGTTTCGAGTCGCTCGAGATCGAAGGGCGGCTACCGCCCGAATTGAACGGCACCCTCTACCGCACCGGCCCCGCGCTCAGCCAGCGCTTCGGCAGCCCCTACGGCCACGTCTTCGAGGGTGACGGCGCAGTCAGCGCATTTCGAATCGGCGATGGCAAGGTCGCCGGAGCGCACCGCCTGCTGCGAAGCGCGGGGTACATCGAGGAGGAGCGCGCCGGGCGCGCGCTGTTCCAGACCGCTGTCTCCTGGCCGCGGCAGCTCGCGAACAACCTCCGCGGTCGTTTCAAGAACACCGGCAACACCGCGGTGCTCGAGTGGCACGACGGCCTGTACGCGTTGATGGAGAATGCCAAACCGACCGCATTCGACCGCGAACTCGAAACGATCGGCGAGACCTCCTTCGGGGGAGTGATCCAGAGCGCCTTCTCCGCACATCCGCATTCAGTCGCGGCGCGCCGCACGACCTACAATCACGGCCTGAACTACGGCCGGACCACGAGCTTCGCGGTCTACGCCTTGCCGTGGGACGGCGCCGCGCGCTGCATGGTCGAAGTCCCGCTGGAACACCCGGTGATGCTCCACGACTTCATGGCCACCCGCGATCACCTGGTCTTCCTGGTGTCGCCCATGCAACTCGTGATGTGGCGCGCGGTCCTGTCGATCGGCAGCTTCTCGGACCTGTTCCAGTGGAATCCGGACGCTGGTACCGAGGTCATCGTGATCCCGATCGACGAGCCCGCGAAGGTCCGGCGTTTCAAGGTCGATCCGTTCTTCCAGATCCACTTCGCATCCGGCTTCGACGAAAGCGATGCGGTATCGGTGGATCTCATGGCGTATCCGGATTCGTCCGCACTCGCAACGAACGTCGCCGACATCGACAAGCCGCCGGCCTGCGGCGAGGTGACACGCGTGCGCATTCCGCACGGCAGCGACGAAATCAGCAAGCAGCGCCTGTGCGACATCGGGCTCGAGTTCGGCCAGACTGATCGGCGTGTCGCGGGCGAGCGCAATCGACACCTCTACGGCCTCTCTGTAAACGACAACCACGACTTTGCAATCGCTCACATCGACTTCGAAACCGGCAAGGAAGACGTCTTCTGGTTTCCCGACGGCGAATTCGTCTCCGAGACCCTGTTCGCGCCGCGCAGCCCCGAAGCCGAAGAAGGCGACGGCTATCTGATTGGCCTCGCCTACAGTCAGGCGTCGCACACCAGCCGCCTGATCGTGCTCGATGCACAGCATGTTGGCGACGGACCGATCGCGCAGGCACACCTCGATCACCACATCCCCGCCGATTTTCACGGAACCTGGATTCCCAACGACGTGGGCCGCGCCTGACGGTCGACGCCCAACGACGATCATCCGGGCCACGCACGGCCCGACATTCGAAAGGAAGACGACGATGCCGAGCCCCGAAGAAATCCGCTCCGTCATGGAGCGATACGCGAAGTTGATGTGCGATAGCGATGCCGACGGCATCGCCGCGCTCTACTCCGACGATTGCTTCGTCGAGGATCCGGTCGGCGGCAATCCGATCCAGGGCATCGAAGCGGTTCGTGGCTTCTACGCCGCCACCTCACCGAATCTGCAGGTCGAGGTCAGCGGGCCGATCTGCGTCGCGGGCAACCACTGCGCATTGCCGATGCTCGCCGAGCTGACCATGAACGACCAGAAGAGCTACATCGACGTGATCGACGTCATGACCTTCGACGACGACGGCAAGATCACCAGCATGAAGGCCTACTGGAGCCCGATGGAGATGCGCCCCACGCGCTGACTCGCCGGCTGCCGCCGCACCAGTTCAGCCGGCTTCGTAGAGCCGGATGTTGACCGGGATGGCGCTCTGACGCGCCATGCCCGAGATCGGGTCGAAATCGCTCGCGTCGTCGACCAACCGGCTGGTCGCGCTGCCGATCTCGCGAACATCGCCGGGGCGACTCGGCAGATCGCCCCACGAGTGCGCCATCGAGATGACACCGCTCGGCACGTCCTCGGCCGCTTCCACGACGCCGAGGATCTCACCGTGCCCTGAAGTGATCGCGATCAGATCGCCGCTCGACGCGCCGAGCGCTGTGAGATCTTCGGGGTTCATGAAGGCCGGGTTGGTGGTCCGCTTCGCGCGGATCGCGGGCAACTCTCGTCCCATCGAGTTGAACACGTCTCGCAGGCGGCGACTGATCAGACGGTGCGTGAACTTCTCGCCGGGAGCAAAGCCCGCCCCCTCGATCGCCGGCTCGTTCATGAGTTCGTCGAGTTCGCGCGCGATTTCGCCCGGGTAGAGGAGCAGGCGCGCCCGCGAATCGGGATCGCCGGGCTGCACCCGAACGGGCCCGGACGCCGGTTCGAAGACCGCGCCACTCGGGTGCCGTTTGATCTCGTCGAGCGGAACCCGCGAATTGACCGAGATGATCTCGATCAGGTCGTCGCTACTCGGCAATACGTCCATGTCGACGGGGCCGCCGAACAGATTGATCTTGGTTCCGAGTCGACGAGCCAGGCCCCAGAGAAACTCCCAGTCCGCCATCACGCCTTCCGGCGGCTCGACCAACGCGGGGGTGTACATCGCAAAGGGCTGCGGGTACCAGGTGTCCATGTAGAGCGTGGTGTCGGGGCGTTCGAGGCACAGGGTTGGGCCGATCACGTAGTCGGCCAGGCTTGCGGTCGCCGTCAGGAAGGGATCGACCACCACCAGCAGATCCAGCGCCGACAATGCCCGCTCGGTCTTTTCCTGGTCGGGGAACGACAGCGCGGGGTTGCCCCCGATCACGATCAGCGCCCGCACCTGCCCTTCCCCGGGTGTGAGGATCTCATCGGCGAGCGCGGGAGTCGGCAGCTCGCCGGCAACCGGCCCGAGGCCGCGAATCCTGCTCCGCGGCTCCATCCTGAAACCGGCCATCGGCGACATCGCATGCTCGAAGAATTCTCGCGTGCCGGTCAATACGCCGGGATTCGCGACGGCCTCACCGGCCCGGTTGTAGCGGCCGCAGAGGGTGTTGAGGCTCATGATCAGGAATTCACTGAGATTTGGTCGCGGCGCCATGCTCGGCCCGGTGCCCGAACTCGCCAAGCCACGCGGTCCGAGCGCGAACAGCCGGGCAGCCGTTTCGATCTGCGCCCAGGCGAGGCCGGTGCGACGCTCGATCAGATCGCGGCTGAAACCGCGGAGCGCCTCACGCAACTCCGGGAGCCCGGAGACGAAACTCTCGACGAAGACCGCGTCGTAGAGGCTCTCCTCGATGATGATACGCAGTATTCCCGCGAGCAGCGCCGAATCCTCACCCGGCCGGACCGCGAGGTGGAGCGATGCCATGCGCGCGGTCTCACTTCGACGCGGGTCGACGACGATCAGCTCGAGGCCGCGCGAAACCGCATCACGAACGCGCTTGGTCGGGTTGAAGGATGGAAATCCGGCCGTGCCGCCGTACATCGACACCAGCGGGTTGCATCCGAACAGCATCCAGACGTCCGAGCTGTCGAAACTCTGCAAGCCGCCCATGAACGAGCCGTGAAGCTGCGGCGCGATGATCTTGTTGGGCTGGTCGATCGTGAGACTGGTGTAGAACGACGGCGAGCCGAGCCCCGCGATCCACGCGCGCGTAAACGGAAACGCAAACGAACTCTGATAGACCGCGGTCCCCGCGTAGAGGGCGACCGAGCGCGGGCCATGCTCGTCGATGCAGCGGCGAAGAACAGCGGCGACCTCGTCCTGCGCGACGGCCGGGTCGATCGACGCGAGCGCGCCGTCGGGCCCGCGCGCAAAGGCGCCCCGAAGCCGATCTTCGCTCGCGAGCTGATCAGGAAGGTTTCGTCCCTTGATGCAGGTGAATCCGCGTGTCATCGCGTGCTCACGATCACCACGCACCTGCACCACGTGACCGCCCTCGACATCGACGTCGATCCCGCACATCGCGTGGCAGTAGCGGCAGAAGCTCTTTCGGGTGGGCACGCCGTGCCTCCGAGTCAAATTGCCTCAGTCGAGGTTAGCGTCGATCTTTCCCACGGCGCCGCCAAACGGCAGCTGCGACTCGAGTCGAGTTTCCCGGAGCTTCGTATCGCGGCGAGCAATGCCGCAAAGCCGATTCAGGTTGCATCCGCGCCCGCCCGATAAATGCGCCCGGAGGGTCAACCATGAAATCCGTCATCATCGCCCAGGCTCTAGCCGGTGTCCTGTATCTCCTGACCGTCCTGATCGTCGGCTCGCGCCTGCTCATGCTGGCTCGCCGCACCAAGCAGCTCCCCGAGCTTCTGCTCGGTGGCGCGCTGTTGCTCGGAGGAGCCATCGGCGGACCGCTCGAAGGTGCCGCCGGGTCGATTCGCTCCGAAGGCGGACAAGCAATCGCCGGCAAGCTGCTATTGGCCGCCAAGATTTCGGGACTCGGCGCGGTGATCTGCCACGCTTCGTTCATCCGCATCGTCTTTCGACCGCGCGAACGCTGGGCCGGGCTACTCGCCGCCGCCATCATCGCCTGCCCCGTAGCGGCGCTCTTCGGATACGGTGCGCATGGGGCCTATGCGACTTCGGCGATTCCGTGGAACTGGTTCTGGATCGACCTCGCGGCACGAATCATCGCTTCGGCATGGATGGCCGCCGAAGGAGCGATCTACTACGGGATGATGAAGCGTCGACTGCACCTGGGGCTCGCGGAACCACTCGTCACCAATCGTTTCCTGTTGTGGACGCTGGCCGGCGCATTCTCGATCGTGATATTGCTCACCTCGGTACCACCGATGGTCCTCGATCCGGTCGCAAACGCGAACCTGCTCACGCTGGACCTGTTCGTGTTCAGCATCGCGGGTGTGGGAATTTCGGCGCTGTACTTCTTGACCTTCCTGCCGCCGGAGAGTTTCCGCCGTTGGATCGGAAAGACATCGGAGGCGATGAATTAGATGGCGACCTCGACGGCATTCGAATGGCTGTGTGGTGAACTCGAGTCAGCCACCGAACTCGATCGGCTCGCCTCGCGTGGAACGGTTCGAATCGCGCTGAAGCAGGCCGGACTCGACCCGAATGCGGCGACCGCGGACCAGCTCTCGGTCGTGCTCCAGCGCGTGCTGCCCGGCGAACTCGGCAGCCGCGGGATCGACGCCGCCGACGGCGTCTGCTCGCAGATAGCGGCGCGAATCTCCCAAGTCCCGGCCGAAGCCTCGGCTCACGACTCCCCGGAAGCGGTCTTCCAGCGACTCGGAGGCTGAACGCCTCTCGAAACACGCCACCCCGGTATCGCGTGCATTACCGGGAGTTTTCCCCCTCAAGGTTAGCTCCCATTGCTCCGATAATGATTCAAACGTATGTTTAAATAGGTCGTATGAACGATCAGCGTGCCCTTTCCGGCCGGTACGGCCGGCACGACCGCTACGAGCACGCCCGAGGAATCATGGCCGGAGAAGAAACCCGAAAGCGCATCCTGATCGCGGCCGAGCAGTTGTTCGC
>CAXMSF010000209.1:0-4040 GCA_964196055.1 uncultured Gammaproteobacteria bacterium | reverse complement strand
TTCAGGATCCCGAAGATCATGCCCTGGTTCGAAACCGGCGCGCTGTTGCCTCCCCCGGTGCCGACGCCCGAGAACGCACCCGCGAGTTCAGGCTGCGCGAGGATCCATTCTTCGTTTCGCAGCAGGTATTCGCGCGTCGTCCGGAGCGGGGTACCTGCCGCGGTCTCGAAGCGCATGAAGAACAGTCCGTTGTCGGCGGGCGGAAAGAACTCGGCGCCGAGTTGTGAGCACAAGCCGAGCGCCAGAACGAAGCTCGCGAGTGCGGAACAGAGCGTGAGTGCACGGTGCCCGAGGCACCAACCGAGCATCTGCGCGTAGCGGCGTTCGAGCCACGCAAACGCCGTCTCCAATCGGTGATAGAAGCCGCCGTGAGGGCGTTCCTTCGGCTCGGGCATGCGGGCGGCGAGCATCGGCGTGAGCGTCAGCGCCACGAAGAGTGAGATCATCACTGCGCATGCGACGGTCGCGCCGAACTCGGAGAGGAAGCTCCCGACGATCCCCTCGACGAAGATCACCGGCAAGAACACCACCGCGATCGCGATCGTGGCCGCGGTCGCGGCGAACGCGATCTCGCGCGTGCCCTTCGACGCAGCGGCGAATGGTGCGTCGCCCTCCGTGCGATGTCGCTCGATGTTTTCGAGAACGACGATCGCGTCGTCGATCACCACCCCCACCGCGAGAGCGAGCGCGAGCAGCGTCATCGTGTTGAGCGTAAAGCCGAACAGCCACATCATTCCGAACGTCGTGATGAGAGAGATCGGGATCGCCGCTCCGACGATCATCGTGGGACGCGCGCGCCTTAGAAACACCAGCACCGTCAACACCGCGAGCGCGGCTCCGAAGACCAGCGCGAAGATCGTCTCGTCGACGGACTCCCGAATCGGCCGTGAGAAATCTGCCGCGCCCGAGTTCTCCTTCAGCGAGTAACCGGTGGGCAGCTCAGGACGAAGCGCATCGAGGCGCCGGAACACCTCGTCCACGACCGCCACGGTGTTCGCGCCGGACTGCTTGCGAATGCCGACCGCGACGGTCGGAATGCCGTCGAATTGCGCCAGCGTCTCGATGTCAGCCGCGCCGTCTTCGACGCGTGCGACATCGCCCAGCCGGATCGGCGCACCCTCGATCCAGGCGACGATGAGCGATTCGAGCTCGGCCATCGATCGGAACTCCGCATCGGTCTTGACCGAATATTCGAGCGTCCGACCTTCGACACGGCCACCAGGAATCTCGACGTGTTCGCGCCCGATCGCGACGAGCACGTCGCCCGCGGACAGGCCGCGCGCGTGCATCGCATCGCCGTCGAGCCAGATCCGGATTGCGCGATCCTGATTGCCGAAGAGTTCCGCCGAGGCAACTCCGGGAATCGTCTCGAGCCGAGGCTTCATGTGGTCCCGCACCCACTCACTGACTTCGACGAGCGGGCGGTTCGAGTTCACCGGGAACCACAGTACCGGCTGGTCGCCGAAATCTTCCTTGTTCACGACCGGCGGCTCGACGTCGGGGGGAAGTTCGAAACGTGCCCGTGCGACCTTGTCGCGTACGTCCTGAGCTGCGATGTCGATATCGGTACCGAGCTCGAATTCAACCTTGATCGACGATGCGCCGTTGATGCTCTTGCTCGACAGAGTGCGCACACCCGCAATCGTGTTGATGTGTTCTTCGAGGATGTCGGTGACATCCTGCTCCACGACTTCCGGGCTCGCACCCTCGAGCAGCGCCGTCACGGTCACGACGGGAAAGTCCATGTCGGGAAACTGCTCGACTCCGAGCTGGGTGTACCCCAGCACGCCGAACACGATCAGCGACAAGGTCATCATCAGCGTAAGGACCGGCCGCTGGATGAAGAGGTCGAACGAACTCAAGGCGGGCTCGACGCGACGTTCGGCGTCCCGAGGTCGACAGCCTCCCCTGTTGGCGTTCGAAGCGACACCGGCTGCCCGTCGGTGAGGCGGAAATGCCCGCGGACGACGATGCGATCGCCGGTCGTGATTCCGCTCGCGATCTCCACCATCCCTTCGTGGAACAGCCCCGTCTCGACGAGAACGCGCTCGACCCGTCCGTCGTCGGTCGCGCGATATACCACGGCTCCATCCGCACGTTGCAACACCGCCGATTGCGGGACCATCGTCACGCCGCTGCGCTTCGCAACGCCGAGGTCGACCCGCGCGAACAGGCCCGGGCGAAGGCGGCCGTCGCTGTTGTCGACCTGGGCTTTCACACGCAGTGTGCGGCTCTGCTCGTCGATCACCGGAGAGATCACTGTGACCCGACCCTCGAAGATCACGTCGGGATACGGCGCGACCCGCAGGGCGACGGTCTGCCCCGGTGCCACGCGGCTGGAATCCGCCTCGGTGAGCCGGAATTCGACCTCGATCGGGTTCAGCGATACGAGTTCGAACAGTTTCTGGCCGGGGCTCACGTACTCGCCGCGACTCACGAATCGTTGAGCGATCACGCCCGCAAAGGGCGCGCGCACGGTCGCGTCGCCCAGCGCTCGTTCGGCGACGCCGAGTTCGGCTTCGGCGGCGCGCATGCGCGATCGCGCGAGCGTCTGCTCGGTTTCGGCTTCGTCGAGCTGGGTCTGCGACGCGACCTTCTGGCCGCGGAGCTTCTTCACACGCGCCAGTTCGCGTTCCTGCTCGCGCATCTGCGCACGCGCCTGGTCGGCACCAGCGCGCGCGCGATCCAGTTCGAGGCCCCGGCGCGCGGGATCGATCGTGAGTACTTCGTCACTTTCCCCCGCGGCGTTGCCCTCGTCGAGCGTGATGCCGGTGACCTGGCCGGCCACCTCCGCTGCGATCTCGGCACGGTCCTTGGCGATCAACTGGCCGGGCACTTCGATGCGTTCGTCGATGTCGATGGCGAGCACCGGCTCGACCGTCACCGGCGTGAACTTCGCTGATTCGACTTCGACTTCATCGCCGGCGCAGCCCGACAGCCAGATCAACGCCAGCGCGGTGCATGCGCTTCGCCGCATCACGACGCACCTCCCTTCCCACACGTCCGAGCTGCGTCGCTCGGGCCCGCCTCTTTCAATAGACCGCGCAGAAGAATTTCGATCGACTGCTCGATATGGGAGTCCGTCCACGGATAATCGGCGTAGCTGACGCGAGTCGAAATCAAGCCGTGCAAAATCACCCAGATGCACTGCACCGCTTCTTCGATGTCATCGAGCCGGAGCCTTTCCTCGCGCGCGAGCCGCGACAGCGTCAACTCGATGCGCTTGTGCGATTGCTCGGTGGTCTCCGGCGGTGACATGTCGGCGGGCCGAGGTGCCATCATCAGGCTGTAGTGGGTCGGATTTTCGAGGCCGAACTCCACGAAAGCGAGCAGTTGCGCCCGCAGACGCTCGGCTGAATCCTCGAATTCGGGCACGCGGTCGATCCGCTCGCCCATTTCGCGAAAACGCTCCTCGAGCAGCGTGTCGATGAGGCCGGCCTTGTCGCCGAAGTGGTGGTAGATGGTCGGGGCCGTATAGCCACAGCGATCGACGAGCCGGCGCATCGAAAATGCCTCGTAGCCTTCGTTCACGAGCAACGCCTCGGTCGCAGCGAGGATCTGCCGACGAACCGTGACCCGCTGTCGGTGACGGCGAATTTCTGAAGGTGTTTCAGCAGGTTGAGTGTTCATCGGGGCCTCGCAGACGAAAGCAAAAATTGAACGGTGTGAAATACGGCTAACGATGTTATAGGCATCTAGCCGGTGCTGCAAATCGACCAGCATGTCGTGATTCTCGGGGCACGCCGCTAGCGAATCAGTTGGAAACCGGGATCATGCCCCCCGTGAGCCAAGACGCCTCGGGTCTGAAACACCTGATCGAACAGCAGCTCGCCCTCGAGCCGCTCGACCGCGACCTGTTCATCGCCGATCCGGGCGAGGGCGAAGGACGCTTGTTCGGCGGGCTCGTCGCAGCACAGTCCGTAATGGCCGCAGGCCTGACGATTACGGAGGACCGGGCGCTGCACTCGCTACACGCCTATTTCCTGCGACCCGGCCGACACGGTCTGCCGATCCGCTTCGTCGTCGACCGCATTCGCGAC
>CAXMSF010000208.1:0-5248 GCA_964196055.1 uncultured Gammaproteobacteria bacterium | reverse complement strand
CCGATCTTGGCACCCAACGCGATATTTCCAACCGATTGCTGGGAGAAGATCGTCACGCCACTGGCGATCGCCACGAGCGCGAACATCGGAATCTTCTCGAGCAGAACCCGACGCGTTGCGCTGCGCAAACGATCGAGTGGCCAGACATCGAGCAAGAGCAGGACGGCCGGAAAGGTGACGAGGGTCGACTTGCACAGGAGACCGAGAGTGAGGCAGAGCACGACGGCGAGATAGCGGGACTTCGAGCGCGGGCGCTCTACGTAGTGGGAATAGGCGTGGAGGCCCAGCATCCAGAAGAATCCCGCCAGTACGTCCTTGCGCTCCACCACCCAGGCCACCGACTCCACGTGCAACGGGTGGAGGGCGAAGACCGCCGCCACGAAGGCACTGCGCCAGACGGCACCGGTGAGCCTTTGCAGTGCGGCGAAGAGAAGAACGGCAGAAGTCGCATGAATGAAGACGTTGGTGAGCAAGAATGCGGCGGGATTCGATCCGTGGAGAGCAAATCCGAGCTGCAGTGAGATCCAATACAGCGGCAACCAATTGCTGTTTCCCGCCTGAGGCGGGTAGAAGTGCGAGAGCAGGTTGGAGAGGCTGGGTGTCCGGGTGAGATTCGGGTTGAGGACGACCAGATGCAGGTCATCGTAGTTGAGGAATTCGTGGTGGACGACGGAGGAATAGACGACGAAGGTCGACGCGAAGAGGCACAGGCCGATTGCCGTTCGGAGCTTCCGGTCTGAATCGCGATCGGCCACGCGCGAAGAATATGAGAAGAAGAGTCGAAATGAAATCCCACGAGCGACGCCGTGGTATCATCCGGGCTCCGCATTCAGGCGGCGAACGAGCTGCGAGGTGACCATGAGCCCTGAATCGAACACCCCCTCCGACCGGCACGAAGTCGACGCCTGGCGCTTCACCGGAAGCTTCCTCCGCAACATGCTTTCGAAGGCGATCCCGGACGAGCCCGCCTACGGGGGCATTCCCTGGACGCCCGTTTCAAAGCCGCTCTCCGAGTCGAAGGTCGCCCTGCTCACGACCGCAGGCATTTCGATGAAGGACGACGAGCCCTTCGATATGGAATTCGAACGCCAGAACCCGACCCGGGGCGACTCGGGCTTTCGAAGCTTGCGCGGCGATGCAACGGCGAGCGACATCGCAGCCAATCATCTCCACATCGACACGGGCTACATCGAGCGCGACTTGAACGTGGCCCTCCCGCTCGCACGTCTAGCCGAACTGGCCGGCGAAGGTGTCGTCGGAAGTTCGGCCGCTACTCATTACTCGATCATGGGTTTCCAGGGAGTCGACTCGAGCCAACTCGAACAGGAGAGCGCACCGAAGATCGCCGAAGCGCTCAGGAACGAGGAGGTCGACCTGTTCCTCCTCGCCCCCGTCTGACCCGACTGCTGCCGGTCCGTGGGACTGGTCGCGCGGGTGGTCGAAGCTGCAGGCATTCCGACCGTGACGCTCAACATGATCTGGCGTTATCAGAAGCTCGTGGGCATGCCGCGAATCGCCGCCGTCGAGCATCCCTTCGGGCGCCCGTATGGGGACGTCGGAGACCGCGAGACGCAGTCGGCCGTGCTGCGTGCGGCACTCGACGTCTTCAACACCGCGAAGGAAGCCGGGCACATCGAGCATCTGCCGTTCCGCTGGCACGAGGACCCGAAGGAAACCAAGTGGCACCCCGCGGATCCCTCGCCGATCATCGCCTTGATGAACAGCCGCAGAAAGAAGTAGGGGCGCGCGCCAGAGGATGTTGCGGCCCGCGCCTGGCGGTGTGAGCGGGTCGGCTCAGCGCAGGTTGTCGACCCAGGACGGATCCTTGAACCAGAAGGCCTTCGCCTTCTCGATCGCGCCCCTCTCGTCGAGCGCCGTCAGATAGCTCTGGATCAGGCTCGCGAGGTGGGGCTGATCGAGCGGCACCGCGATCCCCATCGGCTCGAGCGTGAACGTCGCCGAGGAAGTGATCAGCCCCTCGCCGGGGTGGCGCAATGCCGCGAAGGAGCAGGTCTCACGATCCGCGACCAGCGCATCGACCTTCCCGCTCAAGAGCAGCTGCACCGCTTCGTCGAGGAGATCGGGGGTCTTGATCGTCGAATTCGGCAGCATGCGGCGGGCGAAATCCTCGCTCGTCGAGCCTGCGAGCGCGGCGAAGCGCAGTTCCGGCCGGTTCAGGTCTTCGGCAATCTCGATCGCAGCGAGTTCCGCCGTGCGAGTGAGCAGCGTCTTGCCCGACGTGAAGTACGGGCCGACGAAGGCGACCCGTTCGACGCGCGCGGGCGTGATCGTCATTCCCGACATCACCACGTCCACGTCGCGGGCATCGAGTGCATCGAGGAGCTTGTTGAACGGCAGCTTCACGAATTCCGCCTCGACGCCCATGTTCTGGGCGAGCACCCGCATCAGCGCCACGTCGAGACCGAGGAATTCGCCATCTCGCGAGATCATCGTGAGCGGCGGCTGCTCTCCCGTCATCCCGACCCGGATCACGCCCCTTTCGACGATGCGAGCGAGAGCACCTTGGGGCTCCTGAGTCTTCTTCGACGAGGCACAGCCCGCGAGTGCGAGCGACACGATCAGCAGGGCGGATGCCATACGACGGATTCGATTCACGAGTCGACCTCCAGGGCTAACGGATCTCAACGTACCGGATGCCTCGGGCGCGAGCGAGAAGCCGCGCGATCGGCGGAGACGCCCCGTTCAATAATGCCAGGGATATTTCTTGAAGTCCTTGGGACGCTTCTCGAGAAACGAATCGCGACCCTCTTGCGCCTCTTCGGTCATGTAGCCGAGGCGGGTTGCTTCACCCGCGAACAGCTGCTGCCCGACCAGGCCATCGTCAACCATGTTCATCGCATACTTCAGCATGCGGATCGCCATCGGGCTCTTGCTGACGATCTCATGCGCCCAGTCGAGTGCGAAGCTCTCGAGTTCCGCGTGCGGCACCACGGCATTCACCATCCCCATCGCGGCCGCGTCGTCGGCCGAGTAATCGGCTCCGACGAAGAAGATCTCACGCGCCTTCTTCTGCCCAACCAGCTTGGCGAGATAGGCGGAACCGTAGCCCGCGTCATAGGAAGCCACGTCCGCGTCGGTCTGTTTGAAGATCGCGTGCTCGCGGCTCGCGATCGTCAGATCGCAGACGACGTGGAGGCTGTGCCCACCTCCGGCGGCCCAGCCCGAGGCAACGCACACCACCACCTTGGGCATGAAGCGAATCAGCCGCTGCACCTCGAGAATGTGGAGTCGCCCCAGTGAAGCGCGATCACCATCGCCGTCGCCTTCATACTGGTAACCGTCTCTGCCGCGGATCCGCTGATCGCCGCCGGAGCAGAAAGCCCAGCCGCCATCCTTCGGCGAGGGCCCGTTGCCCGTGAGCAGCACACAACCGACATCGCTCCACTGACGTGCGTGATCGAGCGCGCGGTAGAGCTCGTCGACCGTGTGCGGCCGGAACGCGTTGCGCACCTCGGGCCGATCGAACGCGATGCGCACCACGCCGAGATCGACGCAGCGGTGATAGGTGATGTCGCTGAAATCGAAGCCCGGAACCGCCTGCCAGCGGGCGGGATCGAAATTCTCGGAAACCATGGCAGATCCTCGGCGGAACAGGTCGGGCAGAGCCTACTCGATCCGTCCGATCAGGCACCTCGAAACCGACGCGAAACACCAACGCGGCGCGGTGGAAGACCCGGAGCGACGTGCCGACGCGCAGCTAATCGAGGATTTCGACCGTGCCGCGGTCACCATCGAGCCGCACGCGATCACCCGTCACGAGCACGCGCGTGGCGTTGCGCGTGTTGAGCACCGCCGGAAGGCCGTATTCCCGTGCCACCACGGCGCCGTGCGACACCGCGCTTCCGACGTCCGTGACGAGCCCCCGGATGATCGCGAAGTACGGCGTCCAGCCGACATCGGTGATCGGAGCGATGAGGATCTCGCCGGGTTCGAGTGCTTCCGCGTCGGACAGCTCGAGCACCACGCGTACCGGGCCCTCGACACAGCCGCTGCTGACCGGCTTACCGACGACGACGCGTTCGTCGTGCACGACATCGGTCTCGGCTTCCGGCTCGGGCAGATCCACGGAAACTTCCGGGAAAGCCAGGGTCTGCTGGTAGACCAAGGCCTTTCGTCTCGAGACCGCCGCCCGTGCTCCCGCTGCTCCGCCTTGAGCCGCCGCGAGTTCGGCGATCTCTTCGTGCAGCAGGAAATAGAGCGCATCCTCGTCGGGCAAGCGTCCCTCGGCGACGAGCTGCGAGGCGAGCGCGCGATACGCGCGCTTGAAGTGCACCGTCGTCGCGACCAGAAGGGATTTCGAGCGCTCGCGATTGCGCACCGCTGCGTGGGCAATCGAAGAAAACGGACGCAAGAACCAGGGGGCGGGAATCGGCGGCTCGGCCGCGCCGACTTCCAGCCGCGAATCCTCGTGCAGGCGCCCACGCAGCTGGGTCTGAAGCGACTTGATGAGCGGGCTCGGGTCGTGCGCCCACTCGGGCTGACGCACATCGAGTTCGCGCAGACTGCGATGGCCGTGGCGCGCGATGTATTCCGCATAGCAGCGTCCGGCCTCACCCGCCGCCGCGCTCTCGAGCCATGCAACCGCGGCCTCCACACTGCCATTCGCAAAGTCGTCGCCCACATCGGACTCGACCAGCGCTTCGAGGATCCGTTTCGCTCCAGCGGCGATGTCCGCGCTCTCGACTCCGTCGGCGCCCGCGAAAAGATGCGCCACCGCGGCGTGGTGGGTGTCATCGGGTTCGGCATCCCCGGCGAGGATCCGCAGCAGGATCGGCGCCAGCGCCCCGGCCCCGGACGAAACCGTCAGGTGCCGCGCATAGGCTTCGTACAGTTCCTCGAGTTTCGCATCGATGTTTCGCCAGGTCGCGAGGGAGTCGGGGCCGACAGCGATCGCGCCGCCCTCGACCAGCGCTTCCATCCGTCGGATTTGCGACTTCGCGCGGACCACGGCGATGACCTGTTTCGCAATGCGCGGCAGACGGACCCGCAGCGGCGGCGGCTCGGGCTTGACGACTTCGGGAACCAGCCGCCCGCAGATTGCGAGGCTCTGTTCGTCCGGGTCGGAGCCAACGACCTCGCTCGCAAAGCGGGCCCCGGCGCTCAGGTTGATGAAGAGATGCCCGTACGACATCCCGATGTAGACATTTTCGGCCGAGCGCTGCGACGCCACGCCCAGTTCGATCATGTTGTTCTGCCAGCCGACGTCGATGCCGCGCGCGCAGGTCGA
>CAXMSF010000207.1:0-4396 GCA_964196055.1 uncultured Gammaproteobacteria bacterium | reverse complement strand
TGCTCCGCCCGAAGAACGCTAGGCTGTCGGCGATCGCTGCGGGCGTTTGGGTCTTCTTCGCGTATGGCGAACTCGCCGACGCGCTCGCGAATCGCGGAGCGAATGACGCTCTCCAGGCGACCGTCTGGCTGGCGGCGCTCTGCACCGCACTCGCGTTTGCATGGAGATTCGGCGGACGCGTGGGATTTCGGCGCTTCCTGTTGCTGTTCGCGGTTTCGACGCTCGCGCTCCCGCTCTACACGCTGCTCGTGCAGAGTGGCGCACCCGCAGGCGTCGGTGCGGTGCGCGAGGAAGCAGACTCGCTCGTGGACGAAGGCGTCTGGTCGGGGATATCCGTGCGGCGACCGGACATCTACTGGTTCGTGGTCGACAGCTATCCGGGTCGCGCGGTGCTCACCGACGACTTCCATTTCGACAATCGAGATTTCTATCGCGCACTCGAAGGGCACGGTTTCGACGTCGCTCATGCGAGCCATGCGAACTACTCGAAGACCCTGCTCTCGGTCTCGTCGACGCTCGAGATGACTGCCCTCTACGAGCCCGGCCCCGATGGGGCGATTCAGCGGGTCCGCCCATCAGCCGACACGGCTCGCCATGCGACGCAGAGCAGCAAGGAGATCATCGCGGGGAGCAACCGCAGCGTCGCGTGGCTGCGCCAGCTCGGGTATCGCTACGTGCACTTCGAAGCGCTCCGCTTCCAGGCGACGCGCTGTCGCGGTTTCGAAGACGTCTGCCTCAGCGCGAATCCGCCTTGCTTCTCGGAAGCCGAATCCGTCCTGCTTGCGTCGACTCCGCTGCGCTGGCTCGAGTTCGCGGATGCCGAGGAACCGGAATCGGGCGCTAAAGCCGAGCCGAACGAGCGCAGCACCTCCGGCACGGGGATTCCCGAACTCGCCCAGGGCATCGCCGGGTTGCCGAGGGAACGACCGCATTTCGTATACGCCCACATCTATTCCCCGCACGGACCGCACACCAATGATGCCCAGTGCAATCCGATCCAGCGTCGTCCCATGGAACGCCCGGAAGACTTCCTCGCGCAACTCCAGTGCGTGAACCGCCAGCTGGTAGAGCTGGTAGAACAGCTCTTGCGAGATTCGCCCGACGCATTGATCGTGCTCAACTCGGATCACGGACCGAGAATGAGCGCCACACGAGGCCAGACGATCTTCGACTATTCGCCCGAGCAGATCCGCGAACATCTCTCGATTCTCAATGCCTTACGACTGCCGGCCGATTGCCGCGGATACTTCGAACCGGACTTGACACCGATCGACACACAGCGGCTGGTCTTCGCATGCCTCGGCGGCCATGCGCCGCGTTTCGAGACCGACCGGCACTTCGTTACGTCGCCTCGCAGAACGCCGCCCGCGCAACGGAGGATTCGCGAAGTCGAGATCCGCTGAGTCGGGGCAGCCCCCGGAGCTGGGGTCCCGTGGGCCCGGACGGAAAACGCCGCTCGAACCAGCTGCGCACTGCGGGATGAAACGAATCCAGTGCCGACATGGGGGAAAGCGAAAGGTAGCAGACGCGTATAGCCGCTCGCCCCGACCACAAACACCTCGAACGAGCGCGAGCTTGGGGGGTGCCTGCCGCGACCGTCAGCCGATCAGGGAGCGGCAGGCACCCCCCAAGCTCACGCGGATCCAAGACGACCCGACCCGATCCCACCAACAAGAACCGGTGCAAAGAAGAGAAGGCCCTAGTAACACTTCAGCAGCAGCGCGGCGCGTCCTTCCCTTCCGACCGACTGCGGCGAAACCTGCCGCCGAGGTGCCGATCGCTGAAGCACCCCGACGCCCGCGACGAACGACCAGGGCTCAGCGCAAGCGCCCGTCTCGACGATGTGTCGGGAGTCCACTCCGGCCGGCCGGAGCTTCGGGTGGGGAGAGCGGCGTGCGAATCGTGTTGGCGGCAGACGGCACCGTGGGGGATGTCCACCCGCTTCGTGCCCTCGGTGCGGGCTTTCTCTCCGAAGGCCACGAAGTGACGCTGTGCGGTCCGCCCGACTTCGAGCAGATCGCACGCGCGAGTGGGCTCGACTACCGCGTGGTCGGCCGCAGTACTCGCGAATTCCTGCTGGAGGTTTCGCACGCGATCGCGGGGAAGCCCCTCGCGACGATTCGCGAGATGCTGGCCTACATGGACGAAGTGCTCGCCGCGCAGTTCGAGGTAGTTCCCGCGGCCGCTGAAGGCGCCGACCTCGTAATCGGCGCCGGCGTACAGCTCGGCGCCGCGCTCGCGGCGGAAGTGCACGGAATCCCGTATCGCTACATCGCCTATTGCCCGGTGATGTTCCCCTCCAGCGAGTATGGGCCGGTGATGCTGCCGGCCAGCGGGCTGCCGCGCTGGGTCAACCGTCTCGCCTGGAGCGTGTTCCACCCGATCTTCCTGGGCTTCATGCAGCGGAAGATCAATCAGCGACGCCGAGCCATCGGACTCGGAAAGACCCACGACGCCTTTCGTTTCGTCCTGTCGGAGCGTCCGATCCTCGCTTCAGACCTCGACCTCGGCCGCCCCGGCTCGGATTGCCCGATCGACGTCCAACAGATCCGCGGCCTGCATCCGATCGACACCTCGCTGCTGCCCGAGAAACTGCAGACCTTTCTCGACGCGGGCCCGCCGCCGGTCTACATCGGTTTCGGCAGCATGACGGACCCGGCGCCGGAGGCGACCACGCACGCCGTACTCGACGCGATCGATCGTGTCGGTTGTCGCGCGGTCATCTCACAGGGCTGGGCCGGGCTTGGTGACGGCCCGTTACCGGAGCGCGTCTTCGTCACCGGGCCGGTGCCGCATGGATCGCTGTTTCCCCGTTGCGCGCTGATCGTGCACCACGGTGGCGCGGGCACCACCACCAGCGCCGCGCGTGCGGGCGTACCGCAACTGCTGGTCCCGCATCTGCTCGACCAGTTCTACTGGGTCGGCCAGGTCGAGATACTCGGCGTCGGGCCGCCCGCGTTGCGTCGCAGCCGCTTGCGCGCGGACCGCCTCGCCGAAAGGATCGAGGCGACTCTCGGCAACGAGTGGATCGCCGGCCGCGCGCGCGATCTGGCCGCTAGTCTCGAACGACTCGGTTCGACCACACCGTCACTAGCCAGCCTGCTCTGACGCGTGCACACAGCCGGCGGACTCAAACGATGCGATAGAGCACACTGCCGCGCGCGCACACGCGGCCGTCGCCCTGCCCCGCCACCTCGACTTCGCTGAAGAAGATCTCTCCATCGCGCTGCAGGCAGCAGCCGTACGCCACCAGCCCGTCACTCGGCGCAGGTGCGATGATGCGCGCCTGCAGCGACGGCGTCGATGCGCGGTAGTTCCCGGCGCCATGCTCCGCCCAGGCCGCCATGGCGCCCGTGCTATCGAGCAACGCCAGCACCGCGCCCTCGTGAACGCCACCATCGGCGTCGCCGTTGACCTCACCGAGGGGCATCGTGAGCCGCGACGTGCCGTCGACCATGTGCTCGGCCACGATGCCGCGGCGCCCCATGAACGGGATCGTGCCGAGATGCGGCCCCATCGGACCCGGATCGGCGCGACCGTGATCGCCCGCGCTCGCTGCGAGCTCGGCCGGCTCGGCGCCGAAGCGCGCGCGGACCGTAGCCGTCGCGTGCGCGATCGGCTTGCCGTCATCGGTCACCACGTCGGTCTCGACGAAGCACAGTGCCTTGCCGCGGCGCAGCAGCGTCGAATTTGCGACGACGTCCTGCGCCCGTGCGGCGGCGAGGTAGTTGATCTGCACCGTTGCCGTATGCCACGGGCCCGATTCCGAACCGAGGGTCGCGCGAGTGACGGTCTGCCCCCCAATGGCCGCGAGCGAGGCCGCGACACCGCCGTGCAACACCTTTCCAGGATTGGTGTTGTCGTCATTGAACGGCAGACGCAGCCGCGCGTTCCCATCGCCGATTTCTTCGAGCACGACGCCGAGCGCGGCACTGTAGGGCGACTGCTCGATCCAGCTCCTCACGAAATCTGATTCAGCCAATCGTCAGTCCTTTCCGGGCAGCAAGCAGGAGTGAATCGATGCTTCGCCCGGAATTTCGCGGGCGAGGGTCCGAATCGCGAGCTCGGCATCACGCAGACCGAAGTCGTGCGTGTGCATCTTCTCGATCGGGTAGCGGCCCGACTCGATCAGGCGAATCGCATTGGCGTAGCCCGAGGAGGTCACGCCGATCGCGCCCTGTATTTCGATCTCCTTGATCACGATCTTGTCGGAAATCAAGCCGGGGATTGGCCGGAAGCCCTTCACCCCCGCGAGCACCACGCGTCCGCCCACCACGGCGCAGTCGATCGCCTGGACGACCGGCTCGGTCGAGTAGGACGAGACGTCCACCACGACGTCGGCACCGCGACCATCGGTGAGTTCGCGCACGCGTTCGACCACGTTCTCGTTTTCGAC
>CAXMSF010000206.1:0-9870 GCA_964196055.1 uncultured Gammaproteobacteria bacterium | reverse complement strand
CCGGAAAGCCCGGATAGTTCTCGACATCGGTGGTGAGCATCAGCTGGCCGCCGAACTGGAATCCCGCGAGCAACAGCGGTGCGAGCTCGGCACGGGCGGCATAGATGGCGGCCGTGTAGCCGGCCGGTCCGCTCCCCACGATCACGATCTTGCGCTTCTCCACTCCGCTTCATTCCCTTCACAGCTTCGAGCCCGGCTCGCGACGACACCCGCCGACACGCGCCCGACTGTACCCAATTGACCGCCCCCGGGTACCCGGCAATCCCCTGGTCGAACTCCCAACGGCAATTGACCCCTCACGCCCCACGTGAATCGCGACGGCATTCGCCCCTGCCGCGATCAGAGAGGCTGTGTGATCGGGATATCCTCCCACATCAGCTGCAGAAAGGTCCCGATGAAGAACGACAAGAAGGTCATCATGAAGACGGCGGGGGGAAAGGCGTAGAAGGGCTCGAATCCGATGATCTGCGGAAGCTGGCCCACGAACGCGGGCAGCTCCGCCGCGAGTTCGGCGAGATTGTCGGCCGAGCCCCAGTTCCGGAGCGCCATCGAGCCGCCGACCAGCCCGGTGATGATCAGTCCGACACCGAAGGCCTGCAGTACACCCAGACAGAAGATCTGCCGCGCACGGGCGAAGGCGACGTCGGAGTCGCCGAGGCGGCCCTGCACCTCGATGTAGAGATAGAGCAGCGTCATGAATCCCATCAGGAGCGCGACTCCCGCGAGTACGAACCACGGCTGGGCCGCGAGCGCCCAGACTTCGTCGATGAAGAAGATCGGTAGATATCCGACGATGATGCCCGCCGCGATGCGCGGCACCGAAGCGTGGAAGAAGGTCAGGTCGCGCTTCCAACAGAAGCGATAGGCGAGAAACCACACCGTAGCCGCGACCGCAACGACCAACTCCGCCGCGCAGGCGATATCGAAGAAGATCGGCGCTCGGCGATAGCCGAAGATCGCCGCGATGAACGGCGATGCAATCAGCAACACGGCCGCAATGTAGTTCGCCGTGGTGTGGCGCGAGAGAACCCGATCGGGTTCCACGATTCCACGCGAAATTCGGGCCGCGTGGTGGATCATTCCCGAGGCGTGATAGACATCGTATTGTCGCAGGAACCAGCCGGCCAGCTTCTCGATGACGCGAATGCAGTCGCGGTTTTCCGGTCGCCGCAGGAACGGGCTGAGTTCGCGTGCACGCCGTACCTGGCTTCGACCGACGCGCGCGATTGCGTGCCGCACCTCGGTCTCGCGGTCGTCGAAGGGCGAATCTGCGGCCTCGAATGCGTGATTGCTCTCATCGAGGCAAACGTCATCGAGCCAGCGGTAGAAGGCGCGCTCCGCGAGGCGGATCAGACAACGGTTCACCGAGTCGGAATCTCCGCTTTCCATGGTGTAGAAGAATCCCGCTTCCGACAGGTCATCGGCCGGATCGACGGGATCGACCGTACCCGCGACGAAGTCGTCGAGATATCGCGGCGACACGCGGCGCTCGACGAGTGCCAGCATCGTCCGAAAACTCAGTTTGCGCAGATGCAGAACAGCCATCTGCATTCCGCGCGCCTCGGTCAGCTCTCGATTCGCAAGGAAGCGGATGAGGATCTGCACGAAGAGCGCAACGTCCTCGTATACCCGCGTCATTGCGTCCTCTCCGATCCGGCCCTCTCCCTCCAGTTGGTTCAGCAGCGCCTCGAGATAGCGCGGGATTGCGATCGCGAGGCGCGAAAACAACACGTCGGCGTCGCGGCGGTTCGCGTGCGGTGACAGCATGCGAGGCTTGGTCGCGAGGTCTTCGAGTTGGAGGTAGAGCTCCGCGGGATCGTGACGGTTCGCGTGAAACGAAAAAGTCTCGGGAAAGATTCGCTCGTAGCCGTCACCCTCGTCGCGCTCGAAGCGCAATTCACGGGCGTGGAACGCGTAGGTGAAACGGACCGACAACCGAAGCCGTTCGACACGAAGTTCGAGTCGGTTCAGTGATGTAGCCATCGTTCGCCTAGAGGATTCGCTGTTTCGAGTTTTCGCCGGACTCGTAGTACTGATCCACGGCTTTTCCCAGCTCCCGAACGCGCACGGGGAGCCGGTCGACCAGCGGCCAGCGTGTGGTCGCGACGCGCATCCGGTCCAGCAAGAGCTGTGCGTCGGGGTAATCTTCGCTCCCGATCGCGTCGTTGACGTCGATCCAGTTCTCGATCGCCGTGAGGGTCCGCGATACGCGCTCGGCGAGCTGCTCCATGCCGGGCGAATCGATGCGCGAACCGCGAACTTCTGCGCGAAGTCCCTTCAGCTGTTCGCGAGCCCGCTCGAGTTCTGCGTGCAATTCGCCGTCGACCGTGAGGAGCCGGCCGACGAGATCGTCGAAACGACTTCGCAGCGGCTCGTGCGAGATCTCACGCACGAGCAATACCTTGCCGAACTCTTCGCCCAGATCGTTCTTGAAGACGTGGGCAGCAATCCGAAAGCGGTGCATTTGCCCGCCCATCGAAAGCTCGACATCCTCATAGCTCACGTCATCATCCGCGGCGATCCGATCAGCCGCCGTTCCAACGGCCTTCAGCCCGTGACCCTCGAGAATCTCGTCGATGAACCGTCCTCGAAATTCGCCCTGGAGACCGAGGTATTCGCGCACCGGGCGGTTCACCGCCTGTACGCGACCGGTCGAATCGACCGCGATCGCGCCGGTGTCGAGGTGGTCCATCACCGCCTCCAAGTAGACATTCGAGTTCTTCAGGTCCTCGAGCAGGCGTACGTTCAAGGCCGCGAGCTGGTAGCGATCGACGGCCTGCTTCATCAGCTGCTTGAGCTGATCGGGCTCCCACGGCTTGGTGATGTAGGCGTAGATGTGGCCGTCGTTGACCGCCTGAATGATCGCGTCCATGTCCGAGAAGCCCGTCAGGATCATGCTGACCGTGGCTGGATTTCTTCGACATACTTCGGTGACGAATTCGACACCGCTCATGTTCGGCATCCGCTGGTCGGTGAGCACCACCGCGATCGGAGCCTTTTCGTCCAGGATGTCGAGCGCACGGCGGGCATCGGTCGAAGTGAAGACTTCGTACTCGTTCTCGAACGTGAAGGTCATCGTCTCGAGGATCGCTTCCTCATCGTCGACGACGAGAATCCTGGGACGACTATCGCTCATCATGACGCACGCGCCCGCCGAGCTCGCACGATCACCAACCGCTGCGCTCCCTGGACTTCTTCTTGAGCGCCTCCTTGGCCTCGCGTTCCGCGATGGCGCCGCGAATATTCTTGCGATCCTGAGCGAGACGTTCGGCGAGCCGCCCCTTTGCGCTCGTAGCCCACGGCCGCTGCTCGGAGGCATCCCGGTTCTTGCAGAACTTGCGATAGCCCCACAGCTCGTGTTTGAACTCTTCTTCGATGAATTTCACCATGATCGCGTCGTCGAGAAAGCCCAGACCGGGAATGTGATCCGGGATCAGGTCTTCGGGCTCGGAGAAGTACGCGAGTGCCGCGAGCACTTCGTTCTGTACTCGCTGCGGTGCGGCGTAATCATCGTCCTGGATCAAGTCGACGAGGTCGGCGAGTATCGTGATCGCTTCCTGCACGAACGCAGGCGTCTTCTTCGACGAATTCACTTCCTTCACGATCGCGCGCGCGTCTTCGATGATCTGTTCGCGGCCGTGCGTCTTCGCTTCCTTCTTGGCCTGCTTGTACAGGTTGCGGAAGTAGTTCGCGTCCGACTCATCGAGCGTAAACGTGACTTTGAACTTCGACGCCATGTGCGAACCTCCGAATCCGAGAAGCGGCCCCCCCTGCGGGGGTGACCGACTGTATCAGTACCGCGCGTGCTCGATCAAGCGATCTAGAGATTTCTTCCACTCGCCTTCCCAGTGGTCCAGAATCACGCTCCCAGGGCTCGCAGCGTGCTCGAGCTGCGCGAATACCGGCTCGAGGAACAAGCATTCGTCGGACTGCGTGGCGCCCGCGTGGGCGATCCGTCGCAATCCGTCGTGGGCGATCACTGCGAGTTCTTTTGCGAGGCCGAGCACCGGCCGGCCGCCGTATTCGGCCGACAGTCCCCGCTTCGCCACATCCTCTCGTGCCGCCTGACGAATCGCATGGGTGCCACCCGCGACGAGTTCGGTCGCGGCAACGCGCGCCTCCGCGTCGTAGAGCAGGCCCTTCCAGAGTGCAGGCAGCGAACAGGTGAGGCCCGGCGGAACCGCATCGGCGCCGCGAACCTCGATGATGTTCTTGAGCCGTACCTCGGGAAACAACGTGGTGAGGTGTCGCTCGAAATCCGCGATCGTTGCGTGCAGGTCGCCCAAGCCGTGGCTCATGAAGCGGCGAAACGTGAGACCGTCGGCTGGATGGTAATGCTCGTCGCGAACCACGAAGAACATCGGGACGTCGAGCGCCCACTCGACATAGCGCCGATAGCCGAAGTCGGACTCGAACACGAACGGCAGCATGCCGGTGCGATCGGGATCCGTGTCCTCCCACGCGTCCATTCGCCTGGAAACGAACCCGTTCGGGCGCCCCTTCGAGAGGCTCGAATTCGCGTAGATGGCCGATACGATCGGACTCACCGAGAGCGAAGTCCGCATCTTCTCGCACATGTCCGCTTCACTCGAATAGTCGAAGTTCGCCTGCACGGTGGCCGTCTCGAACATCATCACGAGCCCGCGTTCGCCGCGCGTCGACAGGTATCGACGCATGATCCGGTAGCGCTCCTTGGGCATCACCGGAATATCCTCGACCGAATCGATCGGATGGATCCCGAGTCCGAGCCAGACGATTCCGAAGGGCTCGCAGATGCGCTTCATCAAGGCAAGGTGGGTGTGGAACTCGTCGCAGGTATCGTGGATCGTTCGCAGTGGCGCACCGGACAACTCCAGCTGGCCACCGGGTTCGAGTGTAATGCTCGCACCATCCTTCTCGAGCGCAATCAAGTAGTCGCCTTCGAAGACCCGCTGCCAACCGTCGTCGTGTGCGATCGTCTCGAGCAACGCGCCGATTCCACGCTCCCCCTCGTATGGAACCGGGGTATAACCATCGGAATAGAGCCCGATCTTCTCGTGCTCCGTTCCCACCCGCCAGCGTTCAGGCGGTTTCTCGGCGGCTTCGAACAAGGCGACGAGTTCTTCCACTCCTTCGACCCGTCGGTCTTCCGCGTTATCGGACATCACAGGGACTTCTCGGGCGGGGAATAGAGGTCGGGATTGACGAACATTACCAGCGCGCAAAGTACGGCATGGCGCGCGTACTCGCTGCGCGGCAATGCACCCCCAGTGAGTTTGCCGACGTTTCCGCTGGTGCGGGCCGATGGCAGCTGCTGCGATTCCCCGCGCCGCTCGCGCCAGAGCGCGTCGAAGAGTTCGCCGATCGGCGAGCGATCGTTCACCGCGGGCTCCGTGACGCCTGAGGGATACGCAAAGGCCGAGGAGAATCCGAGCGAAACGCGGTGCCCATCGCTGACCGCCGCGCAGCCGATGTTCAGGTGCGCGCTGCCCGCCGTTGCAGCGGCAGCGGGGAGGGCCACCAGGCCGTCCTCGATTCCTACGGCGAGGTCGCAGTCGCCGCTTCGCTGTGCCGCGACGGCGCGATTGCGCGCGCCTTGCACGACTTCCTCGAAGCCGACTGGTTGCTCGGGTACGCCCGATTCGACCGCCACCCCGAAGACTTCGACCGATGGCGCATACGCCATCATCGCGCTGTGAACCGCCGCGATCTTCGGTTCGTTGCGCGAACCGACTCGCACCCGCCGAATCGAACTCAGCGGATTGACCGCTGGCTCATCGATCATCGGTACTCCCGGTCACGCTCCGGGTGTCGGTCACGGTTGGGCCGCAGCCTCGAGAAACTGTTCGAGAAAATCGGCGAGCTCGGCTTGTAATTCGGGGCCGGCATCGAATGGAAAACTCCTGCACGGACCCTCGGTCTTGCCCCGCTTGAACGGACCGACCAGCGTCACATCGCCCCGGCTCTTCGCGGTGACGATCGCACGGTGGCGACCACGCACCATGTCGAACTCGACCGCCCGCACGTGTTTCTCGTCGATGCGGATCTCGCTGAGTTCGACCTCGAGCTGTGGCAAGCCCGCAGCCGCGTTGAAGTCGGCGAGTGCCTTCGCCACAGCAGCATGCACGCGCTCTGCACACGCGCGCGCGCGGTCGAGGTCGTCCGCGTGCTCCGCCTCGCGGTCGCGCAACGCGTGGCCGAGTCGTTCGAAACGATCGCCGAGGTCGAACGGAAAGTCGGGAGGGGGGCTCTCAGGCATCGCCCCGAATGCTCGCACAAAGGTGAGCACCTCGCAGCGGACGGGCGAAACGAGAAAGGACTAGAGTGCCTCGCCCGTGGCGACGAAGGGGCCCGAATCGAGCTCCGACAGCAGCGTGTCGCGGGTCGCGTTGAACGCGGCGCGGGACGCTTGCGAGACCGGATCCGCAGGCGGACTGAGGATCCGTGCCGGATTGACATAGCTGCCATTCTTCGCAATTCGGAAACAGACGTGCGGACCGGTCGCGAGACCGGTCTGACCCACGTAGCCGACGACCTGTTTCTGCTCGACGCGATCTCCGACCTTGATCTTGTCGAAGCGCGAGAGATGGGAGTAGTAGGACACGTAGCCGTCGTCGTGACGGACTTTCACGAGGTTGCCGAAACCACCCGCCCAACCGCGATAGATGACCTCTCCGTTCGCGACCGACCAGACCGGCGAACCGTGTCTCGCAGCGTAGTCGATGCCGTGGTGCGGCCGCGTGATCTTCAGGATCGGGTGACGTCGCGCCTGCGTGAAGCCCGAGGTGATTCGCGTATAACGCAGCGGCGCCATCAGGAACTCCCGCTCCACAGAGCTTCCGTCAGGCCGGTAGTAAGACCCGCGGCCTTCCTTCTGCTCGAAGTAGATCGCAGTGTGTTCGCCGACCGCACCACCGTACCGCGCCGCGAGAATCCGGCCCGGACCCACGTAGACCTCGGTGCCGTCGTCGTCGGTGTAGTAGAGGCGCTCATAGAGCACTTTGAATTCATCGCCCGGACGTGTCGTTCGCGAAAAGTCGACGTCCCACGCGAATACGTCGGTGAAGTCGTTCGCAAGCTGCGGTTTTTCGCCGAGTTCGACGATGGCGCCGTACAGGCTCGAACTCACGATCCCCGCGACGCGCGAAATGCGTGGCGTCAATTTCGCACTCTCGCGGCGCGCGATGTAATCCTCGCCGTCGAGGAAGACGTGGACGCTATCAGTCGACGACTGGCGATAGCGGAAGTCGAGCACGCGGCCCTCGAGGTCCTGGGTCAGCACGAAGCTGTGGCCCGGCTGTGCGCGCCTGAAGTTATAGACCTTGGAAGCCTCACGCGTGACCACGTGCACCACCGAAGCCGGTACGTTCGAGCGACTCAACGCCAAGGCGAGCGAGTCGCCACGCTCGAGCTGGCCCTCTGTCAGAACGGTGGTGGGCATCGGAACGGGCTCGACCGCGGCGGCGGTCGGTATTTCGGCGTCGAAAGTCTCGTCGACGGGTGTTTCGATTCGCGCATCCGGTTCGGGCGAAAAGGACGAACTCGCGTTCAGGAGATCGGCGACCACGGGTCGCTCCGCGACGGCGACATCGATGTCGGCGTCGGTCGTTGCGTGCGAACCGCGCAGCCAAGGCGCGACGAGGACGGCCGCTAGCGTGAGGCCGAGGATTCCGCTCGCCGCAAGCAAGATCGACTTGCCGCGGGATATTCGTTGTATGTTTCGCATCCGACTTCGGAAGCTCCTGGAGCAACTGGCGCTGGTTTTCTTCTATCCTTCGGCGCGCAAGTGCGAATCTTAAATAGCTATTCTGGCGTAGAAAGGTGTGAGGGAGATCACCCTCGCGCCGTGGGACCAGCGATCCCGGGCCCAGTCATTTCTTCGACACCCGCGGGGTATTTCTGTAAGACCTTGATTCCAAAGAGCGTTTTAGGGGCTCGATGATCGGGCCAACCATCTGACACGGGGCGATGTGATCGACGAGCGGCATTATACCATGAAACGGCGCTGGGCGGTCATCGCCGCGGCCGCACTGCTCGCGTCTGCCTGCACGGTCCCGGGTAGTCCGGGGCAAGCCCTCGGCCCGGCCCCTCCCCCGCAACCCCCAGCCCCCGGCCTCGGAGATCGGGTCGCCGCGACCCTCTCCGACGCCATCCGCTTCGTCACCGTAAACCCTCCCGGCGACGAAGCCCCGCTCGCGGATTTCTTCGCCGCGCGGCTCCGCGCAGCGGGAGCCGAAACAGAGGTGATCTCCACGCCTTCGGGCGCATCGACGCTCGGGCGCGCCGCGGTCCTGGGTCGCTATGCGGGACGCGGACGCGGAGCGCCGATCGTGTTGTTGTCCCACCTCGATGTCGTCCCCGCACAGGCCGGGTCCTGGGAGTTCGATCCGTTCGCAGGCGTGATTCGCAACGGCTACGTGCATGGGCGTGGTGCCATCGACGCCAAGGGAGCGGCGGTGGTCCACCTGGCGGCCGTGACCGAACTCGCGCGGCGCGGGCGAGTGCTCGACCGCGACATCATCTTCCTGTCGGTCCCCGAGGAGGAGACGGGGGGCTGGTACGGCGCGGGCTACCTGCTGCGTGAACACCCCAAGCTGCTGCGCGGCGCCGGCTATCTCTTGACCGAGGGCGGCGGCATACGGGTGCCGCCCGGCGACGGCCCCCCGGTCTGGGGTGTGGCAGTCACCGAAAAGAATCCGTGTTGGCTGCGCGTGACCGCGAGCGGAACCCCGGGACACAGCTCGGTGCCTCCGCGCGACGCCTCGGTGCCGCGGCTGATCGCCACACTCGAGCGGCTCCAGAACATGGAGACGAATGTCGAGGTCATCCCGGAAGTCGCGGCGATGTTCGCCGCGCTCGCCCCATTCGCGCCACCCGAAGACCGGGCAGGCTTCGCCGACCTCGACAGCGCGCTCGAGAACGACCCGGCCTTCCGGAGCCGATTCCTATCGAATCTCCAGTACGCCGCGTTGGTTCGGGCGACGCTCGTTCCCACCGTGCTCGAAGGCAGCCCGCGCACGAACGTGAGCCCCCCCACCGCCTCGGCACATATCGACGCGCGCCTGCTCCCCGGTGAAAGCTGTTCCGCGTTCACGAATCACATCCGCACGGTCATTACCGACCCGGGGGTCTCGGTGGAACCGATCCTCAGCCTCCCGTCGCGTACATCTTCGGCCGACACCCCGCTCTTCCACGCAATCGAACGCGTCGCCGCCGCCGCCGATCCCGGTGCCGTGGTCGTTCCACGCGTCATCTCGGGCTTCACCGACGCGCATTACTTCCGGGACCGAGGCCTGGTCGCGTACGGCTTCGTTCCGCGCTGGCGCAATGCCGACGAACCCTGGGGCGTACACGGGCCCGACGAGCGCATCTCGATCGAGAACCTCGAGCGTGGCGTCACCACGCTGATCGCGATTCTCGAAGAACTCGATCGGGTCGAGGCCGCCCAGCCCCGCTGATCCGGGCGAAAGCTCGGGAGGGACCTTCCTCGACCACCCGAACAGCGCGGGAAGCACCCGCTGCGGTAACGGCTGCGCGCGTTCCCGGTCACGCCCGCCGGGACGGCGAGCCCGCGAATGAAGCGCTACGTCAGCTCCTGGATTGCCTGATGGAGGGCCTCGAAGAGCGGCTCGACCTCCTCGACCTCGAGGCACGAGAACGCGATGCGCACGTCGGTCGCGCTGGTCGCGATCACTCCGATCCCGTGCGCGTCCAGCAGGTGCACGCGCAGCTTCTCGGCCGGCACCCCCGTTACCTCGACGCACATGAAATAGCCGCTGTTGAACGGATAGGGGCGGAAGCTCTCGCTGAAGCGTGGCGCGTTCGCGATCTCATGGACCTTTTCCGCGCGTGAGCGCAGCGTCTCGAGCTTCTGCTTGCGCTCCGCTTCGA
>CAXMSF010000205.1:0-6078 GCA_964196055.1 uncultured Gammaproteobacteria bacterium | reverse complement strand
CCTAGATCAGACCGAGCTCAGAACTCGGCGCGTGAGTACATTCCCGACAGGACGATGGCCGCGGTGAACAGGGCGAAGAAGCTCGCAATGACCGCGATACGTCCCGCGATCCGATGAATGCGGCGGTCGCGTTCGTCCGCTGCCGGGGCGGGCTTCGGCCCGTCGCGAACCTCGCCGAAGCGGCGCGCACGCAGCGCCGCCAGTCCTCCCGCGGCGAGCATCGCGACGATGCACAGCTCGTGCGCGTACAGCGTCCACAGCTCCGAAGTACTCCACAGACTTCGGTCTTCACGGCCGAGCAGCGGAAGCTTCACCGCGTACGAGACCAGAAACAATCCGACGAGCGAAGCCGCGATCTGCATCATCCGGCGGTGTCCGCGCGCACGGCGGCCGCGGATCCGAACCACGCCGGCGATGCAACAGGCGACGGCCAGCGCAGTGTTGCAGAACGCCCAGGTCCAATACACGAGCTTGGGGTCGATGACTTCGCCTCCGGGATTCTCGGTGGGTGAGTCTAGACGGGAAGGTCGGCTCGGGTGAACAGTGCTTCGAGTTCGATGTCGCGATCCCGAAAGGCCTCGGCCGCGCCCTCGCAGCGATCGACCAGGCACAGCACGCGGGCGACCTTGCCGCCTTCCGCGATGACGGCGTCGACCGCGTCGAGGGTCGAGCCGCCGGTCGTCACCGTGTCTTCCACCAACGCCACGGTCTGGCCCGGCGCGAAGCCGCCTTCGATCCGCCGCCCGAGCCCGTGGCCCTTCGCCTGCTTGCGCACGAAGAAGCCGAGCAGCGGCGACTCGGCGTCGCGCGCAGCGGCCGCGGCGAGCACCGCTGATACCAACGGCACCGCACCAACCGCCATTCCGCCAACCGATTCCACCGGCGGGCCGTCGAGCAGCCGATCGAGCACCAGTTCGCCCGCGAGCGCAATGCCGCGCGGGCGCATCAGAGTCTGGCGCAGGTCGAGATAGAAATCGCTCTGCTTGCCGCTCGCGAGTGTCACCCGCTCGCGCCGGAACGAGACTTCCAGCACGAGGTCCAACAACTCGCGGCGCTTGTCCGCCGTAGCCACACGTCTCTCCTATTGCTTCCGCATACCGAGTGCAAACTCGGCGATCAACTTGCGATGCAACTCGCTGGTCCCCTCGCCGAATTCCAGTGCCTTGGCCTCGAGCAACAGCCGGCCGACTTCGTACTCCGACGACAACCCGTAGCCGCCATGCACCTGGATCGCATCGAGCGCATTCGCGGTTGCAGCTTCGCTCGCCATCAACTTGGCCATCGACGATTCCATGCTCGCCCGCTCGACGCCGGCGTCCTTCATTCTTCCCAGACGGTACACGAGTGCGCGAGCGGACTCGGTGCGGCAGACCATGTCGGCGATCTTCTTCTGGATCATCTGGAACTCGCCGATCTTCTGCCCGAAGGCCTCCCGGTCCTGCGCATAGGCGACGGCAAGGTCGATGCATCGCTGCGACTGTCCGACACAGCGCGCAGCCACCGAATAGCGCCCCATGTCGAGCGCGCTGCCGAGCACCGGAAAGCCGCCGCCTTCGCTTCCGAGCAGGCCGGCGTCGGGAACGAAGGTGCCCTCGAAGTGCACCTCGGCCAGATTGTCGCGCTTGAGGGTGCGCATCGGAAATTCACCGATTGCGATGCCCTCGCTGTTCTTCGGGTCGACGAGAAAGGCCGTAACACCCTTGTGCTTCTTCGCCCGGTCGAGAGTCGCAACGACGAAGAACAGACCCGCGTAGTCGGCGTGCGAAATGAATACCTTGGTGCCGAACAGGCGATAACCACCGTCGACCTTCTCGGCGGTGGTCTGCATGTTGCCGAGGTCGGTCCCGCCGCCAGGCTCGGTCAGACACGCGGAGGTCAGTACCTCGCCGCGCGCCATCGGCGGCAACCAGCGTTCCAGCTGTGCTTCGCTGCCGTGGCGCAGAATCGAGCCCGCAACGAGCGAATTCGTCACCGACACCACCGAAGCCACCACCCAGTCGATCCGCGCGAGTTCCTCGCAGACGATTCCGTAGCTGAGCACGTCGATGTAGGAGCCGCCGTACTCTTCGGGAATCATCGGCGCGATGAAGCCCAGCGGTACGAGCTTCGCGATCAGCTCCAGCGGATAACGCTCTTCGCGCTCGTACTGCTCGACGTGGGGCGCGATCTCGCGCTCGGCGAACTCGCGGACCGCCTGTCGCACCATCCGCTGCTGCGGGCTCAGGTCGAAATCCGCCATCCTCTCTGTCGCGCCACCCGCCGCCATGCTCACTCCAGTTCGATCGCCCGCCCAGCATAGCTACCGCAGAATTCCCCCGCGGGATGGACGTGGACCGGTGCTTGGACTAATTTCCGGCCTCCCCGAACCCGGAGAACCACGTGAAGAAGTCCAAGTCGCTCCCGCACCGCAACCGCGGCCGTTCCGCGCGCCATCGCGCAAAGCTGAAGGCCAAGCATCGCCGCGTCCGCCAGCGCCGGAGTTCCGGCGAACGCAAGACCTACCGATAGGCCCGCTGACGGCGCCGTTCCGCTACTCGCTCGAGTCTCGCTCCGATCGCGCTCGTACCGGGGTCTTCACGACTCCACACGGGCCCATCCACACCCCCGCCTTCATGCCGGTCGGCACCCACGGTGCCGTCAAGGCGATGACACCCGAGCAGGTTCGCGCCACCGGCTCCGAAGTGGTGCTCGCGAACACCTACCATCTGACCCTTCGCCCCGGTGAAGGGCTCGTCGAGAAGCTCGGCGGGTTGCATGCCTTCATGCGCTGGAACGGACCGATCCTGACCGACAGCGGCGGATTCCAGGTCTTCTCGATCCCGAAGAAGGAGATCAGCGACCGCGGAGTCCGCTTCAAGAACGAGGTCGACGGCTCCAGCATCGAAATCACTCCCGAGCGGTCGATCGAAATCCAGAACGCACTCGGCGCGGACATCATCATGGCCTTCGACGAGTGCACGCCGCACCCCGCCGACGAGGCGCTCGCACGCACCGGGGTTCGCCGCACGCTGTCGTGGATCGACCGCTGCATGAAGGCCCATGGACGCGACGACCAGGCACTGTTCGGAATCGTGCAGGGCAGCGTCTATCCGGAGCTGCGCGCGAGCTGCGCCAAAGCACTGGTCGCGCTCGACTTGCCCGGCTACGCGATCGGTGGTGTGTCGGTCGGCGAAGGCCACGAGCTGCTGTGCAGGATCACCGAGCAAACCGCGCCACGATTGCCCGAGAACAAGCCCCGTTACCTGATGGGAGTCGGACTGCCCGAAGACATTCTCGCGGCGATCGGCTACGGCATCGACATGTTCGACTGCGTGATCCCGACCCGCTACGCGCGCAGCGCGACCCTCTTCACAGCGCGCGGGCGGATCCGGCTCACACATCGCCGCTACCGACGCGACGCCTACCCGATCGACACCTCCTGCGACTGCTTCGCATGTGCGGGCGGCTTCAGCCGCGCCTACATCCACCATCTCTTCGCTGCAAACGAAATCCTGTCAGCGATTCTCGCGTCGATCCACAACGTCCGCTTCTACCAGCGCCTCGTCGCGCAGGCCCGCACGGCCATTGCCGCGGGCGACTACGCGGCATTTCACCGCGACTTCCTCGAAGGCTACCAACGCGCGGCGGACTGAAGGTGTACGCTCCGCCGGACCTGAGCGATTGGAGGCTAGAGACCGATGAGCCGTGCACGACCGGGCGAACTGCTGCGCCCCGATGAAGTACTCGAGCGATACTCCTCCGGACCCAAGACAGGCGTCTTTACCGACGGTTCGTGCGAGGGAAACCCGGGGCCGGGAGGTTGGGGCTTCGTCTGGGTCGAAGACGATCGCATCCTCGCCGAAGAAACCGGCGCCGACCCCGATACCACGAACAATCGCATGGAACTCGCGGCGCTGATCGCCGCCTATCGCGCACTTCCGGAAGATGCGGCGGTCGACATCTATTCGGACAGTCAACTGTGCGTCAAGACCGTGAACGAATGGGCTGCGGGTTGGGAGAAGCGTGGCTGGCGCCGCAAGTCGGGACCGATCGCGAACCTCGAACTCGTGAAAGAACTCTACGAACTCGCCAACCGCCACCCGAATGCGAAGCTCCAGTGGATCAAGGCCCACGACGGCTCACGCTGGAACGAATACGCCGACGCCCTCGCCAACACCCACATGCGCTGACCCACGCTACCCCGCTTCAGCGGCTTTCTAGATCCGCTCGGATGGTCGCTCCGATGCGAGCGGCGATCTGCTCCATTCCCGCTGCACTCATGTGACAGCAGGTGTCGATGTAGAGCGGACGCTTCACGTCGGCGAAGATCATCGTCAGGTCGTGAAATTCAACGCCGTCGGCGAGCAGCTTTCTTCCGGCTTCTCGTAGATGGGGGTAGCCCATTTCGGCGCCGTGGCGGTAGACGTGATCGAGATCGATCGCCACTGCGAATTCTTGCGCCGATATCGGCTTCGATCCCTTCACATACTGATTGGGTTGAAGGAAGTGGTAGTAGGCGATGCCGTTCGCCTCGGCGAGGCGACTCATCTGCAGGGATCCTTCGCGCCAGATCCTCGCCAGTTCGCGATACAGCGCACTCTCGCTCGTGTATTCGAAGCTCGGCCCGGCGGATTCCATCGACGAGCCTTTTCCGGAGGAATCAAGTCCCTGGATATCGAGGGCAAGCTGTGCCAGCTCGCTGCGTAAGCGCCGGTCTCGCAGCGTCCAGATCAGGGATGCGAGAACGCTGTGTTGAAACGGGGTGTCGAGCATCGTCTCGGCCCAGAGGCGTCGTTCGTCTCCGACGAGCCACTTGGCGCCGACGAGCTTGAGCAACTGGGGATCCACTGCCCGATTCAGACGGCCGCTCCATCCGCGCGGGAAGAACGGGTTGACGTCGTCCTTCAGGTTTCTGGCCGGCGGCAACGCGACTTCGTTGAAACCGTCGAGGTTGACGATGATGTCGAATTGCCCACCAAGTGCCAGCAGGTAGCTGAGCGTCAGGAATTGCTGCGGCTGTTTGTGGCTCCCCAGGGCGACTCGTACCGCGACGAACTCCTTGCCCGCGAACTCCTCGAGCTGCTGTAGTTCGGAGAAGAGTGCCTCGACCCCGAAGATTCCGAGCGACATCCCGACGGAGCCACCGAAGATCCCGACGATCACGCGGTCGGGCGAGCGCGACAAGAGCGGCGACTTGTCGTCCACGAAGCCGTATTCGGATACGGGCAGGCCGTGGGAGCGTTGGGATTTATCGTTCAGGTTCCACGCGTCGGCGTCGTATACGAATCCCATATAGGGATGGATGGCCGTTGTGGCGACAATTTGCGGAACTTCCCTGCGATGGTCGCCGAAGTCGAAGCTGCTCTCCGCGACCGTCTGCTGATATTCAACGACTCGCGCGTAAGAGAAGAATTCTCCGGTTGCGACTCGATACATCAAGTAGGCGGTCGCCTCGATGGCGAGAATGGTGACGACGAGCGTCGCCAGAAACAGACTGAGCCGCTTCGGCCGGAATCGCTGCTGGGCATTCACACCTAGAGGTTAGGGAACTCCTTCGGGCCTTACCCCCGATCCGCTACCGGATCTGATACATCGAATCACCGCAGCGAAAGCCTCCATCACATCTCGGCGGCCACACAGCGGGCCGCCGTTCGAAGGGAAGCGCAGGGTTTGCTTGATTCAGCAGCCTGCTATCGCGCGGGTGGGCTTTCGCTTTCCACTGCCCCGATCCGCGCTCGATGCTTCACGAATGAGTCAGCGAAGCTTCGTCTTGCCGAGTGCGAGGATGCGATCGAAGGCCGCCTTCTCGAGCGGCATCACGGACAACCGTGAGTGGGTCACGAGCGGAATGTTCTGCAACGCAGCATCGGCCTTGATCTCTGCGAGGGTCACCGGCTCCAGCAACTCCTTCAGCGGCTCGAGGTCGACAACCAGCCAGCGGTCGTCATCCGTGGTCGGATCCTGATAGGCGGTCTTCGTAATGCGCGCGACGCCCACCACCTCTTTGCCCTCATTCGAGTGGTAGTAGAGCGCACGGTCGCCGACCCGCATCTCGCGCAGATTGTTGCGCGCTTGATAATTCCGCACCCCGTCCCAATA
>CAXMSF010000204.1:0-3617 GCA_964196055.1 uncultured Gammaproteobacteria bacterium | reverse complement strand
ACGAAGGCGCACAGGCTCCACATCGTGCCCGCGTAGAGGGTGAGCCCCGGGCCGACCGCGAACCAGACGGCGACCGCGGTCGCGACGCCGGCGATGACCGGCACGGTGAACTGGTTGCGCAGGTTGCTGATCGAGGCTTTGCGCCACGCGATCAACGGCCCGACGCCGGTGAGGAGCAACAGCGGAACCGCGAGCATCGAGCCGAGCAAGTTGAAATACTTCGGGCCAACCGCGATACGGCTGCCCATGAACAGCTCGGAGAAGACCGGGAACATGGTTCCGGTAAAGATCATCACGAGCAGCGCGATGAAGACCCAATTGTTGAGCAGGAAGCTCGCTTCGCGCGACACCATCGATTCGAGCTTGTTCGGGCTGCGAATGCCATCGCGCCGAATCCAGACCATCACGAAGAAGAGCACCGCCGAGGCCAGCACGTAGCCGAGAAAGACCGACTGGAACAGCGGCGTCTGTGCGAAGGCGTGCACGGACTGCACGATTCCACTTCGCGTGAGGAAGGTGCCGAACAGGCACAGCGTGTAGGTCAGCCCGATCAGGACCAGGTTCCAGGCCTTCAGCATGTTGCGCTTTTCCTGGATCATCACCGAATGCAGGAACGCGGTCGCCGAGAGCCAGGGCATGAACGACGCGTTCTCAACCGGATCCCAGGCCCAATAGCCGCCCCAGCCGAGAACTTCGTAGGCCCAGCGCCCGCCGAGGATCACGCCGATGGAGAGGAAGGTCCACGCGAACAGCGTCGAGCGCCGGGTGGTGCGGAACCAGGCGGCGCCGAGTTCGCCCGTCGCGAGCGCGGCGAATGCAAACGCGAACGGGACAGCGAAGCCCACCAGGCCGGTGTAGAGCGCGAGTGGGTGGATCATCATCACGGGGTGATGGAGCAGCGGGTTCAGGCCCTGGCCGTCCGACATCACCGCGCCGGGCGCCAGCAGTTCGAAGGGTCGGGAGATGAAGTTCAGCAACGCCAGGAAGAACAGACAGTTCGCGTGCAGCATCAACGCGACCCAGGGCATCAGCGAACGATTCTGCCGGCGGTTCAGCAGCACGCTGGACGTGCCGTAGGCGCTCAGCATCCACAGCCACAACAGCAGCGAGCCCGACTGGCCGCCCCAGAGCGCCGCGAGTCGATACGGCAGCGCCATCGCGCGCGACGAATGCCCGGCCACATAGGCGAGGTGGAAGTCGTTGTTCACGAACGCGGCGAACAGGATCCCCATCGCGAGCGTGACGAACACGAACACGGCCAGCAGGCTGCGTTCGGCCAGACGGGTCCAGGCGTCGTTGCGGAGGCGTCCGCCGACGAAACCCGCGACGAGGCCGACGAGGCCTACGACGAGGGCGAAGCGCAGCGCGTAATCACCGATTTCGGACACTTGGACCCCTGATTAGAAGGAGGCGGCTTCGGTGGCTTGGGCCTCGAACTTCGAGGGGCACTTCGCAAACAATTTGTCGGCGTGGAAGACGGGAGTCGTATTCTCGCTGACCATGTGGCCTTCGACTACGACTTCGGCACCGCCCTTGAACAAGTCCGGGGTTTCGAGTCCCTGGAAGACCACACCGAGGGGCCGGTTGCTCGACTTCGTACCCAAGTGCGGCGGATCGTTGACCACGGCGAAACGCACTTGCTTGCCGGGGATGTCGCGTTCGATCGAATCGAGCGCCACATAGCCGTGGACGCGCGCGGATTCGCCGTTCGTCGCCACGGGGGACGACAAGAAGGAGTCGAGACTTTCGTAATAGGTGAACGCGATCCCGCCATCGAGATTCGTTGCCGCGTACCAGCCCAGAATCAGTGCGATGAGGGTCGCGCCGCCGGCGACCTGAACGCCTTTCGACATAGCGCGAAATCCCTTTTGGTGAGCCACGGAAGATAACCGCGGGCTGGGGATGTGTCAAAATGTCCACCCCGAATCCTTCGCGAATTCGAGTACTTGCGTTTATTGAGCACGCTTGACACACCCCGCCGCAGTCGGCTACCCGGACAACGTGCCGAAGCCGATACCGCGCAGAGTCGCCGAACTCGAGCCCTTTCTCGCGATGGAGGTCGCGGAGCGCGCCTTCGACATGCAGCGCCGCGGGATCGATGTGATTCATCTCGAGATCGGCGAGCCCGATTTCGCGCCACCCGCCGCGGCGGTGGAGGCCTGCCGGGAGGCCCTTGCGGCAGGCCGCACTCGCTATACGGACAGCCGCGGTCTCGCGGACCTGCGCATCGCGATCGCGTCCGAGCATCAGCGGCGCAGCGGCGTAGACGTCGATCCGGAGCGTGTGATCGTGACGAGCGGTACCTCGCCCGCGATGCTGCTGGTCTTCTCCTACCTGCTCGATCCCGGCGATGAGGTTGTGATCGGAACGCCCCACTATCCCTGCTACCCGAACTTCATCCGCTTCTGCGGCGGTGTGCCGCTGCTCGTGCCGACCGTCCCGGAGCGTGGCTACCAGCTCGATCCCGGCGCGGTTCGCGAGGTGATCACGGAGCGCACGCGCGCGATCGTGGTGAACTCACCCGCGAATCCCACCGGGGCGATCCAGCGCCGCGAAACCCTCACGGCACTCGCCGAGCTGGGGCTGCCGATCGTCTCCGACGAGATCTACACGGGGCTCAGCTACGGCGGTGCGGAGGTGACCTCGGCACTCGAACTTCCGGGCGAGGTCTACCTGCTCGACGGATTTTCGAAGCGCTACGCGATGACGGGTTTCCGGCTCGGCTACGCGATCACGCCGCCGGCGGCGATGCGCTCGCTGCAGGTGATGCAGCAGAACCTCTTCATCTCGGCGAGCAGCTTCGTGCAGATTGCGGGCTTGGCGGCGTTGCGCGATGGGGCGGCCGAAGTCGAGGAGATGCGCACGGCCTACGAGCGCCGCCGCGCCTTGTTGCTCGCCGGGTTGCGCGAGCTCGGCTTTCGGGTGCCGAGCGAGCCCGAGGGCGCGTTCTACGTCTTCGCAGACGCGGGCGCGTTCGGCCGCGATTCGCGCAAGCTCGCGTTCGAGATCCTCGAGCGGGCGCACGTCGGCGTGACGCCCGGCGTCGACTTCGGAGCTGCGGGCGAGGGTTGGCTGCGCTTCTGCTACGCGGTGTCCGAGAGCGCGATCGAGGAGGCGCTCGCGCGCCTCGCGCGCGTCCTGCCGGAGTTCACGTGAAGATCCTCGATGCCGAGATGCTCACCGCCGCCGCCCAGCCTTCGCAGTTTCCGGAGGTCGGGGTGCCCGAGGTCGCCTTTCTGGGGCGGTCGAACGTCGGCAAGTCGAGCCTGCTCAACAAGCTGGTGCAGCGCCGCAAACTCGCCCGGACCAGCTCGACGCCCGGCAAGACCCGCTTGATCCACTGGTACCGAGTGCGGCGCCCGGACGACGAACTGCTCTTCGTCGACCTGCCGGGCTACGGCTATGCGAAGGTTTCGAAGGTCGAGCGCAAGCGCTGGCAGGGCCTCGTCGAGGCCTATCTCAAACATCGAGAATCGCTGCGGGCCGCCGTGTTGCTCCAGGACATCCGCCGCGACTTGACTGAAGACGAGGACCTCCTGATCGCCTGGCTACGCGAGCGCGACATCCCGGTCGTGCTCGCGGTCACGAAGTCCGACAAATTGAAGCCCCAGAAACGC
>CAXMSF010000203.1:0-9140 GCA_964196055.1 uncultured Gammaproteobacteria bacterium | reverse complement strand
CAGTGGAACGGATCAAGAAGTCTACCTCGCCGATTCGACCGACGACTCGCAGAGCCCGGTCGAAGACGGTGGCTTCCCCTCGTCGGTCTTCACGGAGCCGATCGCGATGGCGTGGACCGACCCGGGCATGACGCTCCAGGGATGCAAAGTACCCACGACGACCGAATGCAACGCCGAGATCTACGTAATCGACGGGTCGCAGCGAAGAATCGTGAGGCGGAACCTCGAGACCGGTGTCCAGGACCTCATCTCTGAAGACGACCACTTCACGGGTCTGAGCGACATCGCGGTCGACTTCGCGGGCGACATCATCGTCACGGACACCGACGGCCAGTTGATTCGCGTCGACCCGAACGGGGACCCCAACGACAACCAGACCATCCTCACGGACGTGGGCGAGCTCGGCGAGCCGGTCGCCCTCGTCATCGACGCCGACGGCAGCCTGATCGTCGTCGACGCTGCGCCGGTCGACGACGTCACGACGGACGAGTTCGACTCGGGACTCTTCCGCGTCAACCCGCTGAATGGAGATGTCGAACCGTTCACCGTCGTCGCCGGCAGCGGCACGATCGAATTCAACGACCCGGTTGCGCTCGCACGCGACCCGAGGATCGGCCTGCTGCTACTCGACCGCGGCGACGGCGACGGCGTAGCCCACTTCGACGACCCCCTGGGCGACGACCGGAACAAGATCAAGAGCCCGAGACTGTTTCGCATTCTCGACTCCGATTCCTCCGTCGGGGTCGTCGTCGCCTTCGCGCTCGCCACCAGTGTCGACGAATCACTCGACACCGCCACCGCGATCGCGGTCGACGGAAATCGCGACCCGATCGTCGCCTTCGCCACTGCCGAACCCGTGCGCATCGAGCCTCTGACCGGCGCCGGAACGACGCTCACGGTAGGCGGCGACTTCGGCGCGGTGACCGACCTGCTGATCGAGGGGGTGCCCGCACCCGGCGAGCCGATCGACGACGACGACGACGACATCCCGAACGGTTTCGACAACTGCCCCGACGTGTACAACCCCGACCAGGCCGATGGCAATTTCGACGGCCAGGGCGACCTTTGCCAGCTCGGCGACCTGGACCTCGACGGCTACCCCGACAGCCAGGACAACTGCCAATTCCACTCGAACCCGGAGCGCACCTGTGTCGTGGGCCTGGTCGGCGAGGCCTGCCTCGCCGACATCGATTGTTTCGACCCGGGGCCCGGAATCTGCGAGGCCGACATCTGCAGCTCGGGCCTGGTGGGTGAAGACTGCAGCGAAGACGCGGATTGCGACGAAACGGGGAGCCCATTCTGCGGTACGCAGCAGTTCGACGGCGACGAAGACGGCATCGGCGATGCCTGCGACAACTGCCCGCTCTCGAAGAACGTGAGCCAGGCGGATTTCGACAGCGACGGCACCGGCGACGCCTGTGACGATGCGGACGGCGACGGGGTCGCCGACGGCACCGCCGACGGCGTTTCCGGCAGTGTCGACAACTGTCCGGGAGTTCCGAACCTCGACCAGGCCGACGGGGACGGCGACGCGTCCGGCGACGTCTGCGACAACTGCCCGACGGATTCCAACCCGGATCAGAGCAATCTGAACGTCGATGACGAGGGTACTGGGCCCTTCTACGGCGACGTCTGCGAGCCCGGCGACAGCGACGACGACGGCTGGCCCGACGCCGACGACAACTGCCCGACGAATTCCAACCCAGGCCAGGAAGATTTCGACGACGACGGTACCGGCGACGTCTGACGATGCGGACGGCGACGATGTCGTCGACGCCATCGACAACTGCCTGGAGCTTCCCAACTCCGGGCAGGCCGACTCGGACGATGACTTTACGGGCAACGACTGCGACAACTGCCCGACGATCTTCAACCCGGACCAGAGCGACGTCAATGGGGACGGCGCTGGCGACTTCTGCCAGGATGACCTGGCGAACGACTTCGACAACGACGGCTGGCCCGATGACCCCGCTCCCCCGGGTGTCCCCGACAACTGCGTGAACACCTACAACCCGAGCCAGAGCGACGTCAACGAGGACGGCACGGGCGACGCCTGTCAGCCGGGCGACCTCGACAACGACGGCATGCCCGACGCCGACGACAACTGTCCGAATGCGTTCAACCCGAGCCAGGGCGATGTCAACGGCGACGCCGTGGACGGCGTGGGCAATGGTGACGCCTGCCAGATCGGCGACTCCGACGGCGACGGCTGGCCGGATACCGCCGATCCGCCCGACGTCCCCGACAACTGCCCCTATTTCCCGAACCCCGACCAGGACGACTGGAACAACGACGGCGTCGGCGACCTGTGCCAGAACAGCGACGGCGAGGGCTTCACCGATTTCTTCGACAACTGCCCGGGCGACCCCTTCCCCTCCCAGTCCGACGAGGACGGCGACTTCCGCGGCGACTTCTGCGACAACTGTCTGTCGACACCGAACGGCCCGGTGCTCGGCACCTGCTTCTTCGACGACGAGTCCGTCGGCGGCCCCTGCGAGTCGGACGACGAATGCGGCGGCGGGCCGACGCCGGGCTACTGCCAGATGGATCAGGAAGACCAGGACTTCGACATGATCGGCGATGTCTGCGACCCGATACCGGTGCCGGAGCCCGGCGGCACCCTGATGCTGATGTCGGGGCTCGGCACACTCGCACTGCTCGCGCGCCGTCGCGGCCGCAGCAGCCGAACTACGGCACGCGCGTAGGCGCGAAGCCCGCTACTCCGAGACCACCACGCGGCCTTCTTCGAGGACGGCCGTGCGCCCGAGGGTTTCGGCGAGCTGGGGGCTGTGGGTCACCACCACCAGCGCGGTGCCGTGCGTACGATTGATCTCGAGCAGGAGATCGAGCACATGCGCGCCCGACTTCGGGTCGAGGTTGCCGGTGGGCTCGTCGGCGAGCAGCAGCGCGGGCTCGAGCACCAGCGCGCGCGCGACCGCGACGCGCTGACGCTCGCCACCCGAGAGTTTGCCCACCGGGTGCTCGATGCGATGCGCGAGGCCGACCTCTGCGAGAAGATGCTCGGCACGCGGGCGCATTTCGGCGAAGGACTCGCCGCGAATCAAACCGGGCATCATCACGTTCTCGACCGCATCGAACTCCGGCAGCAGGTGGTGGAACTGGAAGATGAAACCGAGGCTGCGGCCGCGGAACTGCGCCAGCGCATCGGCGTCCTTCTCGAACAGATCCTCGCCGCGAAACTCGATGCTGCCCGCGGTCGGATGATCGAGGGTCCCGAGGATGTAGAGCAATGTGGACTTGCCGACCCCGGACGCGCCCACGATCGCGAGGCGCTCGCCCTTCCGGACGTCGAAGTCGATGTCGTGCAATACGTCGATGGTGCCGTCGCCCGTCTCGAAGGACTTCGACAGGCCGCGCACGCGGACCAGCGCGTCACTCATATCGCAGCGCCTCGACGGGATCGATTCGGGCCCCCTGCCGGCTCGGCAACAGCGTCGCGCCGAGCGAGAGCACCATGGCGAGCCCGACCGCGATCGCGATCTGGCCCGCGTCGAGCTGGGAGGGCAGCGTCGAAACCTGGTAGACGCTCGCGGGCAGGGCGTCGAAGCCGAGAAAACCCTCGATCCGCTGCTGTACCCAGCCGATTCTCGCCGTGACCGAGATCCCCGCGACCACGCCGATCGCGGTACCGACGAGCCCGATCAAGGTCCCCTCGATCGCGAAGATCCGTTCGATGCTCGCGTCTTCGGCGCCCATCGCCTTCAGGATCGCGATGTCGCTCGACTTTTCCATGATCATCATCACCAGCGTCGACACGATCGAAAACGCGGCCACGACCATGATCATCGCGAGCAACATGAACATCATCACCCTCTCGCTCTTGAGCGCCTGGAAGAACGCCGGGAAGAATTCCTTCCAATCGCGCGAATAGAACGGAAAGCCGAGCGCCTGCTCGACCTGCTCGCCGGCCGCGCGCGAGCGGTAGTAGTCCGTCGTGCGCGCCTCGATGCCGTCGACGACGTTCTGATCGCGGCGAAATTCCTGTGCGGCCGCGAGGTTGACGAAGGTATAGACCTCGTCGTACTGAAAGAAGCTCGACTCGAAGATGCCTGCGACTCTGAACTTCTGGAGCCTCGGCGCGGGGCCCAGTGGTGTCTGGGGCCCGCCGAAGGGCGATACCAGCAGCATCGAATCGCCGAGAACGACCCCGACGGTGCGCGCGAGTCGGCTGCCGACCAGGATCGCGGGCGGCTCGCCCTCGGGCGTCTCGCTCGGGAGCAGTGCTTCGACGGAACCCTCGATGATGTCTTCGCCCAGGTCCGTCACCGCAGCGACCCGGGTCGGATCGACACCCCGCAGACGCACCGCCATGATCTCGCCCGCCGGGCCTCGCACCATGCCGTCGGCGTCGATGAACGGCGAGGCCGACACCACGTCGGGCAAGGCCTCGATGGTCGCGACCACCTCCTCGTAGTCGGCGAACGGCCCAAGTCGGCTGTGCACCGTGAAGTGCGCGCGATTACCGATGATCTCCTCGCGCCAGGTCTGCTCGAAACCGTTCATCACCGACAGCACGGTGATGATCAGCCACACACCCGCCGCGATGCCGACGACACAGATCCCGGTGATGATCGAGATGAAGGTCTGGCGGCGCTTCGCCATCAGATAGCGGATCGCGATGAACCACTCGACACTGCCGCGCGAGTCGATCAGGCCGGCTGCGGCCATCGGCAGCAGGCCGAGCAGCACGAGCAGGCCATAGCCCGCGAGAAGCGCACTACCGGCCGCGGCGACCTCCGGCTGCGGTACAGCGACCACCAGGGCTGCGACCACACCGAGGCTGAGCGCAGCCGCGAGCGACCGCAACAGCTGCTCGGCCCGGGACGGCGCCGCAGCCGCTCCGTTCGCGCGGCTGCGACGCAGCATCAGCACTCCCGCAAGCAGCGCGACGACCGCAAGCGGCGCGAGCGCATAGAGCAGACGTCCCGTGGCGCCGACCACGAGTGAAAAGCCGAGGCCGAGCCAGACCATGCTGATGGCGGCCAAGGTCTGCGCGGCGACGCGGCGCAACGCGAGGACAACCAACGCGAGGGCGACCCCAACGACGGCCGCCGAGCCCGCAGTCACCTGAAGCAAGCCCGTGAAGAATTCCGTTCTTCCCGCGGCCACGAGTTCGGGGGCCGAGGCCCGCATGACCGCGTAGCCACCGAAGAGCGACCACAAGAGCGCGCAGCCGAGCAGGCTCTGCCAGCGACGATTCGCGCGCGCAAACTGTTCGAGCGCGACCACCGCCGACCCGACGAAGAGCAATGTGAGTCCGCTGATTCCGACTGCGATCGCCACGATCAGCGTCAGTGCGAGCGTGCTGCCGGCTGCAGTCAGCGCACCCCACGCCAGCGCACCCAGGGCTTCCACCCTAGGACTCCGCTCGCAGATGCGGAAACAGGATGACTTCGCGCAGGTTCGGCGCATCGGCGAGGATCATCACGAGCCGATCCACCCCGACTCCGAGGCCGCCGGTCGGCGGCAGACCGTGCTCGAGTGCGCGCAGATAGTCCTCGTCGAGAGGATGCGCTTCTTCATCGCCCTCGTCCCGCGCGACCGATTGCGCCTCGAGGCGACAACGCTGGTCGTCGGGGTCATTGAGCTCGCTGAAGGCGTTGCCGATCTCCATGCCCGCGATGAAGACCTCGAAACGCTCCACGAGCTTCGGATCGTCGGGCGATCGCTTCGCGAGCGGCGACAATTCGACCGGGTAGTCGGTGATGAAGATTGGCTGGACGAGCTTCGGCTCGACGTACTCACTGAAGAGATCGTCGACGAGATTGCCCCAATTGGGCGCGTCGCCGTGCGAGAGGCCGGCCTCGTCCGCGGCCTTCAAGAGTGACGGGAGATCGGCGTTGGCGCGAATGTCGATGCCCGTCCCTTCGAGGAGCTTGTCGCGCAGCGTCACGCGCGGCCAGGGCCCCTTGAAATCGATCACACCGCCCTGGTACTGCACCTGTTCGCCGCCACAGACCGTATTCGCGATCTCGCGGAGCATCGCCTCGCTGAGATCCATCATGTCGCGGTAGTCCGCGAAGGCCTGGTAGCACTCCATCATCGTGAATTCGGGGTTGTGCTTGCGCGACACGCCCTCGTTCCGAAAGTTGTGCGCGATCTCGTACACGCGATCGAGACCGCCGACCACCAGCCGCTTCAGATAGAGCTCGTCGGAGATCCGCAGATACAAGCGCTGATCGTAGGTGTTGTGGTGCGTCTCGAACGGACGTGCCGCAGCCCCGCCGTAGAGCGGCTGCAGGGCCGGCGTCTCGACCTCGAGGAAGCCGCGCGAATCGAGATGATCGCGCATCGCGCGCAGCGTGCGACTCCGGAGCAACGCGATCCGACGCGCGTCCTCGTTCACGAGCAGGTCGAGATAGCGCTGCCGGAAACGCACTTCGACATCCTGCAATCCGTGCCACTTCTCGGGCAGCGGACGCAACGCCTTCGCAAGCAGCTGCGCAGCTTCGGTGTCGACCGTCAATTCATCGGTGCGTGTGCGCCAGACCAGCCCCTCGACACGTACGAAGTCCGCGACGTCCAGCTCCTTCATGAACTGGAACAGCTCCGGTGTGAGCTGGGCCTTCTTCGCGCTGACCTGGATCCTCGCACCGTCCTCGACGAGGGTCAGGAACAGCAGTTTGCCGAACGAACGGCTCGCGATCACACGGCCGACGACCGCGGTGCGCTCGGCCTTCTCCTCGAGAGCTTCCGTGTCGAAGCCGTCGAGCCGCGCCCGGATCTCCGCAATCGGCGTCCACGGCCCGACTCTGGCCGGAAATGGCTCATGGCCGGCCTCGCGTAGCGCCTCGAGCCTCTGCCTGCGCGCCGCCCTCTCCTGCTCGCTCACGACGCCTCCTTCATGCCACCCGCCCGTTGCAACAACAGTGCGCGAATGAATGAGTCGATATCCCCGTCGAGCACTGCGTCGACGTTGCCGGATTCGACGTTGGTCCGATGATCCTTCACGCGTTGTTGCGGGTGCAGCGTATACGACCGAATCTGGTTGCCAAAATCAATCTGGCGCTGTTCATCGCGCGATGCCTCCTGGGCGGCTTCGCGCTGCTGCTTCTCGTGCTCGTACAGGCGCGCGCGCAGGAGCTTCATCGCGGTCGCACGGTTCTTGTGCTGTGAGCGCTCGTTCTGGCATTGCACCACGATTCCGGTCGGGAAGTGGGTCATCCGCACCGCCGAATCCGTCTTGTTCACGTGCTGGCCGCCGGCGCCGCTCGAGCGGTAGGTGTCCACCCGCAGATCCTTCTCGTCGATCTCGATCTCGATGGCGTCGTCGATCTCGGGCACGATCGTGACGCTTGCGAACGCGGTGTGGCGCCGCGCCTGGGAATCGAAGGGCGAGATCCGAACCAGCCGATGAACGCCCTCCTCGGCATTCAGGTAACCGTAGGCGTAGTCGCCCTTCACGGTGAACGTCGCGCTACGCAGGCCGGCTTCGTCGCCCGATTGAAGGTCGAGTACCTCGGACTTGTAGCCGCTGCGTTCCGCCCAGCGCAGGTACATCCGCATCAGCATCTCGGCCCAGTCGGCGGCGTCGGTGCCGCCCGCGCCCGAATTGATCGACACGATCGCGTTCGAGGCGTCCTGTTCGCCGGAAAGCATGCAGCGCAGCTCGGCGTCGGCGAGTTCGCGATCGGCTTCGGCGACCTTCACCGCAACCTCGGCACGAGTCTCGTCATCCTCGGCCTCGAGGGCGAGTTGCAACAGCACCTCGGCGTCTTCCAAGCCGGAGGCGATCACGTCATAGACGTGGACGTCGCGCTCGACCCGGCTCTTCTCGCGCAGAATGCCCTCGGCCTGCTCGCGATCCTCCCACAGGTCGGGGCGGGCGGTTTCCTCTTCCAGCGCTTCTAGACGAGCGCGCAAGCTGTCGAGGTCAAAGACGCCCCCGGAACTCACCCAGGCGCCCACGTAGCCGGCGCAGGTGTTCCGTGAGCTCATTACCATCGGGAATCACAGGCTTGTCATCAGTCACTTCCAATTCCTCTCACCTTCTCAGCTGGTCCCCGGCGAGAACGTACCAGCCCGAGCAGTGCAAGCCCCCCGAATCCCGCCCAGCAGGCCGCAGCGAAAACGTCACCATGGCTCGTGTAGAAGGAGCCTCCGTGCGGAGCCGGGCGCAGCGGCACATCCGCCAACAGCAGGCCTCGCTCGAAGATCCGGGTGCGTTCGCGAACGCGTCCCCGGGAATCGATGATTGCGGACACCCCCGTATTCGCAGCCCTCGCCGTCCAGACCCGTGTTTCCGCCGAACGCAGAGCGGTCATCGCGAGGAACTGATACGGCGCTCCGGTACGCCCGTACCAGGCATCGTTGGTAAGCGCGAGCAGCACTTCCGCGCCATCGCCCACCATCCGCCGAACGAGATCCGGAAAGACCAGTTCATAGCAAATCGGCACTCCGGCGGTCAGCGTGGCTTCCGGCCCGGACCGTGCCGGAAACTCGAGCGCGCGTGGGCCCGGGCCCGCAGTGACGTTGTCGGGCGCGACCCCGCGCGCGATGGCCTGGAGAACGAAGCCGAGCAGCGGGCGCAGCGGGATGTACTCGCCGAACGGGACCAGGTGAGCCTTGTCGTAACGCTCGCCGAAACCACCGTGAGGGTCGAGAATCACCGCGCTGTCGTAGAAATTCGGGCGTTGCGCACCGGCCGCTTGCCGCCACCCCACTGCGCCGAGCACATGAATCGCACCCGTCTCGCGCGCGAGGTCCTTTAGACGGAGTCGTAGTTCCGGATCGATGTCGATCAGGCCCGGCACCGACGATTCCGGCCAGACGATCCACTCGGCCCCCTGCTCCGCCGCGTCGCGCGCGAGGTCCTCATAGATCGCGAGGATCCGATCGGTCCATGCCTCGCTCCACTTCACGCCCTGGTCGACATTTCCCTGGAGCACCGCGACGCGAAGCCGAGCGAGGTCGACTTCGTCGTCCGACCCCGCCGAAAGAGCGCCCGCCACCAGCGCCACTGCGACAGCGGCGACCGCGAGCCCGGCGCCCCATGACGGGCGGCGGCGAGGCCAGGCGCGCACGAACTCGGCCAGTGCGGCAGCACCGAGCACGCTCACGAACGAAAGCCCGTAGACACCGGTGAAGGGCGCGAGTGAGAGCAGCGCGGCGTTCTCGTG
>CAXMSF010000202.1:0-5038 GCA_964196055.1 uncultured Gammaproteobacteria bacterium | reverse complement strand
GAGCGCACAGCTCCAACGGCTCATTCGAAGAAGATGGGACTCGACCAGGCGGCGCCATCATCTTCTTGCACTGCGCGGACGTACACGAACTCGCCCGAATGGAGGTCGTCGAGTTCCACCTGGACGGCGAGTTCGAGACGGCCTTCCGCGGGAATCGACCGCACCGGCTCGCCGCTGCGGATGATGTCGATGCGCTCGAGTGGCGTCACTGCGATCACGTGGACGAACAGATCGTCGCGCGGGCCATCGGCATCCGGGTCGGGTACCGGCGCCGTCATCCCCATGCTGAAGCTCCCGAACGCGGTCCGCAGCAGGATGCGCGGGCCGTTCGTGGCGTAGACACGGCGTTCGCGAAACGCCGCGAGCACGCTCTCGCGGGTGCGTTCTTCGCTGATGATCGCGGCCATCCCGCCCAAGCCCGAGGCGAGTTGAGCGAGCCCGGGGTGTCCGTCGTGGCTGTCGCCGCTGCCGACGAAACCGAGTCGGTAGCCCCGCTCGAGTACATCGCGGACGAAGTTTCCGCGAACGGGGTTGTAGATCGGCTGGGGGGAGTCCGGGGCCTCGCTGCTGCCGTGTACCGAGACGATTTCGGTGACGGGCTCGAGTACCGGATCGGGTGGGACGTCCCAGTTCGTCGGGATCGGTCCTCCCGCAGAATGGTGGGCGAAAGTGAGCGCGGGCTGACCGGCCAGCGCCGCCCACAGCTGTTGCGGCGTTTCGTACTCGGTCGAGAGTGAGCTGTAGACCTCGCCGTCATTCTCGAAATAGACGACGTGTCGATGTCCGTGGATCCAGCTCGTCCACTCGTAGGCGAGCAGGCTCACGAAGCGTCCCGGTTCGTGAGCCTGCTCTGCGCCCTCGCGAATCTCGCGCCACATGTCCGGGTGCTCGTCGAGCGGCAGGATTCCCCAATGGTCGTGGTCCGACAGCGCGGCGACGTCCAAGCCCGCGACGTCGCGCGCGTAACGGTAGTAGTCGGCGACGGTCCCGGTTCCGTCCGACAGCTTCGAATGCCCGTGAAGGTCGCCCCACAGCACGCGCGGCCCGATCTCCGAGATCACGATCGGGTTGCTCGTAGCGACGAGACCGTCGCTCGCGCGCGCGCGCAAGCGGTAGACGCCCGGAGCGCCCGCGACGACTTCGATCGTGCGAAGCCCGCCGTCGGCCGTGCTGAATTCGACCGCGTCCGGGAGTTCGAGGCCGTCCGGCTGCTCCTCGAAGCCGACACGCCCCGTGAAATCGGTTCCCGCGCTCCCGGATCTGTCGAGGATCGCGAGGTGAATGCGCATGGCCTCGCCCGGGCGGGCGACCGTCGGCCCCGTCACGATCAGCTGCGCGGGCGGGCCGGCCGCGACGTCGACGGTGGGAGAGTCGACCAGAAAGCTGCGCTCGCCGTCGCCGTCGCCGTCCACTCCGATCCAGAGACGCGAGCCTCTTTCCGCGAAGCGGTCGACCGTGGCTCCCGCCGGCCCCGCGCCGTAGACGATGCGCAGGCGGTCGCCCGCGACGAGCGCTCGACCCGTCACGTGGATCACGAGCAGCTGCTGGTCGAGTGTTGCTGCCTCCAGTTCGATCGCGCTCGCCGCTGGCTCGCTCTCGGCGATCGCGCTCGCCGCTGGTTCGCCCTCGGCGATTGCACTCGCCGCTGGTTCGTTCTCGGCGATCGCGTTCGCAGCCGGCTCGTGATCGGTGACCTTGCCCGCGATCGGCTCGATCGTCGTGAAGCCGGGCGCGTCGGGTACCTCGACCTGCGGCGTGCTCCAACCCCAGAACGGTGAGACCTGCAGGAAGACGCTTCCGCCGGTCGCGATTCCGAGCGGCCCGACCTCGTAGATGATTTCGAAGCGACCGGGCAGATCGACCGCGACCGTGGCGTCGGGGTCGGGCACGAGCCAGGCGCGGCCGCCGCCGTCCGACGGGTGGGGAAGCCGCGCGGCCGTTTCCCGCATTGCCTCGACGAGTTCCCATTGCGCGCCGGCGGGGCCGGCCCGCTCGTCGGCTGCGCTCGCGGGCGGCTCGGCGGGGGTGGGCGCCGACTCGTCACCGCCGCATGCGAGCAGTGCCGCGAGTACGAGCGTCCACGCTTTCAAGCTTCGAGCCCGCCCCGGCAACATTCGCTCTCTCCTGTTTCGAGGTCCGAGCATACCGCGGCTGGGTGTACCGCGATGGGGGCCGCACCGCCGCAGCGTCCGAGCTCTCCGAGCCGCGGGCGCCCTCATTACGGCCGCAGGCTGTGGGTCTTCCTGCCGCGGCGCTCGCGCAGCAACGGTTGGATCCAATCGATCCAATCGCAGAGCTCGGGTCGGGTCCGGCGCGGATCGATCAAGTCGTTCACACCGAAGGATTCCGCGCGCGGAAATGCCGAGGGCCTGCCCACGAAGCGCGCCTCGAGTTCACGGCGTCGAGCCTCGGGGTTCGCGGCCGCCGCGATCTCGCGGCGGAATGCGACGGCAACGCCTCCCTCGGCCGGCAGCGCTCCGCCCTCGGCGGAAGGCCAGCAGAGCACATGCGCGTTCGGTGCGAAGTGGGCCGCTGCGGCGACACCGTAGGTCTTGCGCACGATCACCGATGCCCACGGCACGGTCGACTGCACCACCGCGAACATGGCTTCGGTTCCGAAGCGGATCGTGGCAGCGCTTTCGGCTTCGCTGCCGATCATGAAGCCGGGCTCGTCGACGAAACTCAGCACCGGCAGGTGGAAGGCTTCGCAGAGGTCGACGAAGCGCCGCACTTTGCGTGCACCATGTGCCGTCATGGCGCCTGCGTAGAAGTGTCCGTCGTTCGCGAGGATGCCCACGGGTTGGCCGTTCAGGTGTGCGAGGCCGGTCACCTGGCCACGACCGTAGGCCGCGCCGATCTCGAAGAACGAGTCGCTGTCGAGCACCAGCTCCAGCAGTTTCCGGATCTTGTAGGGCTTCCGCCGATCGCGCGGCACGATCGACAGCAGCGACTCCTCCGCCCGATTGCGATCATCCCGGCAATCGATTCGCGGCGCGCTTTCGTAGACGTTGGTGGGCAGGAAGCGCAGGAAGCTGCGAATGGCTTCGAAGGCCTCGGCCTCGTCCTCGACGACCCGGTCGACCACGCCATTGCGGCCGTGGACATCCGCGCCGCCGAGTTCCTCTTTCGAGAGTTCTTCACCGGTTGCACGCTCGACCACTGCCGGGCCGGCGATGAGTATCTGCGCGCCGCGCGTCATCACCGCGAAGTGCGACGCCGCCAGCCGCGCGGCAGGAAAGCCCGCCACCGCGCCGACAGCGGCCGAAACGACCGGAGCGGTCGCCATGATTTCGGCGATCGAGTGGAAGCGGTGCGGTGCGTAGACGGGGTCACCGCGCACGCTGCCGGGGGGCGGCCGCTTGCCGCCTGCGGTTCCCGTCACACTGCCGCCGCCGCCCTGGAGGAAACGGATCAGCGGCAGCCGGTACCGGATTGCGAGTTCTTCGGCGTAGACGCTCTTGCGCAATCCCGCCGGCGACGGCGAACCGCCGCGTTGCGTGAAGTCTTCCCCGCCGACGACGCAGGGGCGATCGTCGATCCTCGCAATCCCCAGTACGTAGTTTGCAGGCGTGAACGAGCGCAGCGAGCCGTCCTCGTCGGTCTCGGAGTGGCCCGCGATCGGGCCCTGCTCGCGGAAGCTGTCGGCGTCGGCGAGCGCAGTGATGCGTTCGCGGATCGTGAGCCGGCCGAGTGAGTGCTGGATTGCGACCGCCTCGTCGCCGCCATGCTCGGTGGCGAGCTCGCGTCGGCGTTCGATGCCTTCGACTTCGGGTTTCCAACTCATGGGTCGATCCGCCGCCGTGAACCGGGACGGTAGTATAACGGCGAAGCCCGCAGGCTCCGCGGCTGCAGCCGCTCAGTTCGTGGTACGTGCCGGGGTGGCCTTTGTGGGGGAGGCGTCGGCCGCGACTTCGGCGCCGGCGTCGCGCCGGAACGCGGTCGACCACGGTGCGACTCCGGTGTCCGGCCATTCGGCTGCGACGCCGAGCAGGTTCGCGAGCACGATCGACACGCCGCGCAGCGCGGGCCGGCCCGCGGCTCGCCCGTGCGGAATGTCGGGTCCGGTCGCGACGAAGATGCCGTGCGGCGAGTGCTCCATCGATGTGCGGATTCCGTGGTCCGACATCACGATGAAGACGTCGTCCGCATCGATGCGTGAATGGACGTCCGCGATGCGTGCGTCGACGTAGCGATAGACGTCGTAGAGCAGGGGGGCACCGTCGTCCTGCCCGTCGCGGACCGTTTCGGCGAAGTGGGCGTGGGTCAGGATGTCGAAAGGCTCGATCCGGAGTGCCAGCAGGTCGACGCTGCCTTCGTCGACGATTTCCTCGGCGGTGTCGAGTTCGGCAGCGATGGTTCGGATGTGCTGGGCATCACGCCCCTGCGTGGCGGCCTGCGCGAGCGTCGGAAAGCGCTCGCGTTCGTCGGCGCGCAGATCGCGCGCGCTCCGGTGGATCGGGATTCTCCGCGTGCGGCCGAACGGTCCGGTGACTTCGCTGTGACGGCCCGCTCGGATGCTCCCGTGTGCGAGCAGCAGATTTGCGGCCGCGCGGTCGCCTCGACCGAGAACTGAAAAAATATCGGGCTCCTCGGGGAGCAGCCAACTCAGTCCGTCGAGCGGGTTCTCGCCTACCGACGAGAGCCCGGCGAGTTCGGTGCCCATCCGATGCATCAGGCCCACGAACGACGCCGCGTTGCGGCGGTTCGGCCATACCAGGGCTTCGAGCGCTGCGGCCGTGAGCGGGGGGTCGCTGTCGAGCACCGCGCGGTGGCCCTGCGCGAGCAGCGCGTCGAGTGTGGGTAGCTCCCCGCGTGCACGTAGGGTTTCGACGATCCGCCAGTCGCCGCAGTCGACCAACAGCAGGATCACGCGCCGCCGACCATCGCCAGGTCGCCGCGCCAGGGTGATTCGAGCGCGGGGCTTCGGCGCTCGCGCTGCGATCGCGACTTCGATGTCGCGTCCGGCCACCGGATGGATACTGCCGGACGCGAGGGTGCGCTCGTGGGCGTCGCGGTAGACCCAGCGAAGGGGGGCGGT
>CAXMSF010000201.1:0-17520 GCA_964196055.1 uncultured Gammaproteobacteria bacterium | reverse complement strand
GCCCCGGCCTTCGGAACCGTGTCGAGCAGCGTCTGGCTGTTGGTCGCGGCATGTACCGTGCTCATCGATGCGGTCATCACCGTCGAGTCGCGCAGGTGGTCGAGCAGGGGCTTTACCATGTGGGCCAGGGCCGTCGTCGTGCACGAGGCGGCGGACACCACCCGATGGCGAGCCGGGTCGAAGAGGTCGTGATTGCAGCCGTAGATCAGGGTGATGGCGTCGTCGGGCAGGGATTTCGACTTGTCCTTGATCTTGAAGGCCGAGCTGTGGAGCACCGTGTCGGCGCCCGCGTCGAGGTGACCGCGCAGAGCGCCGCGTTCGTCATTCGCCGAGCTGGTCGGGTCGCCGAACGCTCCGGTGGTGTCTACGACGACCCGCGCTGTGTGCTCCCGCCAGCCGATGTCGCGCGGGTTGCGCGCGGACTGGAGGATCGTCACCGGGACACCGGCGACCTCGAGCAGTCGTTGGTCGCGGTCGATGATCCGGATGCACGGCTCGGCGTTCGCCCCGAATAGGAAGCGGTGCATGCTGCCGTAAGTCGAGTCCTTTTCGATGACGTTGCAGAGGGTTTCGAGGTCGCAGCCGACCTCGCGCCCGACGTTCACGACGACCTTCGAGAAGTACTTCCGCTCTACGTGGTGCCACAGGCTGAGTTTTCCGATTCGGCCCAGGCCGTTAATTCCAAGTGTGCACTCCGGTGATTCATTGGCTGCCATTTTCTTCTGTTTCCTTCGCTGATCTTGGCTTCAGGCCAGTCGCTGTTTTCGGACGGTCGTCGAAGGATGCTTCCCGAGATAGACCGATCCGTCACTGCCGTTGATCGAAATGAAGTCTCCAGTCGCGATCGTTCGCCCCCCGAGCTCCGATCGATTCCGGTCGTCGTATACTTCCAGCTGCCGACATCCGACGACGCAAGTACGGCCGAGCCGCTGTGCCACCAGTGCCGCGTGGCTCGTCGCGCCTCCGATCGCCGTCACCATGCCGTCTGCTTTCAGGATCAGCGGGATGTCGTCGGGGACCGTGTCCGGTCGCAGCAGCAGGATCGCGTCTTCAGGATAACGCAGTCTGATCTCTTCGATGTCGCCGGCCGTATGTGCGACCCGCCCGGACAACGCCCCGCCCGCGACGCCGATGCCGTTTGCGACCTTGGCCCGTTCGAGCTCCTCGCTGGGCACGAACGCGGGCACCATCGTGCTCTGCGAGATTACCGCATCGCGTGTCTGCAGGATGAACAACCCCGAGGGCTCATCGCTCTCGAAAGTGAATTCGAGTTCCTGGTGGAACATGCCGTGATCGCGAATCAGCGAGTGAGCGTGCGCGGAAAGTGCTTCGTAGACCCGCGGGAAATCCTTCTCGAGCGAGACGTCTGCGCCCTTGGTCTCACCGAGTCGCTGCCTCTCACTGATCGGGAAGGTCTCGACGAGACCGCTCACGACATCGTCACCCTGGCCCTGCACGATGAAGTCGCCATAGAGCCGGACGTCGCCGAAGGTGGCGCGGCGCGGGTCGCAGGTCAGCGCCACGCCGGTGCCGGAGCGGTCGTTGAGGTTTCCGTAGACCATGTTCTGCACCACCACCGCGGTGCCCCACTCTTCGGCGATCTGCACCGCTCTGCGGTAACTCTCGGCAGTCGCCGAGTGCCATGAGGCCAGCACCAAGTCGATCGTGATGTCGAGCTGTTCGTACGGATCTTCGGCGATCCGAACGCCGCGCTCGAACACGAAGTCGCGGTATTGCAGCGCGAGTTCGCGCATCTGCTCAGGTGTCAGTTCGGCCTTCTTGGCGACTCCAACGGCTTGTTTGTTGCGGCGCATCAGGCCGTCGAATGGGTCGCGCTCGATTCCGTGCGCCATGCCCCAGCTCTGCAAGAAGCGGCGGTAGGCATCCCAGGCCGCCCAGGTGCTGCCGTTTCGCTCGCCGAAGCCCTCTGCGGCCTCGGCCGTGATTCCGACGTTCAGGAAGGTGTCGAGGATGCCGGGCATGCTGATCGCGGAACCCGACCGCACGGACAGCAACAGCGGGTTTCCGGGATCTCCGAAGCGATGGCCCGACAGCCGCTCGAGTCGGCCGACCTGCTCTCGGATCTTCGACTTCACCTCGCGTTCGAGCTCCGCGCAGCGCCGCATCGCGTCGCGGCAGCGGAAGATCTCGGTGGTCAGGATGAAGCCGTCTGGAACCGGAATACCGTCGCGTGCGAGCCGCTTGATCGCGTAGCCCTTGTTGCCGAGGTAGATCGCACCGTCGTGGGGCCCAATTTCCGGGCCGATCTCGACGAAGGCGCGCTCGTCGTCGTAGGTCATGAGCAGGCTCAACGTGGTGCGGTCGAGGCGCTCGCGCCAGTGCACCATCCCGCGCAGCACGCACCCGAGCAGGTTGTCGAGCTGCTGCATGCCGAAGCTCTGCGCGATCAGGTCGCGGAAGAACATTTCGGAGATCTTCAGCACCCGCTCGTGGGGGTCGCTCCCGGCTTCGAGTTCGAGGGTGCCGCGTTCGAACATCCGCAGCAGGATCCGTTCGAGCACGTCCTCGTAGACATCGAGGAAGCGGATTCGGATCTGGTTCTCCATGCTGCGCGAGAGCAGCTGGAGGATGTTGATGTACTGGTCGACGCGAAGGCCCTCGGCGAGCAGCGCCTGGTCGAGCATGTCGGTGCCGGTAGCGAGTCCTCGCCCTCGGAAGCCGTCGACGCGCAACGCACGCAGGATCAGCTTCAACCAGCGTGAAAACTTCATCAGCGTGTTGCGGGTAACGAATTCGAAGCTCTGCTCGGATATCAGACGTTCGAAGAGTGCTTTTGCCATCGATTCGATTCGGAAAGACAGGCCGATGGCCTCGAATTTCTCTTCGCGGTAGCGGCCGTACATGCTCGGGATACCCGCTGCGATGTGTCGCTTTCGGTAGACGTCCTCGTAGCCTTCCGTTTTCTCCTTGCTCGTCGCGATCGATTTCAGGTGTTCGAGAATATCGAGCAGGATCTCGAGGGCGGCTTCGATCTGGCCGCCTTCGAGTGCATCTCGCAGGGATTCGAGCTGTTGCGCCGAGACGGCGTTTTCGGCCGACATCCGCTCGAACAGGTCGCGGTGATCGATCTCGTACTTGCGTGCGATCAGCTGGCTCAGCTGGAACAGCAGGCCGGCCTTCTCGCGGTCGATCGCACTGCCCTCGCTCATTTCCGCGAGGCGGCGCTGGAGTTCGGACGGCTCGAGTTCGAAAAGAGTCTCGACCTCCGCTTCCCGGGTCAGCTGCGAGAAGACCGCGTGGAGCCCCGCATGCTCGGGGTCTGCGACGTCGATACGGTCGTACAGCGAGGCGGGTACGTAGGGGCGCAACCCCGTACGGTCGCCGGTGGCGAAGTAGCGGGCGACCTCATGCGTCACGCGGACCAGCAGCGGGTTGCTCTCGACGTGGCATTGCTTGCGCAGGAAATGACAGAGCGGATCCTTGCGACCGCGGATTTCGTCGAGGTGCGAGGAGACGTCGCGCAATTCGCCTTCGGCGCCGATGTCGTTGAAGTAGACGGGGAAGATCTTCAGCAGATGCTTGATCTGGTTGAAGGCCGGCCCGACTTCGCTGTTGAGCAGTCGTGAGATGTCTTTCTGGAAGAGGTCGGTGTCGACGATGAAGACTCCGCCGATCTTCAAGTGGACGACGAGTGCGGCAATCAGCGGCCGCGCGAACTCGGGATTGCCCTCGATCAGGCTCAGGTAGGCGCGAATCGCGCGCAGATGGGCAGGATTCACCTGGACCTGCCATTCGTCGGTGAAGCCCGAGAAGTCCGGGTTGGGGAAGTCCCAATCGAGGATCTCGTCCACCACCACCTCGAACCACTCCGGATCGCCGGTCGCGAGCACCTCGAGGCCGATCTTCGAGATCAAGTCGAGGGCCGTCTGGGACGCCGCGAGGCGACTGCGGCGCAGGCCCGCGAAGGTCTCGCGGATCACCTGCTCGAGGCGTTCGCGATCGGCGCTGCGCAGCACGTCGGTGTAGGAGTGGCTGATCTCGTTGAGCGCCTGTTGGTGGACCGATCCCAGGGCTTCGACCGACAGTACGCGAATCAACCAGTGGATCCGCGCGAGGCGGTTCTGCCAGCCTTCGTTCTCGACAGTTGCGACACACGCGGCCGCGTCGAGGATTCCGCGCTCGATCTGCGCGTTGTCGGGCAGATCGAGCAGCGCGTCGGCGCGCTCGCGGGCCGACGCGCTCGCCAGCGTGTCGAGGCGGGCACGGCACTCTCGCAGGTGCGCGTGCGTGACCGGCTGCAGGCGCTTCGGAATCGCGGCGTCGGCAGCGGCGCCCGTCTGCTCGCGCCACCAGGTCTCGGGGTCGGGCTGTTCGAGCCACAGCGAGTAGGCTTGACGCAGCGCCAATTCGAGCAATTCGAGGCTTCGTTCGGCTGTCTCCGTCGCCGGATCCTGCGCGAGAATGAGCGCTTCGCTGAAGCGCTTCAGGCGCGCTGATGCAATCGCGCCCAGTCGCGGGGCGTTGCGGAACAACTGCTGCAGGCCTTCGATGCTGCGGTCGAGCACAGGCAGTAGCGATGTCAGGTGATCGCCGGCCTCGCGCGTCAGCTTTTCGAGGTAATACTGGAATTTCCGGATCGCGGTCTCGCTGAGCTCCGGCGACGCTTCCTCGGCAGCCCGCGCGTAGAGCTCGCACAGCACGCCGATGGCCTCGGGGGCGCGTTCGTGCTCGATGTGGTGCGAGAAGTCCCCCATTGCGCGGCGGTGGAGGTCGTCGATCGTCTGCTCCCAGCCGACGTAGCGGTGGTTGATTTCCCACAGCAACTTCTTGGTGTTCTCGAACACGCCCGCGTATTCACGCGTGACGTCGAGCAGCACCTTCTGCTCTTCCGGGATGACGACGTTGACCGCGGTCCGACGGAGGTTGACTTCGAGCGCCTTCGAATGCGTCTGGCGCGCCCGTTGCGCCACGTTCGAATCGGTGCTGGTGATTTCGCGAAGCAGTTCGGTTTCGCGCACGTCGTGCGCGTTCAGTCGCTCGAGGATGCTGCCGACTTCGCGCTTGACCTCAGCGGCCGGAAGCCCGTCGTCGCCTTCGGCGCGTTCGATGAGCTCGAGCAGCGCGGTGAGGATTTCGGGGTGCTCGGCGAGGAGCTCCGCGTATTTCGCGCGGTGCTTGGGTTGGGCCTCGGCGATCGTCCGAAGCATGCCCGCATCACGCTCCTCGTTCTCGAAGTGGGTTTGGAGCTCTTCGAGCATCCTTCCGAGGAGCTGGGAAAGCAGACCGCGGTCCGTGATCTCGTTGAGCTGGACGACGATGTCGCGCAATTCGGCGTGCGCGTCGAGGACCTCTTCGAGCGTGGCGCTCCAGTTCCCACGCACCGCAACGTCGGCGTCCTGGGACTGCATCCAATCGATTCCTCTCTGCTCTGTACGAGTCCGCCGGCCGGCCCCTCGATCGAGGCGTGGAGCGCGAGGCCACACACGAAGCCTCGACCCGCGGGCCGGATTCCCGCAGGTGGGCGATCCAGGCGCAACTGGAAGGTACCAGTTTCGCGAGCGGCGATCCCGCGGGTCGAGCTGCGACCCGCGCTGGTCGAGGCGCTGGACGCTGCTCCGCCGGGGAGTTCCGCCGCAGCCGGCGCCCGGCCTCGAGATGGCCTCTGCGCGGACACGGCTTGCGCGGCGTCCCGCGAAACGCCTCGCGTTTCACCCTCCTAGGCCGGCTCGGACGCTGCCGACACCAGGCGAGCAAGCGGCCGGGTGTCCTCGAACTGCTCGCAGAGGATCTTGAGCATTACCAGGATCGGGGTCGACAGCAGCATGCCGACGATCCCCCAGAGCATTCCCCAGATGATCAGGTTCAGCAGAATCGCGACCGGGCTCAGGTCGAGCGAGTCGCCGACCAGTTTGGGCTCGATGAGGTTGCCGATCGTGAATTGGATCATGCCCGGAATGGTGATCGCGAGCGCCGCGGCGGTGACCGAGAGGTGGGGACTCGCGACAATGACGGGTATCGGCAGAAGAGTCGCAATGACCGAGCCGATGTTCGGAATGAAGTTCAACAGAAACGCGAACAATCCGAACAGCAGCGCGAGGTCGACGTTGAGCAGACCCAGCACCAGCGCGACCAGCAAGCCCGTCGCCCCGGACAGGATGCCCTTGGCGAAGAGATAACGCTTGATCGGGCGGTCGACCTTTTCCCAGAAGCTGCCGGCAGGCGCTGGTCGGCTGCTGGGACCCAGCAAGAGGAAGACGAGAAAAATGAGCACCAGCAGGCCGTTGGAGAGAAGATCGAGAATTGCGTTTGTGGTTCCGAGCAGCAGGCTCCCGAGCGCTCCGAGCGAGTGGGCCTTGAGTGGTTCGGTCACCATCGTGTCTTCGATTCCGAAGCGCTCGAACGGGAGCCATTCGGTGGTCGAGTTGATCAGTTCGACCGCCTTCTGCTGGTAGCCGGTCGCGTTCGCCCCGAGCTGGCCGACCGAGGTCGTGATCAGGCTCGCGGTTCCAACGAAGACCAGGAAAGCGAGCGTGAGCGTGACGACGACCGCCACCACGCGCGGCAGCCGCATTCGCTCCGCCAACAACCGAACCAGGGGGGAGAGGATCTGGGAGAAGAAGAACGCGAGCACGAAAGGGATCATCACGGGGGCGAGCCACTTGAGTGCCGCGCCGATCGCCAGGACGGTCAGGCTGGCCAGACAGATGGTCTGCACGCGGATCGCCGTCGGCTGCTTCACTGCAACATCCTTCCGGCCGAGATGCTCCCCGGCACGATCGCCGCGCAGTATACCGCCCGGGCTCCCGTGGGCCCGGTCCGGTAGAGTCGCGGCGCCGCGGGCGCGGCGCACCGCCGCTCGCATGAGGGATCGATGACTCTCGCGAGGTTCCTGCTTCTGGCGCTGGTCGCGGGTTTCGCCGCGGTCGTTGCGGTCGTTTATGGGGCGGGAGAGGGTTGGCTCGGCGCGCACGAGACGCCGGGTGAGGTCACCGCGAAGCGGATCCCCGCGGAAGTCGTCTCGAGTCGTGTTCGCATCGGGAAGGCGGCCGCAGCTTCGCGCGGCGCGGACCCGAGCAAACAGATCCTGTTCGGCGATCTGCACGTCCACACCACCTTTTCGGTGGACGCGTTCGCGACCAGCCTGCCAGCGCTCGGGGGCGAGGGAGCGCACCCGCCCGCGGACGCGTGTGATTTCGCGCGCTTCTGCTCGGCGCTCGATTTCTGGTCGATCAACGACCACGCCGAAGGTCTGACCTCAGAACACTGGAGCGAAACGGTCGATTCGATCCGCCAGTGCAACGCGGTCGCGGGAAGCACGGAGAACCCGGACGTCGTTGCATTTCTCGGCTGGGAGTGGACGCAGGTGGGCGCGACCCCCGGGAATCACTACGGCCACAAGAATGTGATCCTCCACCACACCGACGCCGATCGCATTCCGGCGCGTCCGATCGCCTCCCGCGGTATGGCGGGGAGCGCGATGCTGATCCCGGGCGGACTGGGGGTGGGGGCCATGGCGCTACTCTCGGGTGAGCCCCGGGTACACGGCCTCGTCCGACTGCTGGCCGAGCGCAGAGCGATGGAGGACTGCACGCCGGGGCTTCCCGTCCGCGATCTCCCGGACGATTGCTTCGAATCGACCGAGACTCCCGGCGAGCTCTTCGAAAAACTCGACGACTGGGGCCACGACTCGATCGTGATTCCGCATGGCACCACCTGGGGCTTCTACACGCCGCCGGGTTCGACCTGGGACAAGCAGCTGACTTCGGAGCAGCACGATTCCGCACGCCAGACGCTCGTCGAGGTCTTCTCGGGTCACGGAAACTCCGAGGAGTACCGCGACTTCCGCGCCTCGGCGCTCGTCGGCGACGGCCAAGCGCGCTGCCGCGAGCCGAGTCCCGACTACCTGCCCACTTGTTGGCGAGCCGGGCAGATCATCCACGAGCGCTGCACCGCTGCGGGCGAGGATGCCGGCGAGTGTGATGCGCGTGCCGCGATCGCGCGCCAGAACGTCGTCGATGCGGGGGTCCAGGGTTTCCTCACCGTACCGAGCGCCGAGGCGAACGATTGGCTCGACTCCGGTCAGTGCCGCGACTGCTTCCAGCCCGCATTCAACTACCGACCGGGCGGTGCGGCCCAGTACATGCTTGCGCTGCGCAACTTCGACGATCCTGCCAAACCGAGACGATTCGAATTCGGCTTCATGGCGTCGAGCGACAATCACACGGCGCGCCCCGGCACCGGTTTCAAGGAGATCGACCGGCGTGAGAACACCGAGGCGGCCGGTGAAGTGACGGCCGGCGCCCTCGGGCCGTTGTCGAGGAAGGTGGGGGAGCCGATTCCCGAGTCGGTCGCGTTCGACCGTTCTCGGATGCCCGTGATGATCTTCAATGCGATGGAGGCCGAACGTCAGGCGAGCTTCTTCCTCACGGGCGGGCTGATCGCCGCGCATGCGGCCGGCCGCGATCGCGACTCGATCTGGGAGGCGATGGGTCGGCGCGAGGTCTACGGAACCAGCGGTCCGCGCATCCTGCTCTGGTTCGACCTGCTGAACGCGCCGTCGGAGTCCGTTGCGGTCCTGCCGATGGGCGCGAAGATTCGGATGGCGAGCGCACCCGAGTTTCGCGTGCGCGCCGTCGGATCGTTCGAGCAGAAACCCGGCTGTCCCGAGTACAGCGCCGCTTCGCTCTCGCCTGAACGCATCGAGCATTTGTGCCGTGGCGAATGCTACAACCCGAGCGACGAACGCCGCCCGATCACACGCATCGAAGTCGTTCGCATCCGTCCGCAGAACCGGCCGGGAGAGCCGGTCGCTCCGCTGATCGAAGATCCGTGGCGCGTGCTTCCGTGCCCGGCAGACCGCGCGGGTTGCTCGCTTTCCTTCTCGGATCCCGAATTCGAAAGCGCGGGGCGCGACGCCGTCTACTACGTGCGCGCGATCGAGGCATCGAGCCTGGCGATCAACGCCGACAACCTTCGCTGCAGCCGGGAGTCGAAGGGTGAGTGTCGCGAGTCGAATCCGTGTTTCGGCGACTTCCGCACGCCGTACGAAGAGGATTGCCTCGCCGAGACCGAGGAGCGGGCCTGGTCGTCGCCGATCTTCGTCGATTTCGCGGGGCCGCGGGGCTGATCGGCCGAGAGCACCGGGTAACCACGCGGCCGCGTCGCGCGTAGTTGGCCGATGATGTTCGAGCCGCCCCGAATCCTTCCGCGCTCGCTCCGAAGTGGCTCCGCTGCGACCGCCGTGGCTCTGCTGTGCGCGCTCGCGGCAGCCGCCAGCGCTGTCGAGCCGACGTCGAACGGCTTCGATCTCGCGGATTCGCTGGTTCCCGTGGACGAAATCCTGCGAGGGGGACCGAAGCGCGACGCCATCCCCGCACTGGATTCCCCGCCCGTTCTCCCGGCGGTGGACGCGCCGTGGCGCGATGACGCCTGGGTTGTCGGAGTCGTAGCGGGAGCTTCGGCGCGCGCGTACCCGCTCGCGATCCTGGTCTGGCACGAACTCGTGAACGACCGGCTCGGCGGCCGGCCGCTGCTCGTGTCGTATTGCCCGCTGTGTGGTACCGCGCTGGTCTTCGACCGTCGGGTCGGCGGCGCGGAGCGGCGCTTCGGGGTGTCCGGCTTGCTCTACCAAAGTGATTTGCTGATGTTCGATCGCGAGACCGAAAGCTTGTGGTCGCAGATTTCCGCGCACGCCGTCACGGGGCCTGCGCGCACCAGCCGGCTGACGCTCGTACGCAGTCGTCTCGTGCGCTGGCTCGACTGGAAACGCGCGCATCCGGAGACGACCGTGCTGTCGCGCGAGACCGGGCACGTACGCCCTTACGGGCAGACGCCGTACGAGGGCTACGCGACATCCGAGCAGCTGCTCTTTCCCGTATCGCGTGATTCTCGTTACCACCCGAAGATGCGAACACTCGGGTTGCGGATGGCCGACGGCCGTGCGCGCGGCTACCCCTTGGTCGAGGTCCAGCGCGCGGGCGGCGTCGTCGCGGAGTCGCCGTTCGGCAAGCCCGTCACGATTCGACTCGACCCGGATTCACAGACCTTCGACGTCGACGCCCCCGAGCCGATCGAAGTGGTCGACGGTTTCTGGTTCGCGTGGGCCGTGTTTCACCCGGAGGCCAGCGTGTACGTGGCGGAGTAGGCGGCTCAGCGCGCTGCTGATTCAACGCTCGGATTCCGATCTCCGAAGGCCGCGCCGGCCACGCTCGTCGCTTCGACGAAGATCGGGGAAGACCAGGCGCGCTCCTGTGCCGGAGCCAGGCAGTCATCGTCGAAGTCGCTGCGGTAGCTGCCGTGACAGGGGTCGACGGAGATCGCGTTTCCGGCTGCGTCGAATTCGCTGCGGAGGTTGGCGGCGTTGATCGCCGGGGTCGCTGCCTGAAGGGCGCGCACGTAGTACACCGCGCTGCGGCCCGACGCGACGAAGTCGGGGTCGGAGAAGCGAACCCTGCAGCCGGCCGGGTCGTCAGGGCAATCGAAGCGCCGCCAGGGGTCGTCGATCAGGCTCTCGATCGGCTCCCCGGGTCGCGTCTGCGGCCGCACCCGAATGACCTCGATCGCGGCGATCGGCCGGCGCTCGTCGCCCGGGTGGTAGCACTCGCCGCGGCAGAGTCGCTCGAGCCGTTCGGGCGATAGCGCGCTGCTGCTCGCATCGGGGCAGCCGGGTCGTTGTCGGAACGCGCCGGCCGCGCGTACCTCGAACTCGGGTGCGGTGCCGAGCGAAAGCTCGCTGCCCATCGGCGCGGGGCCGCCATCGACGTTCAGCAGGTCGAACCACAACAGGATGCGCGGCCCGCTCGTGCCGTAGACCTCGCGACGTCCGAGCGCGGCCCAGATCGAATGCCGGTCGCGAGTTTCAGCGTGCACCGCGACGAGGCCGCCGGGGTACATGAAGCTCGCCTGTCGCTCGACGTCGAACAGTCCCTGGAAGCTGCGGCGCTCTGCGCGTCCGGGCTGAGCGCGTTGCGGGTCGCGCACTCGCCCCGCGATGAAGGGCCGTGTGAGTCGGTCCGTGAAGGGCGACGCCAAGCCGCGCGCGTCGGTCATCTCGTGCCGCGCGTATTGCTTGTAGCCGGTCGCCGGTCGCGCGGTGTGGTTGTCGGTGGAGGCGATGAAGCCCCAGTGGAAGCGTTCGGGTGCGGCATTCGTCGTGCCGTCGTCTTCCGCAAAGCGCGATACAGCGAGGCTGTACTGCGCGGTCTGACGAGGGCGCAGGTTCATTGCCGGTTTGAAGCAGTCGCGACATTGGTCGCAATCGAGCCAGTCCTCGGGCGTCGTGTCGGGGAAGATGCGGTGCGGCGTCTCGGCGGCCTCGAGCGCGAGCCGCTTGGCTTGCTCGACCCGCTGCTCGCACTCGGCTGCGGGCAGATCGCCGCAACGCGCACGCATGATCTCGCCTGCCTGCCAACAGCAGGGGAGGTGGTCCGCCGAAGGGGCGGGGCACATGTCACCGGCCTCGGCGTCGGGCATCGCTTCGCGATACTCCTCGCCGTTGCCGTGTCCCGAGAAGGTCTCGAGCAGTCGCTCGCGAGCGGGATCGTGGTTGCCGTCTTTCAGCAAGTTGTCGAGCCCCGAGCCGGGCGGTGCGTGGATTCCCCAGGCGAGGCCGTGAGGGATCACGAGGTAATCGGAGCCCCAGCGGTCGAGCTTCGCGAACAACTCTGCGGGCGTTGCGGCGTTCTCGCGACAGTCCGCCGGAAGCTCGCGGGTGTCGATGTCGCGCGGGCAGTCGGGTGTCTCCGCGATCTGCCGAGTCAACCACAGGAAGTCCGCGTACTCGCCGAGGCCGAGCGGGCCGAGCTTCTCGAGTGCGCGAACCAGCCACAAGGCGCGGGCACGCTGGGTGATTCCGTCGGGCAGCGCGCTGATCGGACGCGTCGGCAGCTCGGAGTCGCTGAGGCCACGGAAGATCACGTTGCGGTGACCGTAGTGAGACTCGGGCCGATCGCCGACTTGTGTCCACTCCCATCCCATGAAGGCCACCAGGTCCGGGTTTTCGGGGTCGCCCGCGAGGGCGTTGCACTGCCGAACGCTGTCGATCGACTCCTGCCAGCGTGCGGGCGTCAGGCCCTCGGCGTGGTCGTTGAGCGAAAAGAAGTCGACCGACGAGCAGTAACGCGCGAAGTCGCACGCGTCGGCCGGCGGGTGGGCCCCCTCACCGCCGAAGATCGGCAACGCGAAGGCGAAGGCGTCGATCGAGAAGGTCGAGTGAACGTGGAGGTCGCCGAACAGAATGGGCTTCGCAGGCGCTGCGCCCGCGGGTGCGAGCGCGGCGGCGGCTTCCAGGGTAGCCCGCTGCGACGCTCCGAAGCTTGATTCAGGCCGCGCGGAAGCCTCGATCGTCCCGGCGGAGCGGTCGGGGCTCGAAGAGATCCCCAGTGCCACTAGCCAGAGTCCGACGACGGCGATCCCGATCCACGCGATCCGGCGCGACATTGGGGCGGAGTCTAGGCCATTCGACGGCGATCCAGGGGGATCGCGTTTCCGACTGCCGGGTCACGTGGGATGCGCGCAGCCGAGCGTAGTCGATATACTGAACGCGCATAGCGATGTCGTCGCGCAGTCGCCGCAGCCCGCGGCCCTCGAAGCCACCGCGAATCATTGGAGAAGACCACATGAAGGCGCTCGTCACTTCGGAAAATGAAAAATGCTCGGTGGAGGAAGTCAGCCTCGATCCTCCCAAGGCGGGTGAACTCAAGATCAAGATGGCGGCCACCGGCGTGTGCCGTTCCGACCTCTCCGTGATCAATGGCGGCTTGCCGCTCCCGAAGCCAATGGTGCTCGGGCACGAAGGAGCCGGCATCGTCGCCGAGATCGGTGACGGCGTCACGGGCTTCGAAAAGGGCGATCACGTCGTACTGTCGTTTCAGCCCGCTTGCGGTCATTGCTTCTTCTGCGACAAGCAGGAGCCGCAGTTCTGCAACATCGGCGAACCGAACGGGCTGATGCTCGACGGTACCTCGCGCGTTCACCGCCAGGACGGCTCCGATCTCAGCGTGATGCAGTTCCTCGGATGCATGGCCGAGGAAGCCGTCGTTCCGGCGATCAGCGCGCAGAAGATCGACAAGCGTTTCCCGCTCGACAAGGCATCGCTGGTCGGCTGCGGCGTGACGACGGGCGTCGGTGCGGTCATCAATACTGCGAAGGTGACGCCGGGCTCGAGTGTGGTGGTCTTCGGCGCCGGTGGCATCGGCCTGTCGATCATCCAGGGCGCCCGTATTGCGGGGGCCTTGAAGATCATCGCGGTCGACGTCGCGGACAACAAGCTCGAGATGGCCAAGACTTTCGGCGCCACCCATACGGTGAATGGCAGCGATGGCATGGCTGTGCTCAAGTGCAAGGAGCTGACGGACGGACATGGCCCGGACTTCTCCTTCGAAGCAGTCGGTATTCCGCAGCTGATGACCGACTCCTACAACGCGATTCGCCGCGGCGGCACGGCCACGATCGTCGGTGTCGGCAAGCTCACCGACAACGTCCCGTTCAACGCGCTGCTGCTGTCGATGGAGGGCAAGACCGTGAAGGGGAGCTTCTACGGCGACGTGAACTTCCACGCCGACTTCCCGATGCTGCTCGATCTGTACGAGGCCGGCAAATTGAACCTCGATGACATGGTCACCACGACCTACACGATCGACGAGGCGCCACAGGCCTTCCAGGACATGGAAGCCGGCAAGAATGCGCGCGGCGTGATTGTCTACGACTGAGAAGACGTTGCAACGGGTGCGTTCGCGCTTCGACGCGAACGCACCCGCAGCCTTCGTGGCCGACCCGCGGCGGCGGCCCGCCGACACCTGCGGCCGGGCCGTGTTCCGGCTCCGAGCCTGAGGTCTCGATGATCGACGACCTCGCAGCTGCCGACCCGAACGGCCTGGCGGTCGACGACGGCAGCCGCCGTCGTGGCTGGGGCGAGTTGCGCGATCGCAGCATCCGCGTCGCGCGATTCCTGCGTGAGGAGGCGGGGGTCGAGGCCGACGATCACGTCGCGGTGTTGATGCAGAATCGCGTCGAGTACGTCGAGCTGATCCTCGGCGCGATCATGGCCGGCGTCTGGATCACGCCGGTCAACTGGCACTTGAGTCGCGATGAAATCGAATACGTGGTTGCGGACTCCGGCGCCAAGGTGTTGTTCAGCGATCCGCACCACGCCGAGGTGGCGCGCGACGTGAGCGCCGCGGGCAGAGCCCAGGTGCTGCTCGCCGGCGACGACCTCGATGCAGCGCTCGCCGCCGCCTCGGATTGCCCGCTGGACCCCCACGGTCCCGCGGGCGGCAACATGATCTATACCAGCGGCACGACCGGCCGGCCCAAGGGGGTGAAGCGCGCGCGGCCCGTGACACTCGCCGCCGGCATGGCGAATCTCGAGACACTCGGCCGCAACATCGGGCTCGATGGCAGTGGGCCGCACCTCGTGACAGGCCCGATGTACCACGCGGCGCCGCTGATGTTCGCGATCTACGACAACGCGAACGGCGCACCGATCGTGATCTTGCCGCACTTCGACGAAGCCGAAGCGCTCGAAGTGATCGAGTGCCGCGAGATCGCGCACACCCACCTGGTGCCGACGATGTTCGTTCGCCTGCTGCGGTTGCCCGATGCACGCCGGGCCGCGTTCCGAGCACCGAAACTCGAACTCGTGCTGCACGGTGCGGCGCCGGTCTCGGTCGCGGTCAAACGGCGCATGATCGAGTGGTGGGGCGAGCGTTTCGTGGAGTATTGGGGCGCGACGGAAGGCGGCGTCAACACCCTGCTCGATTCAGCGGACTGGCTCGCGCACCCCGGCAGTGTGGGGCGTGCGTTGCCCGCGTTCGAAGTCTTCGCCGCGGATGCTTCGGGCAGTCGGCTTCCCGCCGGCGAGACCGGCGATCTCTACTGTCGACACCGGACCGTCGCGCGGCCCTTCGAGTATCACGGCGACCCCGAGAAGACCGCGGCGGCCTACCTCGAACCCCACGTCTTCACGATCGGTGACATCGGCCGCGTCGAGGCCGACGGCTACGTCTACCTGGCCGACCGCAAATCGAGCATGATCATCTCGGGCGGGGTGAACATCTACCCCGTCGAAGTCGAGCAGGTCGTTCACGAACATCCCGCAGTCGCGGACGTGGCGGTCTTCGGCATCCCCGACGATGAATGGGGCGAGAGTGTCAAGGCTGCCGTCGAACTCGCGCCCGGCTTCACGGGCTCTCCCGAGCTCGAAGCCGAGATCCTCGCCTTCGCGCGGGAGCGCCTGGCAGGCTACAAACTGCCGCGCTCGATCGACTTCGAGGCGGAACTCCCTCGCCATCCCACCGGCAAGCTCTACACCCGCCGTCTCCGCGATCGCTACTGGCAAGGTCGGGACAAGAAGATCTGACGGCGCCGCCCCGCTACCACTCCCCGGTATTGGGCATCGAGGCCCAGGGCTCTCGGCTTTGCCGCGGTGTACCGCGTTGCAGGAGTTCGATCGAGACCCGGTCGGGCGAGCGGACGAAGGCCATCCGGCCGTCGCGCGGCGGGCGCAGAATCGGGATGCCGGCGTCCATCAGGCGTTGGCAGGTCGCATAGATGTCTTCGACCTCGAAGGCGATGTGTCCGAAGTTTCGGCCGACGTCGTAGGCTTCGGGATCCCAGTTGTAGGTGAGTTCGACCTGCGCGTCCGGGGACTCCTCGGCCGCCAGGAAGGCCAGTGTGAAGCGCCCCGCCTCGTTGTCGAAGCGCGCGATCTCGCGCAACCCGAGATGCGTGCAATAGAAGTCGATCGACTCATCGAGGTTGCTGACGCGCACCATCGTGTGGAGATACTTCATGGGAGCCTCCGGAGATCGCGGGAAACCGGTGCATCAGGCTTGCTGGAACTCGAAGGTAACGCGCCTGCGCGGTCTTCGAAGGGCGTGACGTCGGCGCGCAGCAACGTGGCAGCGGCCAACAGCGCGAGTAGCGGGGCGACCGGTGCGTGGAAGCGCGGGTCGCCCGCAAAGAGCACCCCGTGCAGCAGCGTCACGTACGCGAGGGATCCCGGCAGGATCCACGCCGCTGGTCGTTGCCGGCTGAGCGTCCGCGGAATCGCAATGAGCGCTAGCGCGAAGATTGCGTAGAAGCTCCAGTCGGCTGCGAACGCGAGCGCGCGGTCGCGGCGCGGACCGAAGATCGCGGCTTTCTTCCGGCCGGGTGCAGGTTTCGGTGTCAGCCACGGCAGCGCGGCGTGGTCGTGCGCGTAGAGGTTCACGAGCCGCCGCGGGATCAGCATCAGTTCGCGGCCTGGGTGGGTTCGGGCGTAGTCGAACGCGCGCTGCATCTCGAAGCGCCACTCGGCGATCTCGCGATCCGGGTTGGGCAGGTGGGCGAAGGGCGCGACGAGTTCGTCACGGAAGGTCACGAGACGCTGGGAGTAGCCGCCGTCGGCGATCTCCGAGTGGGCGAAGGTCATCGCCATGCCGACCTGCTGGGTGCTCACGATCACCGGAACGCCGAGCACCGCCAGATTGCGCAGCGTCCACGGCGCAACCACGACGATGAGCCCCGCGGCCGCGATCGCGCCCAGCCTGAACGCGCTTCCGAACGAACGCGAGATCCACCAGATTACGACCGGCACGCAGAGATAGAGGCCCGCGGTGCCGCGAACCAGAATCGCGGCGCCGATCAACATGCCGTAGCCGAACCAGCGCGGGAAGAATCGCTCCGGGCGACGTTCCTCGAGAATCGCGAAGCTCCACAGCGCGCCGGTAAAGAGCGTGGAGAAGGCGGTCTCGGACAGCAGTAGCGCGGAGTAGAAGATGTCGCCCGGCAGCACCGCGAGTAGTGCCGCCCCCACCAGCCCGACGGCCGGCCGGAAGAGTCGGCGCCCGAGCTCGTAGCAGAACCAGCCGCTCAGTGTGGCGAGCAGCGCGTTCAGCAGCTTGCCGACGATCAGGTGTTTGCCGAACGTCAGGTACGCGGTGCCGAGCAGCAGCGGATAGCCTGGCGACCATTTCGCGGTCGGCGTGCCATCGAAGTCGCGGAGTAGTGAGCCTTCGGTCAGCTGCAATGCGGCGAGCTCGTAGAAGGTCATGTCGAAATGGAACTCGCTGCGCGGGTCGACATCGACCGCGAGGATCCAGCAACCGCGCAGCGCGAAGCCGAACAGCAGCACTGCGATCAGTGCGCTTCTGTGGTGACGGCCTTCGAGCAGCAGAGCGAGTCGCGCCATACCCGTCGCAGCTTCGGGGGCGGACTCGCCGGTGTCAACGCGGGCCTCGTTCGCGCGACCGTCCGGCGGATCGGAGGCGCTTGCGAGATCCGCCGCAGTCGGTCGAGGGGTGGAGTCTCCGCTCGAACACAGTCGCTTCGACCCCACCCCCCGACCGACTGCGGCTCCCCCGTGCCAACGCGCTAGTCCATGTGAGCAGCGAACTCGAACGCTGCGAACGCATTTCAGCGCACTCAACACCCCGACTCCGGCCGCGCGAGCACCGATCGCGCAAGAGATGCCTTCTCTGGGGAGTGTGCCGACACGGCGAAGCGAATCGGACAAGCAGCCGGCCGCAAAGCGGCCAACGCGCAGCGAGGCGCGGGCCTGTCCGATCGAAGCAAACGCCG
>CAXMSF010000200.1:0-13453 GCA_964196055.1 uncultured Gammaproteobacteria bacterium | reverse complement strand
ATGGCCCAACTCGTGTCGATGGTCGATCCGACCATCGACAAGAACGAAGGTCTCTTCAACGCCGTCGAGATGATCATTCCCGAAGGCACGATCGCACAGCCGCCGCCCAACAAGCCGGCCGCCCTCGGCGCCTTCCACCCCGCTTGCGAGATTGGTGAGGCGATCTGCATCGCCCTCTCGGAGATCGTTCCCCATCGGTCTTCGCCGCAGGTCTACAAGCTCGGTATGCCCAATGCCGTCATCGGATTCGATGACGAGGGACAGATGTGGCTGGATCAGGGGGTGGATGTGCGCTCCTCCGACGCGTCGGCGACGGAAGGAGTCGATGGTGGGGGATCGATGTGCAGCGGACTCGGCAACCTTATGCTCGGCCAGGCCGAAGATGCGGAGAGCCGCTTCCCCGTAATCAACATCAGCCGCGAGATGACCTGTGATAGCGGCGGGCCCGGTCGTTGGCGCGGGCAACCCGGCACACTCAACGTCAAGAAGGTGCTGGAGCCCACCATGGCAATCGCCTGGATGGTCTCGATGAAGCATCCCTTGCGGGGGCTGCGTGGAGGGGACGACGCTTCTCCCTACAGCAATCACTTCGAGGTGGGCACGCCGAAGGAGTACAAGATCGAGAATTCGGTCCGTGCCGATCTGCCGGCCGGTGCCGTGATCGCGTACCAGTACGGAGGCGGTGCCGGCTTCGAGAGCCCGCTCCTGCGCGATCCCGCCGCCGTGCGAGAGGATGTGCTCGATGAATACGTGAGTGTTGCGGCGGCCCGCGAAAGGTATGGCGTAGTCGTGACGGGGACGGCGGAGGAGTGCAACGTCGAAGTCGATCTGGAGGCAACAACGCAGCTCCGCGACAGGCTCATGGCGGAGAGGGGATGACTTCATGACGTGTCGAGTCGGAATCGACATCGGCGGCACCTTCACCGACTTCGCCCTGTTGAAGGATGGTGATGTCGTTTTGGAGAAGACGCTCAGTACGCCCCACGACAACTCGCTCGCGGTGATCGAGGGACTCGAAAAGCTGGCACTTCGCGAGGGCCGATCGCTGGCCGAATTCCTGTCGGAAGTCGAGGCGATCATCCACGGAACGACGGTCGCGGACAACACCTTGATCCAGATGAACGGTGCCGTGACGGGGCTGCTCACGACCGAGGGCTTTCGCGATGAGCTCGAACTCCGCCGGGGCTACAAGGAGGACATCTGGGATGTTCGTCTGGAGGCGCCGAAATTCATCGTGCCCAGGCGGCGGCGGCTTACCGTACCCGAGCGCATCCTCTTCGACGGCTCGATCTACGAGGAGCTGGATGAGGCGGCGGCACGCAAGGCAATTCGGCGCCTGAAGCTGCAGGGCGTGGAGTCCGTTGCGATCTCGCTGATCTTCTCCTTCGCGAATCCGGTTCACGAGCGCCGCCTGGCCGAACTCGTCGAGGAGGAGATGCCGGGTGTCGAGGTCTCGCTTTCCAGTGAGGTCTTGCCGCGGGCGCCCGAGTTCGATCGCACCGGCACGACGGCTGTGAACGCCTACATCGGTCCGCGTGTAACGGGGTATCTCACTCGCCTGGTGGAGCGACTCGAAGGAGCGGGTTACGGGCGCCAGCTATTGATCATGCAATCCAGTGGCGGAGTGATGACGCTGGACTACCTGCGCGGTAGCGCGATTCGAATCCTCGCGTCCGGCCCGGCCGGTGGCGTGGTCGGTGCGGCCCGGGTCGCCGAAGCGAAGGGCGCACCGGATCTCCTGTGCGTCGACATGGGGGGGACCAGCTACGACGTATCCGTGGTGATCGGCGCGTCTGCTCCCGCCGACGTGGGCTGGAACTGGCACCACCGCAATCTCATCGGAGTGCCGATGATCAACGTGGAGACCCTGGGTGCTGGTGGCGGCTCGATCTGCGCCGTCAGGAGTGGGGCAGTGCAGGTGGGGCCCGAGAGCGCCGGGGCCGCCCCGGGTCCGATCTGTTATGGGCGGGGCGGCAAGCGCCCCACCGTGACCGACGCAATCCTGATGCTCGGAATCCTCTCGGAGGAGTCGCAGTTTGCCGGTGGCAGTTTCGAACTCACTCGGCAGGGGGTTGCCGAGGCATTCCAGGCACAGCTCGGAGACTCTCTGGGGCGCAGTGTCGAAGAGGCTGCGTTCGACTGCTGGCGCGTCGTCAATGCCAACATGACCCAGGCCGTACGGCGGACGACTGCCGGAAAGGGGATCGACCCCAAGCGTCTGACCATGTTGGCCTATGGGGGCAACGGACCGGTCTTCGCCGCCATCCAGGCGGAGGAGTTGGGGATCAAGCAGGTGCTGATTCCCAGGTCATCGCCCACCTTCTCCGCACTCGGCGCACTGGCGGCGAAACCCGCGATCGACGAGGAACGGGCCTACCTGGTCTCCGCGAGTGCTGCCGATTCGGACAGGCTGCGCGATCTCTGGCGCGAGCTGGATGAGCGGGCGGAGCGCTACTTCCTGGCGGCGGGATTCAAGCGGGATGACTTGACGGCCTCGTACCAGATCAACCTTCGATATCCCGGGCAGAATTTCGCCCTCACGGTGGATGTCAAGCAGCTCACGGGAGCGCGCGATCTCTCCTTCGTCGACGAAGCCATGTTCGCGGGCGTGATCGAGAGCTTCCACAGCGAGCACGAGGCCGCCTATGGCCACCGGCGAGTGGACGAGGTGCCCGAGATCACGGGTGCTCGGCTCCAGGCATCCGTCGAAGTGACGCGGCCGCGGTTCGGTTCGGGGTCCGAGACGCAACAGCAGGCCGCTACACCATCAGGGACGCGGCAAGCGAACCTGGGCCGTGGCTTCGAGGAAACGCGAATCTACAAGGGCGCGGATCTGCGGCCCGGTCATAGCATCGACGGCCCGGGCATCATCGAGGAGACCTTTACGACGATTGTCGTCTATCCCGGTTGGCAGGCACTGATCGACGACGCGGGCGACTATCTGCTCAATCAGAACGAATGAGTCGATCCGGGCTTCAACAGCCGAAGCGAAGCGGTCGCCCGCGCGGGGAGCACGTCGCGGCGCGGCAACGCACGAAGGAGCGTCTCCTCGAGGGGGCTGTGCGCGCGGTGGCCTCCCGCGGCCTCACCAAGCTCAGCATGAGCGACGTGAGCGAGTTCGCCGGCGTGTCCCGGGGGACGGCTTATCGCTACTTCTCGAACACCGAGGAACTCCTCAGCGAACTCGGCCGACGCGAGGCCGAACGCTTCGAGCAGCAGGTGTGGCAAACGCTGGAGACGATGCCGACGACGAGTGCGGAGCGTCTTCGCGTCGTCCTCGACTTCCTCGAGAAGCTCGCGCGCGACCATCCACTGATTCAGCGGTTGCCCGAGACCGATCCCGGCTTCGTCCTCACGTCCATCCGCGAACGTTTTCCGGACCTTCGCGAGACCTTCCGACGCCTCCTCATGCCGCTGTTCGAGGAGAGCGACCTGGTGAGGAAAGGCGACATGAGCGCCGAGCAGTTCGCGAGCTGGATGGCGCGGCTGATGATCTCGATGTTCCTCTTCCCCGAACCCGATCCCCACGAGGCGACGGAGTCCATGCGGACCTTCTACGAGACGCTGTTCCGGGAATCCGACGCTTCCTCACCGGGTACCGCGGAAGGCCAGGAGCCGATCGCTGAGAAGACATCGAACGACGAGACGCCGGACGGCGGGTCGCGAAGCGACTGACCCTGGGCGGGCCCGAGTCTCGCGCAGGTCGACTGGAAGGTCGGGCTCGACTCCGCCCAGCAGCGCGAGATCGACGGCACGCTCAGAGCTTGCGCGTGCCTGCCATGATTTCGGCGTGCACACTCCGATCGAGTGCGATGAAACGGCCTGCATGATCGTCGCGCAAGAAGAGGGGGTCGGCGATGTTGCCCGGGTCGAAGCCCTCGGCTTGCAGGCGCAGCTTGCGATTCTTGAAGTTTCCCGTCACATCCATGGAAGCAGCGACGCGGATGAAGAGGGGCCGTGCGTAGCGCGGTAGTTTCTTTGCGGCGTGAGCGAGGAAGGCTTGGGGGTCGAAACGGCCGACCTCGTCGGGTACCACCAGGGCCATGCCGGCGCGTCCCTCCGCTCCGGGTACGCTCACGCCGTAGACGGCTGTCTCGTGCACTCCAGGTGCCGAGTTCAAGAGATGTTCCACCTCCAGCGTGGCGACATTCTCTCCCTTCCAGCGAAAGGTGTCGCCGAGTCGATCCACGAAGTAGTAATAGGACGCGCGATCGCGCCGCAGCAGATCGCCCGTTCGCAGATAGAGGTCGCCCTTCTCGAAGCAGTCGCGGATCATCTTCTGCTCGTTGTCGGCGGCATTCGCGTAGCCATCGAAGGGCATCGGGCTCGATTCCGAGATCCGACTCAACAACTCACCGGGCTCGCCCACGCGGCATTCGACCAACATTCCGTTGGATCCTCGCACGAGCTCGCCGGCTTCGGTGTCGTAGCGTGCGAGGCGAAGCTGGTCGTGGGTATCGGGTGCGCAACGACCGACCGAGCCGACTCTTCCCCCGCGATTCTGGAGGCTCACGTTCCCCTCGGTCTGGCCATAGGAGTCCATGATTCGGGGGATTCCGAAGCGCTTCTGGAAGTCGACCCAGATGTCCGGCCGCAGGCCCGCGCCAGTCGCCAGGCGGACCTTGTGGTCCCGATCCGCAGCGCTGGGCGCTGTTCGCATCAGGTAGCGGCACAGCTCGCCTACGAAGGCGAAGATCGTGACCTCGTGGCGTCGCAGGTCATGGAGGAATTCAGCTGCGCTGAACTTTCGACGGGAGGCGAAACAGGCGCCCGTGTGGAAAGCGGGAGCGAACCCGACGAAATTCGCCCAGCCGTGGTAGAGGGGGATCGGCGCGTAGGTGCAGTCGTCGGGAGTTTCTTCGTACAGCATGGCGAGCGACCGCCCGCCCGCCGTGAAGCGTAGATGACGTACGATTGCGGGCTTGGGGAATCCCGTGGTGCCCGAGGTGTAGATGAAGAGGAAGACATCGCCGAGCGACAGCTCGGCGATGTCCGGTTCGCTCGTCGACGCATCCTCGAGTTGCTCGCGAAGCGGACGGAAATGCGGATCCTGGCGTGAGTGCTCGCCGAGTTCCCCGTGGATCTCGATCCCGCTCAGTTCTCCGGAAAGCCTGCCGAGCGATTGCATGCTCGCACGGTCGACGAGCGCGATCTCGGCTCCGGAACAGCGGTGGACGTGAACGAGGGCTTCACCCGCGAGATGGTGATTGATGAGGGCGCCGATCGCCCCGAGCTTGGCGCATGCACCTTGCGCCATCAGGAAGTCCGGCGAATTCTCCATCATGATGTTGACCACCGCGCCCTTTCCAACGCCGCGGCTTCGGAGCAGGTGGGTGTAACGATTGACCCCTTCGTTGTAGGCGGCGAAAGAAAGCTCTTCCTCCTCGAATCGAAGCGCCGGCCGGTCCGGGATCCGTTCGGCCTGCTCTCGACACACGAAGCCCATGGTTCGCAGCAGCTTCGGATCGCTACTCAGGGCTTGCCGGATGGCTAGCAGCCGAGGGCGCTCGACGCGGTCTTCGATCCAGGTGAAGAAGCGGCTGAGGGGGTCCATACCGAGTTGGACCGATCGATCAGCTCTTCAAGTTCTTCATCGCTGCCACCATCTCGTCGGCGGCGCTGCCGGGGATCACGTAGCCTTCGGGATCGCGGATCTGATCGATATGTGCCGCCACATCATCCGCGCTGAGACTCTCGGCCTCGGCATCGGACCAACCCTCGCAGAGGCCGACGAAGACCCGGGCATAGCGCCCGGCACCGACCGAGAAGATCTCGTGGCTGAGCTCGCACTGCTCGGAAGCCAGGTAGCAGACCATCGCCGTCACGTACTCCGGATCGAGCTTCAGGCCCAGGCCGTCCATGATGCCTTCGGTCATTCGGGTGAGGGCAATCGGTGCGATGACATTGCTCGTGATGTTCGCCTTCGCGCCCTCCTGTGCCAGAACGTTCGATAGTCCGACCAGGCCCATCTTGGCAGCACCGTAATTGGCCTGGCCGAAGTTGCCGAACACTCCGGCGGCGGATGCGGTGAATATGATGCGACCGTAGCTGCTCTGCTTCATCGCCCGGAAGGCCGGTTGTGAGACGAAGAATGCGCCTCGAAGGTGGACGTCGAGCACGCCGTCCATTTCTTCCTGGCTCATCTTCGCGAAGCTCCGATCGCGCAGGATGCCGGCGTTGTTGACCAGGACGTCCAACCTGTCGAAATTGTCGAGCGCGGTCTTGACGATGCTTTCGCCACCCTCGCGAGTCGACACGGAGTCGTAGTTGGCGACCGCTGTGCCACCGGCCTCCTCGATTTCCTTGACCACGATGTCCGCAGCAGCCGAACCGGAGCCGGTGCCATCCATGGCGCCGCCGAGATCGTTCACCACGACCTGGGCACCGCGCCGGGCAAACTCCAGGGCGTGGCATCTTCCCAGTCCGCTGCCCGCACCCGTGATGATGGCCACTCGACCGTCGAATCGGATTTCACTCATGTCGTATGTCCCTTTCGCGCTTTATCAGAGCCGTTCGATGATGGTGCCCGTACCCACCGCGGAGCCGCAGCACATCGTAATCAAGGCGGTGCTCTTGTCGCTGCGTTCGAGTTCATTCAGGGCGGTGATGATCAGTCGCGTGCCGGTGGCCCCCACCGGATGTCCGAGTGCGATGGCACCCCCGTTGACGTTCACCTTGTCTACATCGGGCTCGCAAACCTGCAGCCACGAGAGCACCACGGACGCGAAGGCCTCGTTGACCTCGAAGAGGTCGATGTCGCCGATGTTCATGCCGGACTTCTCGAGCAGCTTCCGGGTGGCATCGATCGGTCCATCGAGGAGGTAGTAGGGGTCGGCGCCGACGACGACGTCCGAAATGATGCGCGCCATCGGTTTCAGCCCAAGCGCCTTGGCCTTGTCCGCCGACATCCAGAGAATGGCCGCCGCACCGTCCGAAATCTGCGACGAGTTTCCGGCGGTATGCATGAGACCCGGAACGGCCTCGCGAAGCCCGGAGAGGGCTTCGAGGCTGCTCGGCCGGATGCCCTGGTCGGCCTCGACCAGCCGGGTTTCACCCGTGGGCTCACCCTGGTCGTCGACCACGGGGGCTTCGATCGGCAGGATCTCGTTCTTGAAGCGTCCGCCGTCGCGAGCTTGCGCGGCGAGGGTCTGTGAGCGCAGGCCCCATTTGTCGATGTCCTCGCGGACGATCCCGCGATTCTTCGCGATTCGCTCGGCGGCTTTGAATTGGCTCATCGCCATCTTCCACTCGAAGCCTTCCGACGGGATGAAGAATCCGGGTCCGTTGGCCACGTTGGCGCCGAGACCCACGCGGCTCATCACCTCCACGCCTCCGGCGATGCCACAGTCGATGCTGCCGGCGGCCACGAGGGCGCGGATCAGGTGGTTCGCCTGCTGCCCGGAGCCGCACTGAACGTCCACGGTCGTTGCGCCGCCGGCCCACTCCTTGTTGCGCGTGAGCCAGGCGATGCGCGTCAGGTTGGCGGCCTGCTCACCCGCCTGCGTCACGCAGCCGCCGATGCACTGTTCGACCTCTCCCGAGTCGATGCCCGCCTTCTCGATGACGCCGTCCATGACACCCGCAAAGAGCTGAGCCGGGTGGAGGCCACTGAGCAGGCCGGCGCCTTTTCTGCCCTTGGCGATCGGGGTGCGAAGTGCTTCGACGATTACGGCTTCAGCCATTGCGAGTCTTCCTCTCCGGAGTTCTAGTCTTTGGGTAGCCCGAGCATTCGCTCGGCGATGATGTTTCTCTGGATGTTGGGTGTGCCGCCGCCGATCACCGTCGTGGGCCAGCCGAGCGCACCGACCTGCCACCTGCCGCGGTCCTTCGATGCCTCCGTATCGCCGACATACGGACTGGCGCCGCCCAGAAGCTCCATTCCCAGCTCCGCCATGGCGACGAGCAGGTTGCAGTTGTGCAACTTGTTGATCGATGCGTCGCTCTGCGTGACCTCACCCCGCACCTGGCGCGTCAGGGTTCGCAGTCCGTTCAGCCGGGCCGCCTCGATCCTGGCGGAGAAGCGGGAGAGATTTCGGCGCAGCTCGGCATCTTCGAGGGCGGGTTTGCCGGCGATCTGCGACCTGTCCGCCAACTTGATCAATCGCTCGAGCGCCTTGTGGTGCCGATTGACCTCGGCGATGCCCGAGCGCTCGTTCTGGAGTGCCGCGCAGATGATCTGCCAGCCCTCGCCCTCTTTGCCGACCCGGTTCGCAACCGGCACGCGAACGTCGTTGAAGAAGACCTCGTTGTAGAGATCGGCGAAGTGATCGCCCGCGAAGCTCTTGATCGGGCGAACTTCGATGCCGGGAGTGTCGAGCGGAATCAACAAGCAGGTGATGCCGTCGAACTTCTCGCATTCGAAGTCCGTGCGCACCATGCAATAGATGCCGGTGCCCATGTGGGCGAGTGAGATCCAGATCTTCTGGCCATTGACGACGTACTCGTCGCCGTCGCGAACGGCTCGGCACTGCAGAGCCGCCAGATCGCTTCCGATGTCGGGTTCGGAGTAGCCCGTACACCACGCGGATTTGCCGTCGAGGATGTCCGGGAGGTACTTCTCCTTCTGCTCTTCGGTTCCGAACTGGATGATGGCAGGACCGACCCAGCCCAGGCCCGTGTAGTCCTTGCCGATCATGGGTGCCTCGGCCTTGAGCATCTCCTCTTTGAGGATGAACTGTTCCATCACGCTTCCGCCGCCGCCCCCGCACTCACGGGGCCACGAGAAGCCGACGTAGCGATTCTCGCGTACGGCCTTCCACCACTGGGTCATCTCTTCGAAACCCCGCTGGCGGCGCGGTGGATTGTGCTCTGCGAGGAAGGCGCGTACCTCCTGTCGGAATGCTTCTTCCTCGGGAGTCAGATCGAAATGCGCCCCGCCCTGAAGCAGCGGGAGATGCCGCAACTCGAATGCGCGCTCGTAGTGGGCATTCGCGTCGCCGAAGATCGGGCGCGCCCACTTGGAGCGCTTGAAATACAGCTGGATGTCACAATCCACCGTGAATCCCGTCGCGCCGTGGAGCTGGACTCCGTCGAGCCCCATGCGGACGAAGGTGTCGACGGCATAGGCCTTTGCGAGAGATGCCGCGCGCGACACTTCTTCATGTCGATTGTCGATGGCCCAGGCGCCGTAGTAGAGCAGGGAACGGAACGACTCCAGATCCACGAAGATCTCCGCCAGGGGATGCTTCACGGCCTGAAAGTGGCCGATCGGGTGCCCGAACTGGATTCGATCGTTCGCGTACTTCACCGTGAGCCGCAGGGCGGCGTCGACGGCACCGGAGATCTCGGCCGTGACCGCGATGGCTCCCTGGTCGACCAGCCGTTCGATCCGAGGAGCCGCCGTGCCGGGAGTTCCGAGCAGCTGGTCCGGGCCCACGCGAACGCCGTCCAGGTTCAGATTGCCCATGCGTTTGGTTTCGTCGATCAGGGGGTAGGCTCTGGCTTCTACTCCGGTGGCCGAGCCTTCGATCACCGCGAGTGCCACTTCGTCCGGCCCGTCGCCGCAGCGAAACGACACGACGAAGAGATCCGCGGTCGCGGGGTCCATGACGAAGCACTTCTGCCCGCTCAGGATGAAGCCCTCGCCTTCGCGTTCGCCGCGCAGAGCGGTGTCGCCGGCTCGCAAGCCGGCACCCTCTTCGAAGAGCGCCAGCGTGCCCTTCCGCTTTCCATCGGCGAGGGAGGGGAGCCAGCGCCGCTTCTGTTCTTCGTCGCCCACCTCCAGAATCGCGCTGGCGGCCAGGCTGTTGGCGATCAGCGGCGAGGGGAAGAGGCTGCGCCCCATTTCCTCGAGGATGACGACCTGGTCGACCCAGGAGAGTCCCGCACCGCCATAGGCCTCGGGCAGCGTGATGCCGAGCCAACCGAGCCGAGCCACCTCGGCCCAGAGCTCTTCGCTGAATCCGAGCTCCTCTTGCATGAGGCGGCGAACCTCGGGAATCGCGCAATGCTCGTCGAGAAAACGGCGCGCCTCGCTCCGCAGCGCATCTTGTTCTTCACTGAAGCCGAAGTTCATTGGCTCGTCCCTGCTCGGATATCCCGGCGCGCCGCCATGGCTCGAATCGCGCTTCCACGCTGGCGCTCTACGCCCCACGAGGGGTAGCGCGGCGGAGTGCCGGGTGCCCCGGATCCATCACTCGAGGCACAGGATTTCCCAGGCTCGGGCGATCGCTTCCGCAATCTGACGATATATCAGATTCTACCCCTACGCACCGCTACGGAGTGCCGAGAGAAGAGCCTCGACACCTTGCTGCACGGGATGGCTGCACGATCTACCACTCCACGTCCTGCTCTCCCGACGTAGTGCTTACGTGGAATCAAGACGGAGATTTCCCGTGGCGAAGCTGAGCAAGAGTGCGATCGAGAAGGTCCGACCGAGTGAACTTGACGTCTTCCTGTGGGACGACGAACTCCCCGCCTCGGCATTCGAGTGCTGTCGTCCCGGAAGAAGGGTTTCGCGCTCCAGCACCGAAACGTCGATCGCAGGCCCCGTCGCATCAGCTTCGGTCGCTTCGCCGTCTAGCAGCGACGACGCGAAGCGCCTTGCGCGACGACGCGAAAGCCTTGGCCGCGCTGCGGCCGAACCGCAGCTAGCGGGGATCCAGGCGGAGGAAGTACCTCGGTGGGAAACCGGTCAGGATCCGGAACACCAAGGGGAGGCGATTGTCGGCATCTACGCGATCGTGCTCCGCAGCCGTGACGGGGACGGCCCGATAGTCGCCCTTGTCTCCATCCAGCGTGACCTGCACGTCCGGGTTCTCGAGCGCTCGTTCGTACCAGGCACGGGGCCAGTGGTTGGCCGCGACGTAGAGCTGGTCATTGCTCTGCAGGCGGGACACGACCCGGTCGTGAGGGCTTCCGTTTCCTTCGAAGGTGGTGATGACGAGGATCGACCCGGCCGTAGGCTGGAAAACCCCGATCAACGACTCGAAAGCGACGACGATTCCCAGGTAGACCAGAACCACGATTGAAGCGATCTTCAAGGCCTTCATCGATTGACTCCCATGGCTTCGTGGCTCCGAGAGTACCATGGATCGATTCGAGCATGTTGTGCAGTGTCTGTTGCACGGATTGGGACACGGAGCAGCGGCAGTGTTCCAATCGAGATCCCGGAAAGGTGTTGGGTGCAGGTCTCACGGCCTGGAAGCAGAAGTCCACCCTAGACTGAACGGGCAACGATGGCGCGACCGTTCGCGAGCTCCGAGGCGAGCCAGTCTTGAAATCCGTGGGCCAGAAGCCACTCGATCCGGTCTCCTCGCCACACGATCTTCTCGCCTTCGTAGGGCGATCGGCCTGAGCCGAACTTCTCGATCGCACTTTGCTTCACATACTCGAGATCTTCTCGCACCGCCGGTTGGTTCCGCATCTGCCGATTCCAGCGAAAGAGTTTCGGAAGGGCCGCCTCTTCGAGAAGAACGCCGAGTGCTTTCAGTGACGAAACATGAGGAAATAATGAGAAATCTGCGATCGACAGCTGATCGCACACGAAGCCAGAGGCATCGATCGAGCCCTCCAGCCCGACGAGAATCTTGTGCAGCTCTCGGCGGCCCGCCTCGATCAACCCTTCCGGGGGCTGGTCCGATCGATGGTGGGTAGGCCAGGTCCAGATGGAAATATCGTGGATGATGGCGTCTAGCACGGTGTCGGCGACCCGCTGCCACCGCCGCGCCTTCGCACGAAGTTCGGGGCTGGCGGGAAGGACTGTGGGCTGCGGGAATCGATCCTCCAGGTAGGAAACGATGTCGACCGAATCGGTCACCGTGACGCCACCATCGACTAGTACAGGCACCTCCGCGCGTGGATTGACATCGACGAGGCAATCGTGCTCGCCCAGGGCCAAGGCGTCGATCGAGCGATACTCCAAGCCTTTGAACCGGAGCGCCATCCGCACTTTTCGAGCATACGGACTGAAGGGATTGTCGTACAAGATGAGCACAGGGACTCCGATGGACGTGGATTCTGACGGATCGGCGTTAACCAGCGTGGAATAGCACCGACGGAGGTCGCCAAGCCTGAAAGGTTGATGCCAGAATGGTATAGCGGCCATTTGAGCCGCGCTATTCCATGTCGGTTCAACGCTTTGCCCGCGAGAAATGCATCAATTCAAGCACTTGGACCGTTCTGCACGTTGTCCGGCTGCGCGTCATGCGGCGGCTGGATGACATGCGGCCGGATGACGTGCAGGCACTGACATTGGGATTGGTGGGGAGGGGGCGAGCCGCTTGAGTCGTTCGAACTCCGGGAGGTCGGTTGACTGAGGATTCCGTAAAGTAGCTGGTCTGGTCGAGGGAGAGGAAGGGAGATCGAAGCAGAGGCAGCTTCCTCCGCCCAGAGCAGACGAGGAAGCAACTCCCCCGCCCTCCGGCCCGGCGGCAATCATGAGGTGAAAGCGAAATGTCCGAGAGATTCGAATACTTCTATGACTTCGTAAGCCCCTACTCGTACCTCGCGCAGAGCCAGATCCCTGCACTGGTCGCGAGAACGGGCGCGGAGCTCGTCTACCGCCCCTTTTTCCTCGGAGGCGTAATGCAGTCCTCGGGCAACAGCCCGCCCGCCACGGTTCCCGCCAAGGCGAAGTACATGCCCGTCGACATTGCCCGCTGGCTCGATCGGTATGGCATCGAGCTCAAATTCAATCCCTTCTTCCCGATCAACACGGTAAAGGCGATGCGCGGTGCCTTGGTGGCCCTCGATGACGGCTGCCTCGAGGCCTACAACACCGCCCTCTTCGAGGCGATGTGGCTCCATGAGAAGAACGTGGCGGAGCTCGACGTTCTCGCAGAGGTGATTTCAGGAGCTGGGCTGGACGTCGACTCGATTCTGAAGCGAATCGCGAACGAGGAAGTGAAGGAACGCCTCAAGGCCAACAGCGCTGAAGCCGTCGAACGCGGAGCATTCGGCTCTCCGACCTTCTTCGTCGGCGACGAGATGTTCTTCGGAAACGATCGCCTCGACTTTCTCGAAGAGCGACTCGAGGGCTAGGGGCGGAGAGTCGAAGATGCGCGAAACGAAGGTCGCCGTGGTGTTCGGCGCGGGCGAAGAGCTGGGGGGCGCCATCGCTCGTCGCTTCGCGGGCGAGGGTTTCCACGCTGTCGTCGTCCGCAGGAAGGCCGCCTCTCTCGAGCCCCTCGTGAAGATGATCCAAGACCAGGGCGGCGCGGCGACCGCCTTCGCGATCGACGCCCGAAAAGAGGAAGAGGTCGTCAGCCTCTTCGACGAGGTCGAAGCTACGCTCGGTCCCGTGGAAGTCGCGGTGCACAACATCGGCGCGAACGTCGGTTTTTCGATCCTCGATTTCGAAGTGCGCAAGTATTACAAGATCTGGGAGATGGCCTGCTTCTCGGGTTTCCTCATGGGCCGAGAGGCTGCCCGTCGCATGGCGACGCGTGAGCGCGGAACCATCATCTTCACGGGAGCCACTGCCAGCATCCGCGGCCGCACGGGAATGGCGGGC
>CAXMSF010000199.1:0-21775 GCA_964196055.1 uncultured Gammaproteobacteria bacterium | reverse complement strand
CCGCGGCGGAGCTGCGGGCCGAGGTCATGCAGCAGCTTTGCGATGGCTTCGGGGGTGCGGGCGGTGTTCGTGGGGGGGCGGGACACTTTTAGGATTTTCGCTTTATTTTCGCCTTCCGTCAACGATGATTCTGGCGACCGGGATGGTTTGGAGTCTTGCTGGACGGTTGCAGGGACGGGGCGCGGAGGGGCTGTGGTTTTTGTGGCGGCACTGAGCCGGTAAGGCACCGGGATGTGAGGTGGTTTGGGGCTGCGAGGCCTTAGCCCGCATTTCTCACCCGATTTCGCTTCGGCGTCGATGAATTCGCGAGTCCCGCGACGTTGGTTGCGGGGTCCACCCGTCCACGGGGGATTGCGCTGCGCATCGGCTTTCTTCCGTGCGGGTCGTCCTCGATTTACGGCGGGAGGTTTTCCGCGCAACGACCGACCCCGTGGACGGGTGACCCTGCTCGCGAAGAGGGACTGGTAATATCTGGAACAGCCGCCGCCGTGAAAACGTGCCGCCGTCCCACTCCGAGCCCGCGCTTCTACACAGGCCACTGGCCCTCTTCGCGAGCAGGGTCACCCGGCCTTCGCAACCAACTGTGCAGGCCGAGGAGCCCGAGCGACAGATCGTCGAGAACCGGAGGGCCGATTCCTCTGGGCCGGACGAGGCCTTCGCTGCGTCGTAGCGAAATCGGGTGAGAAATGCGGGTTCGTATCACCAGCCCCTTCGCGCGAAAGGGGACCACCCGGCACGGGGTTTCGTGGAGGCGCCGTCGGTGTTGGCTGGGTGATCTGCTGCAGTCGGGGGGGTGCCGGTTGGGGAGCGGGGGAGGGGGCTAGTCGCGGATCAGGACGCGGGGGCCTTCGATGTGGAGGCGGTCTTCGGCGAAGAGTTGGACGGCGCGGGGGACGAGGCGGCGTTCGCAGGCCTGGACACGCACGGCGAGGCTGTCCGGGGTGTCGTCGTCTTCCACCGGTACGGCTTCCTGGAGGATGATCGGGCCGCTGTCGTACTCCGCGTCGACGAAGTGCACTGTCGCACCGCTCTGCTTTACCCCGGCGGCGAGTACGGCTTCGTGCACGCGGTGGCCGTAGAAGCCCGGGCCCGAGAACGCCGGGATCAGTGCCGGGTGGACATTCATCGTGCAGCCGTCGAAGCGGCCGCGTGTCTCGAACGGCGATAGGAAGCCCAGCAGCAGCACCAGGTCGATCTCGAAGTCGTCGAGTATCGCGTGGATCGCGTCATTGAAGGCGGTTACGTCCGGGTACCGCTTGCGCGGGACTGCGAAGGCGGGAACGCCGCGGCTGCGCGCGCGCTCGAGCCCGAACGCGTCCTGCTTGGAGGCGACGACGGCGACGACGCGCGCGGACAAGCCGTCGTCGATCTTCTCGAACAGGTTTTCGAGGCTCGTGCCCGATCCCGAGAGCAGCACCGCGATCCGGGCCGGAAGAGCCGTCATGTCTCGAGCAGGTTCTCGAAGATGTTGCGCGTGGCCCGGCTCTTGTTGAGGGTGTAGAAATGGATCCCCGGGACCCCCTGTTCGAGCAGTTCGCGACACTGTGCCGTAGCCCACTCGACACCGACGTCGCGGGTGAGCGCGTCGTCGTGCTCGGCGTTCGAGAGTTTCAGTTCGAGCTCGGGCGGCAGTTCCGAGCCCGAGAGGGATGTCATCCGCCGGATGCTCTTCGCGCTCAGGATCGGCATGATGCCCGCGACGATCGGTACGTCGATGCCCGCCGCGCGCGCACGATCGCGGAAGTCGAAGAAGTCGCGGTTATCGAAGAAGAGCTGCGTGATCAGGAACTCGACGCCCGCGTCGACCTTGCGAACGAGGTTTTCCATATCGATTTCGGGGCTCGGCGCGAGCGGGTGCGTTTCGGGGTAGCAGGCGCCGCCGAGGCAGATGTCGAAGCGCGTGCTGCGGATGAATGCCACCAGTTCGTTGGCGTAGGTGAAGGCACCCTCGGGCGGTTCGTAGTTCTCCGGGCGGTCGCCTCCGAGCGCGAGGACGTTTTCGACGCGGGCTTCTGCAAGTTCGGCGATCGTCTGCTCGATCTGTTCCGGCGTCGAGCCGATGCAGCTCAGGTGGGCCATCGCGGTGACGCCGATATCGCGCTGGATGCGCGCGACGATCTCGACCGTCTTGCGGCGGGTCGATCCGCCCGCTCCCCAGGTAACCGATACGAAATCGGGGTTCAGGCGCTTCAGGTCGGTGACCGTTTGGTACAGCGCATCGTAGCCCGCGTCGGTCTTCGGGGGGAAGAACTCGAAAGAGAAGACGGGGCGTCCCTGGTCGTAGAGCTGGGCGATCGACATGGCGGGTAGTCTACCATCCGGCCCCATTGACGCTCGGCAGGGTCGTGCGATCCTGCGCCGTCCGGAGGTCTCATGTCCATATTGGTTTCAGGCTCGCTCGCTCTCGATCATCTGATGGTCTTTCCCGATCGCTTCAAGGATCACATCCTGCCCGAGAAGATCCATATGTTGAATGTCTCGTTCAACATCGACACGCTCGAGACGCATTTCGGCGGAGTCGCGGGCAACATTGCGTACAATCTGCGTCTGCTCGGTCAGGATCCGCTGATCCTTGCAACGGTCGGTAACGACTTCGGACCGTACGCCGCGCACCTCGATCGCCACGGTGTCCGACGCTCGGCGATTCACGTGATCGACGAGTTGCGCACCGCGCAGGGCTTCGTCACGACCGACCTCGACGACAATCAGATCTGGGCGTTCTACGTCGGCGCGATGGGGCGTGCGCACGAAAACCCGGTCTCGAATGTCGACGAAGCGATCGAACTCGCGATCGTGTCGTCGGATGGCCGCGAGGCGATGATCGAGCACGCGCGGGAACTAAAGGGGCGCGGCGTCCCGACCTATGTCGATCCGAGCCACGCCTTGCCGATCCTCGACAAAGACGATCTGCTCGGGCTGATCGACGGCTCGGCCGGTTATGTGGTGAACGACTACGAGTGGTCGCTCACGCTCGAAAAGACCGGTTGCACGGAAGCCGAGCTGATTGCGCGAACCGGGGCGGTGATCATCACGCTCGGCGAAAAGGGCTCGGTCATCCATCACGACGGCGGCGAGATCCGCATTCCGATGGTGCGCGCCGCGGAAGTCGTCGATCCGACCGGCTGCGGCGACGCCTACCGCGCGGGTCTGCTCGCCGGTCTAGCACGCGGCCTGCCGTTCGAAACAGCCGGCCGAATGGCGAGCCTGATGGGTGCGTTGCAAGTGGCCGTTGGCGGTACGCAGAGCCTGGGGATCGACAGCGAGGGCTTCGAATCTCGTTACCAGCAAGAATTCGGTACAGCGATTTCATGAGCCCGGCATGACGCCCGAAGCGGATGTCGCGGTGGTGGGCGCGGGCGTGGTGGGATTGGCCGCGGCGGCTGCGCTCGCGGCGGCGGGCCGTTCCGTGGTGGTCGTCGAGCGAAACGCCGGGATCGCGCAGGAGGTCACCGCGCGCAACAGCGAGGTGATCCACGCGGGCATCTACTACCCGCAGGAATCGCTCAAGGCGGAGCTGTGTGTCGCGGGCCGGCGGGCGCTCTACGAACGCTGCGAGCGGCTCGGAATTCCGCACCGGAAGCTCGGCAAGTTGATCGTCGCGGTCGCGGAAGACGAACTGCCCGCGCTCGAAGACCTGCACTCGCGCGCACACGCGAACGGAGTGCCCGAAGTTTCGTTCATCGATGCCGCCGAGGTGCGGCGGCGCGAGCCGGATGTCTCGGCAGTCGGTGCGCTCGATTCCCCCGTCACGGGCATCGTCGACGCGCACGCTCTGAGCCTGTCCTTCGCGGCCGAGGCCGAGCGCCATGGTGCGGTGATCGTCCTGCAGACCGAGGTGCACGCGATCGAATCGATCGCCGGCGGTTATCGCATTGCTGCGCGTGGCAGCGACGGCGCAGCCGGCGACATCGTCGCGGCTGCAGTCGTGAATGCGGCGGGCCTGGCGAGCGACCACGTGGCCGAGTGCGCGGGCTTCGACATCGACGCCTGCGGCTATCGGCTTCACCCGTGCAAGGGCGACTACTTCTCGCTCGCGCCGGGTGCAGCGCTGCGAGTCGAGGGGCTCGTCTACCCGGTTCCCGCGGTCGCGGGTCTCGGGGTGCACGCCACGCTCGATCTCGCTGGCCGAATCCGCTTCGGGCCGGATACGGAGTATGTGTCGCAGCTGCGCTACGAGGTCGACGCGGCCAAGGGAGTCGAGTTCGCGGCCGCGGTGCAGCGCTATCTGCCGCGGCTGCGGTCGGAGTGGCTACAACCCGACTACGCGGGCATCCGACCGAAACTCGCGGGGCCGGGCGAGACCTTTCGCGACTTCGTGATCGCGGAGGAGAGCGATGCGGGCCGGCCTGCGTTCGTGAATCTGATCGGGATCGAGTCGCCGGGGCTGACCGCGAGCACCGCAATTGCCGATCGCGTCGTGACGCTATTGGCTTCGCTCTGATTAGAGAGCGGGCTCTTCGAGCCAGACGACCGCACTCGCGACGTTGTCGCCGGCCTTGTTGTGGACGTGAGCTTCGACCGCAGCCTCGACCACTCTGCGCGCGGCCGTCAGCGGGCGCAACTCGGCCCGTTCGAGCGCGGCCCGGTCTGTCGCCTCCACGATGGCGACGTTCGGAGATTCGACCCCGATCCCGTGCTCGGACAGTCCGTCGGTCACGAGCACCAGCGCGCGCGTCGCCGCGATCGGGTGCAATGCGGCGATGCAACGGTCGTGCAGGTCTTCCTCGGTGTCGGCCGGGTTGCCGAGGAACGCAGACACTACATCGGCCGCGCGTGCGAGGTCGTGCGGGCCGTCGGCAGTGAGCGCGAAGACGTGGCTGTCGCCGACCGAGCCGATCGCAATCCGACCGTCAGCGGGGCGCGCAAGCGCAAACGCGAGGGTGGTGCGCGAGGTCTCCACGGTACCGCGCCCGATCGCCTGAAGGATCTCGCGGTGCACGCCCACGATCGCCGCGCGCACCCGGTTCTGCCAGTCGCCCATGACCGCTTCCGCCGATGCTGCGGTCCATTCGGCCGCCGCGTCGCGCAGCAGTGCCTCGACCGCGATCTCGGAAGCGTCGCGGCCGCCGTGGGCGTCGGCGACGACGGCCAGGGTTCCGCCCGCGCCGATCGCGAACGCGGCCGCATCTTCGTTCGGGTGTTTGTAGTGGTAGGTCTTGCGCGCTCCGCCGCGCGAGATCGCGATCGCGCATGGGCCTTCCGCGATTGCGGCGATCCGGCCCAGCAGCTCGTGCTTCCGTCCGTGTAGCCGTGCCGGGATCATCGGACGAACTCCTCGAGGCAAGCTGTTCGACGTGGGGTGGGGCGCCGCGAGCGTAGTATAGATCGTCGCACGATCGGGACCGGCGCCGTGCCGACGCCAGCGTGTAGACTCGGTGCCGGGGAGAGCGGAATGAAGATCGGCCCGACGAAGGGAAGCGCGGATCCGCGAGATCTCATCTTCGCACTCGCTCACGAGATCGCGAATCTGCTGGCCGGGTCGCGGCTCGAAGCCGGACTGCTCGATCCCGGTGCGGGTGCTGCGGAGCTACAGCAGAGCGCCGACCGGATTTCCGAGACCTCGGCGCGTGCGGGCTCGCTGCTCGCGCTGCTGCGACCGCTGCTAGCGCCCGAGGCCGTCGCGCCGCTGCCGATCGACGCCCTCGAGTTGCTCGAAGGCCTGCGCAGCGGCCTCGATGAGTCGAGCGATGGACGTGTCGTGATCGCGCTCAAGACCGCGGCGCTGGTTCCGGTCGTCCGACTCGCGCCCGATTCGGCGCACCACCTGTTGCTGACTGCGATCTGGGCCGGCCTCGAGGCGGCGTCTGCGGACGGAGTGCTGCGGGTGTTCTGCCGTGTCGATGGCGAGCGGGTCGGCTTCGTGGTCGAAGACGACGGCGCCGCTCCCGACCTCGACCAGGCTGGGGAGCTGCGTGGTCGGCCTCTCACGTGGGCGATCACGCGCGCCGTGCTCGCCACGATGAACGGCCGGCTCTTTGTCACGCGCGATGAGCCTGCGGGCCGTACGCGCGTGGCACTCGATTTCCCCGCCACCGCCGGCTGAGCGCGCGCTTCGCCCGAGCTTGCGTTCTCTCCGAAATGGTTCGACAATCGCGGGCCCGGCCGTCTTCGGCCGGACGCGGAGTGTGGAGGGAACAGCCATGGGGCAGGGAGAGTTCGGCCTGACATCCGAAGAACGCCGCGCGTACGATGCGGATGGCTTCTTTGCGCGCGAGCGAGCGTTCGGCGCCGACGAGATCGAGGCGCTGCGACAAGCTGCCGAGCGCGTGGTCGCGACCGCAGAGAGCAGCGCGCCCACGAGCGAGGACTACTGGCACGACGGCAATCGTTACCGCGAGGCCGCGGGTTCGACGATCCAATTCGAACACAGTCCCGGCTCCGAGACGGTGCGCGTGGTCGAGCCCTTTCATCACCTCGACCCCGCGCTCGACCGGCTGATCGACGACCCGCGCCTGGTCGAAGCCGCGCGCGCGCTCGTCGGCGACGAGCGCGTGTCGTTGTTCACCGACAAGCTCAACCTGAAGCGGCCACGCGAGGGATCGCAATTCCGTTGGCACCAGGACTCGCCGTATTGGACGCACTTCTACTACGAGGTGCATCGGCTTCCGAACGTGATGGTCACCCTCGACGACGCGAGCGAAGCCAACGGCTGCTTCCGCGTGATTCGCGGCAGCCACACCCGGGGCTGTCTGCCGGGTCTGCAAGATGACGGCGAGTTGGGGCCGCTGTTCACCGACCCCGCCTATTTCGACATCGACGATCAGGTATTGATCGAAGTGCCCGCGGGCTCGACGATCTTCTTCAGCCCGCACACCGTGCACGGCTCGCAGCCCAACACATCGGACAGCCTGCGCCGCGCCTTCGTTGTCACCTACCAACCCGGTGCCGCCCGTATGTTCAAGGTCGACGCCAAACGCGAAGCGGGAATCGCGAGTTAGCTCTTCGGCAGTGTCCGGATGAACGCCACCAGCGCGCGAATCTGCTCGTCGGAGAGCGAACCGCCCCAGGGTGCCATCATGGGGGACTTGCCGACCGCTGCGCCGCCTTCCTTGATGACCTTGAAGATGTAGTCGTCGGTCAGCGTTCCCATATAGGCGCCGTCGTCGTGCCGCGTCGGCGGCGGGGAGAGGGCCTGGCCGATAGGGGTCTGGGCGTCTCCGGTCGCGCCGTGGCAGGTCGCGCAGAAGGTCTGGTAGGACTTCCCGCCATCGGCGATCAGGCTTGCCTCGTCGACAGGGGCGGAAGCGTTGTCGGCGGCAGGCTCGGGGGCGGGCTCCGGCGTCGGTGCAGCTGTGGGCTCCGCGGGTGCAGTCGGCTTCGGAGTCGGGTCGGCCTTGGGTGTCGCGGCATCGTCCGAGCCGCCGCAGGCCTGGAGTGCCAACGCGAGCGACAGTGCAAGCGCGAGTCCGAGGATTCGGCCCATAGCGCTTGATCGATTGGTTGTCTGCAACATCATTTCATTCCCTCTGCAGCCGCCGTGAACTCCGCCCGAAGCGCGTCGTACGTCGTCGCGACCGGGTATTGCGGGAACTCCGCAATGACGTTGTCCGGCGGCCGAAACAAGATGCCCGCATCGGCCTCGCCGAGCATCGAAGCATCGTTGTAGGAATCGCCTGACGCGATCACCTTGAAGTTCAGGCCGTGGAATGCCTTCACTGCGGCGCGCTTCTGGTCGGGCATGCGGATCCGGTAGTCGCTCACGCGCCCATCGTCCTCGATCGCGAGGTCGTGGCAGAAGAGGGTGGGGTTCCCGAGTTGTGCCATCAGCGGTGCGGCGAATTGATAGAAGGTGTCGGAAAGGATCACGACCTGGAAGCGTTCACGCAGCCAGTCCACGAACTCGGCGGCGCCGTCGAGTGGACGAAGACTGCCGATTACCTCCTGGATGTCGGGCATGCCCAGTCCGTGGTCGGCGAGGATCTGGAGCCGCATCTTCATCAGTACGTCGTAGTCCGGCTCGTCGCGGGTCGTCATGCGCAGGGCGTCGATGCCGGTGCGTTCGGCAAAGTTGATCCAGATCTCGGGGATCAGCACTCCTTCGAGATCCAGGCAGGCGAGAAGCATCGGGACTCCGGGTCGAGGTGGAGCGGCGCTGGTTGTTCTACCACATCGCGCCGTCTGCGACCCGTCACGTGTGCCGAGAGCGCGCGGGAGGGGCCAGCTACCTCAAAGTCGGGGGGTTCGATAAAATGTTGGGATGCTCATTCCTTTTCGGCAACTTCGGGCGTCGGCGGCGCGATTCGCCGAGCTGCCTCGGCGCATGGCGATCGCCACGCTGGCCTTCGCCGCGCTTTGCGCATTCGCCTGTGACGGGGCCGAGCAAGCGAGCAGCGAGGACGACGGCCCGCGCACGGTCACGGTCGAGATCGCGACGGTCGAACAGAAGCCGCTTCGCGACGTCGCGACCTTCAGCGGTCAACTCGATGCCGAATTCTCGGTGGTGGTGAATACCGAGATCGACGGCGTGATCGAGGAGATCCTCTTCGAGGAGGGGCAGCGGGTCGAGCAGGGCGATGTGCTGATACGGATCCGCAACGGCGTGCAGAAGGCCGTGTTGCGCGAGGCGGTCGCCAACCAGGCTCTCGCACAGCAGGAATTCGACCGCACCGCACGGCTCGTTACGAAGAACGCGCTTTCCAAGGCCCAGCACGATCGCGTCGCGGCTGAACTCGAGATCGCCAAGGCGCGCGCCGACCGTGCGAGAGTCGAGATGGATCGGACCCGGCTCGGGGCGCCATTCGCCGGCGTCGTGGGATTCCGGCTGGTCTCGCCGGGCGACTACATCGACGACGAATCGCCCGTGGTCCGGATCGACTCGACCGATCGGTTGCAGCTCACCTTCCAGATGGCCGAACTCGGGCTGCAGGTCGCGCGCGTGGGCATGCCCGTGAACGCCCGCGTAGGGGCGTACCCGGGTGAGAACTTCGCGGGCGAGGTCTTCGTGGTCTCGCCGACCCTCGACCCCGCAACGCGCAGGGTGGTGCTGAAGGCGTGGATTCCGAATCCTGACGGGCGACTGTTGCCGGGGATGTTCGCCGAGACGGACATCGAGGTGGGGCACCGCGAATCGGCGATCACGGTTCCCGAGGCGGCCGTGGTGTTCGATCGCCACGGTGCGTTCGTCTGGCGGCTCGATGCGGACGATCTCGCCGAACGCGTCCCGATCCAGACCGGTCTGCGCACCGGAGGCTTCGTCGAAGTCACCATGGGGCTCGAGCCGGGCGACTCGATCGTGACCGCAGGTACCAACAAGGTGAGTGAGGGCGATCGGATCGCGGCAGTCGCGCCTCAGCCCACCGGCCAGGCGCTGGCCCCACCCAAGCCGGGAGTCGAGGGCGGAGAAGGCACTTGAGGATCTCCCAGGTCTGCATCGACCGGCCCGTGCTGGCGACGGTCATGTCCCTGGTCATCGTGCTCGCTGGAATCATCAGCATCACCCGGCTGCAGAATCGCGAGAAGCCCGCGATCGACCCGCCCGTCATCACCGTGGTGACGGTCTTCCCGGGCGCGGCGCCCGAGGTGGTGGAGACCTCGGTCACGAACGTGCTCGAGGACCAGCTGAACGGCCTGTCGGGCGTGAAGCACGTGACCTCGATCAGCCGCGAGCAGGTCAGCCAGGTCAGCGTCGAATTCGATCTCGATCGCGACCTCGAAGCGGCCGCGAACGACGTGCGTGACCGCGTCGCGCGCGTGCGCAACAAGCTGCCCGAGGAGATCGATGAACCCGTGGTCGCGAAGCGCGATTCGGATTCGAACGCGGTGATGTGGATTTCGCTCTCCGGCGATCCCTACACGCAGGTTCAGCTGACCCAGATTGCCGAGACGCAGGTGATCGATCGACTGACGAAGTTGCCGGGCGTGGCGAGCGTGTTCATCGGCGGCGAGCGGCGTTATTCGATGCGGATCTGGATCGACAACCACCGGCTGTCGGCCCAGGACCTCACCATCGCGGAGGTTGCCGCCGCGCTGAAGCGCGAGAATGTCGACATCCCATCCGGGCGCCTCGAGTCGAGCGATACCGAGTTCACGATCCGCAGCCTGGGAGAGCTGCAGACTGCGAAGGGCTATCAGGATCTGATCGTCGCGAACCGCGGCGCGGTGCCGGTGAGGCTGAAGGACGTGGCGCGCGTCGAGGTCGGACCCGAGGACGTCCGCAAGCTGGTCCGTTTCAATGGTCGGCCTGCGATCGGCCTCGGTGTGGTGAAGCAGTCGACCGCGAACACCCTCGACGTCGCGGAGGCGATCAAGGCCGAAATGCCGCTGCTCGAAGCCGACATGCCGCCGGGCGCGATCATCCAGATCGCGTTCGACTCCTCGCGCTTCATCCGGCAGTCGATCACCGACGTGACGTACACGATTCTCGAAGCGGCGCTGCTCGTCGTGCTCGTGATCTACATCTTCCTGCGCTCGTTTCGCGCGACCATCATTCCCGCCGTCGCGATTCCGGTTTCGATTCTCGGTGCCTTGGCGGCGTTGCAGCTGCTGGGTTTTACGATCAACACCTTTACATTGATGGGAATTACCCTGGCGATCGGCCTCGTGGTCGACGACGCGATCGTCGTGCTCGAAAACATCACGCGCTGGGTAGAGCAGGGCAGCGAGCCCCGCGAAGCGGCGAAGCGTGGCATGGAGGAGATTTCGTTCGCGGTGGTGGCCGCGACGGTCGCCGCGGTGGCGGTCTTCCTGCCGCTGACCTTCCTTACGGATTCGACCGGGCGCCTGTTTCGCGAGTTCGCGGTCACGGTCGCGGCCGCACTCGCGGTCTCGGGCTTCGTCGCGATCACGCTCTCACCCGCACTGTGCGCGCTGGTGCTCCGGCCGCACGGGGAGCACGGCATCAAAGCCATGCTCGCGCGGGCGATCGCGGGGCTCCAGAGCGGCTACCAGCGGCTGCTGCAGCCGGTGCTGCGCCTGCCGTTGGTAGCCGTGGGAGTCGGCGCGTTGTGGCTGCTCTTCGGCGTCTTCCTGTACGGGCAACTCGAACAGGAGCTGATCCCGCCCTCCGATCGCAGCGCGTTCTTCGTGTTCACCCAGGGCCCCGAAGGCGCGACCGTGGAATACATGGACCGCTACCAACGCATGGCCGAGAAGATCGTACTCGAGCAGCCCGAGGTCGATCGCGCACTCTCCGTCGTCGCGCTCGGCATCGGGACCCCCGGAATCGTAAACAAGGGCATCCTGATCGGGATGCTGAAGGACGTCGACGAGCGTGAGCGCAGCCAGGCGCAGCTCGTCAGCGATCTGAGTCCGCAGCTCAAGGAGATTCCGGGGATCACCGCTTTCGCTACGGGCGCGACGATGCTCTCCGGCTTCGCCTCGTCGCCGGTTGCGCTCGCGATCCAGGGCGAGGACCTCTTCGAGGTCGCGCGTCATTCTGAAGAGATCATGCGCCGGATCCGCGACACGCACGGATTCCGCAATGTGGTGTCGAATCTCTACCTGAACAAGCCGCAGCTCGAGGTGAAGATCGACCGCAATCGCGCCAGCGACCTCGGTGTTTCGGTGCGCGACATCGCCACCACGCTCCAGATCATGCTAGGCGGGCTCGACCTCTCGACCTTCAAGCTCGGCGGCGAGACCTACAACGTGATGGCGCAGCTCGAACTCGCGAACCGCGACGATCCGCGCGACATCGACTACCTGTCGTTGCGCGGCAACAAGGGACTGGTGCCGATGGCGTCGGTGATCCAGACCCGCGAGACGATCGCACCGCGCGAGATTCCGCACAACGAACGCCGGCGCTCGGCGCTGATCTCGACCGACCTGATTCCCGGCGAGATCGCGCAGGGCGAGGCGATGGAGCGCGCCTGGGAGATCGCGCACGACGTGCTGCCCGACGAGGGCTACCGCGTTTCCTTCGTTGGCGACGCCGAGAAGTTCCTCGAGTCCGGCAACGCGCTGACCTTCGCCTACCTGCTCGCGATCCTCGTGGTCTATCTCGTGCTCGCGGCCCAGTTCGAGAGCTTCGTGCACCCGCTCACGATCCTCGTCGCGGTTGCCTTCTCCTTCACCGGCGCGCTCGTCGCCCTCAAGGGGATGGACGCGTTGGTGAAACCGACCACGCTGAATCTCTACAGCAAGATCGGTCTCGTGATGCTGATCGGGCTCGTGACCAAGAATTCGATCCTGATCGTCGAGTTCGCGAATCAGCTGCGCAGTCGCGGCCACAGCGTCTTCGACGCCGTGGCCGAGGCCTCGCGCGCGCGCTTCCGGCCGATCCTCATGACCGCGCTCGCGACGATGGTCGGCATCCTGCCGATCGCGCTCGGCCGCGGCGCGGGAGGCGATTCGCGAGCGCCCCTCGGAATCGCGGTGGTCGGTGGAATGTTCTTTTCGACCGTGCTCACGTTCTTCATCGTTCCCGCGACCTACCTGATCGTCGAGCGCACGCGCGAGCGCATGCAGCAGCGCCGTAGGGAGCCGGAGCCGAAGGTGGCAGCCGCGGTGGCCGGCGGGAAATAGATCGGCGAATCTAGGCGGCGGGGGGTGGCGCGGTGGATTTCCTAGAGGCCCTTGTTCTCGGGCTGGCACAGGGGCTGAGCGAGTTCTTCCCGGTTTCGAGTTCGGGTCACTTGCTGATGCTCCAGGAGATCCTCGGGATCCACGAGGATGGCATCGTGTTCGAGATCACGGTGCACATCGCGACGCTTGCGTCGGTGCTGATCGTCTATCGGAAGCGGATCAGCTCTCTCGTCTCTGGCGTGTTTCGCGGGGACGTGTCCGCGATCGCATACGTGGGCAAACTCGTGCTTGCGACGCTGCCCGCGATCGCTGCGGTGCTGCTCGCGGGTGATTGGTTCGATGCCCAGTTCGAGGCGCCGCGGGTTGCGGGCGTGTGCCTGCTCGTTACCGGCGCGATCCTGTGGACGACGCGTTCGACGATCGAGCGCGCGTCGGCGAGCGAGCTGAGCTGGACGGTCGCGCTGCTGATCGGCTGTGCGCAAGTGCTCGCGATTCTGCCGGGGATCTCGCGCAGCGGCACCACGGTGGCGGCGGCGCTCGCACTCGGCGTCGCCCCGGTGGCGGCTGCGGAGTTCTCGTTTCTGATGAGCGTGATTGCGATCAGCGGCGCCGCGGTGCGGTCGCTGCCGGAGCTCGTCGCGGTCCCGGCAGGGCAGGTCGCTCCCTTCGTCGTCGGTGGCATCGCAGCTCTGGTCGCCGGCATTGCGGCGATCCGGCTGTTCGTCCGGCTGCTCGAGACCCACGGCTTCTACCGCTTCGCGTATTACACCTGGGCCGTGGGTGCGCTGTTCCTCGTGTGGCTTCAATTCGGAGGCGGAGGAAGCTGAAACGCAAACCGCCGCCCGGCATGGCCGGACGGCGGTTCGAGTTTCGATTCGCCCTGGCTTGCGCCTAGGGTTCGAGGATCGGGTGCAGGCTCTGGGCCGGCACCGTTTCGCGCAGTTTCTTGAGCGCCCGCGCCTCGAGCTGCCGCACGCGTTCGCGCGACAGGCCCAGCGTCTGGCCGATTTGCTCGAGTGTGTGTTCTTCCTCGCCACCGAGGCCGTAGCGCAGCCGCAGGATCAGCTGCTCGCGCGCGGTCAGCACGCCAATCAGGTGACCGACGCCCGAGCGCATTCGCTCGCCGTCGAGGCCGTTGTCGGGTGCGGACGAGAACGGGTCGGCGACGAAGTCTTCGAGCCGTTTCTCGGTGCCCGCGACCGACGACTCGAGCGAGATCGCCTCGCGCGAGAGCAGGTCGAGGGCCTCGAGCGCACCGGTATCGGTGCCGAGTTCCGGCGCGAGTTCCGCCGGAGTCGGATCGCGTCCGAGCTTGCCGGTGAGTTCCGCGCGTACGCGCTGGCTGCGCTGCAACCGGTCGTGCACGTGCGAGGGCAGCCGGATCGTCCGCGAGTGGTTCTGAATCGCGCGCACGAGCGCCTGCCGGATCCACCAGACCGCATAGGTCGAGAACTTGAAGCCACGCCGGTGGTCGAACTTCTCGACCGCGCGGATCAGACCCAGGTTGCCTTCCTGGATCAGGTCCGGGAAAGACAGCCCGAGGTTCCGGTAGTCCTTCGCGATAGCGACTACGAGCTTCAGGTTGTGCTCGATGAAGCGGTTCTTCTCGAGCGTCATGCGGTCGTGTGCCTTGTCGACGGCTTCGACCAGCTCGAGCAGCCGGGCGCGCGGCACCTGGGCCTCGGCCTCGAACTCCTTGAAACGCTTCGTCCCGCGGCGCGTCTTCTTCAGCTCGCTTGCTAGGGTGATGACCTTCTGCCGCAGTTCGGCGAGGACCACGAGCGACAGGTGGGCGCCCTTCATCTCCTTCGAGATCTTGGCGTCGACCTTCGCGACGTCCTTGGCGGCTGCTTTGCTCCGCTGCGTGAGCAGCGTGCGCAGGCGCTTGACGGCGCGCTCGACCCGCGCTGCGATCTCGCCCGTCTCCTCGTCGCCGACAGACTCGGACAGCTTCGCGCCCGTGTGGGACAACGCGCGCAGGGCATCCCAGCGTTCGACCACGTGCTGCGCGCAGCACGGGATCGCGTACAGGGCATCGCGTAGCTCGCCGGTGGCCGACTCGAGCTCCTTCGCGAGGATGACTTCTTCTTCGCGTCGCAGCGTCCGCGTGCCGCCGATCTCCTGGAAATACGATTCGAGCGGTCGCCGTTCGCGACCGGGGTCCAGTTCATCGGCGGCGACTGCCCGCGCGGCCCCGGTTGTGGTCCGCGCCGCGCTGCCGCCGGCGTCCTGGCTCGGCTGTTGTTGTGCTTCTTCTTGTTTCACAAATTTTCCTTCGACTGCCCGGTGCGACTCCGGCACATTCATTCGGATACCGCCCGGGCGAATCTGGTTTCATTCACGCGGTGTTTGGCGCGCGAAATCGAAGACACGGACTCGTCGTTCAGTGGGCGCGTGACAGTGTCGCCGATTCGACATGAGCCGAATCCCAGAGGAGGATGCTCGGTTAGACGACTTCAGACCGTAGTCTGTTGGGGGGGCCACCAAACGCTCCCCGATTTTGAAGGTTTCGACCTCAAATATCCAGACTTTTTTCGAGCAATTTTCCGGTTTCTGACGGTTTCTTGTGCGATTACGATGGAAAATCCCTCCAACATTTCGTGATTCGTGTTGTTTTCACTACATTCTGGTAATCTGTATCGGCGGCCGCGCCGCTGGCCCCAAGCTCGTTTCGCCTTCCGAAGCGAGAAATACTTCTTCTGGCAGGCGTAGTTGCACGATGGCTGCTGCCATCGCTCCCGTCCTCGCGACTCGTGGGTGGGCGACCCAGCTGGGATGATTGCTCACGGGATCCATTCAGCGCGGAACCGACCGCATCTCGCGGAGTGCCGAACGTGGTGAGCTGCCCGTCGTAATCGGATCGGACAATTCCTGCTAGAGTACTGACCAGTCAGTACTCCCCTTTGGAGGCGCCGTGTCCCCTCGCCGACCCGATCCCGGAACGAACGACAAGTTGCGTCGCATCCTCGATGCGGCCCACGAGGTATGCAGTCGCTGCGGCGTCGAGGGCGCGCGCATGGATGAGGTGGCGGCGTTGGCCCAGGTCTCGAAGGGCACGCTCTACAATTTCTTCGAGAGCAAGCATGACCTCTTCCTCGCATCGATGATCGACTCCTACGAGGAGTCGCTGCGGATTCTCGAACCCGTCGCCGACGCCGGGACGGTCGGTCCCGTCGCGGATCTGGACCGGATTCTCGAAGGCATGGCCCGGGTGCTCGAGGCGATGGCTCCGCGTATGACCGTGCACTACCAGGCCTGGGGTGTCGTGGCCGGGAATGAGCGCGCCCGCGCGCGGCTCTACGGCTTCCTGTTCGATTTCTTCAATCAGCGTTCGCGCGACATCGTCGCGGCGATCCACGAGGGACAGCGCAACGGCGCATTCGCTCCCGATGTCGACGTGGAAGCCATCACGGACGGCATCATGGCGCTGCTTGGTGGCTTCCTCTACCGCTCTGCCTTCGATCCCGCCTATGCGGATCCCGCGCGACTTCGCGCGTGTTTCACCGCGCTGTTTCACCACACTTTCCGTCTCGCGCCCGAAGCGGAGGCCGAGCATGGCTGAAATGAACGACGGCTCCGGGGCGCTGCGGTGGCTGCTGCTGGGCCTTGCCGCGCTGCTGGTCGTCGGCGGCTTGCTGCTCGACGCGACGGCTCCGGAGCCGGACGAAATCGCGCCTGCTGGCGAGAACACGGTCTTGCAGGAGGTCACGGCGATCCGCGTCGAGCCGGTATCGGCGGTGGCCCGCACGCGCGTGTCGGGCGTGCTCGATCCGCGTCGCAGCGTGCAAATCTTCGCCGAGACGCGCGGGCCCGTGATCGCGATCGGTGCGGAGGCGCTCGACCGCGTCGCAGCCGGCCTCGAGTTGGTCGAGATCGATCCGCTTCAGGCCGAGGTCGCGGTCGAGCGTGCAGTCGCCGCGGTAACGCGCGCCGAGAGTGAACTCGCGCTCGCGAAGTCGAACTTCGATCGGCGTGCATCACTGGCCGAGCGCGGTGTCGCGAGCACGTCGGTGCTCGAAGACGCGGAGAACGCGCGCAAAGTCGGCATGGCGGCGCAGCGCGACGCGAACGCCGAATTGAAGCGCGCGCGCGACGACCTCGCGAAGAAGACCATCCGCGCGCCCTTCGACGGTGTGCTGCGCTCGTTCGACGTCGACGTCGGGGAGTACGTGGGGGAGGGGCAGAAGCTCGGTGAGCTGCTCGATACGCGGACGGCGCGAGTGACGATCGGCTTGCGCGACCGCGACGTGGTTGCAGTGAAGCCCGGGCAGACGGTCGAGGTCCACGTCGAGGCGTATCGGGGCGAGGTCTTCGAGGGAACGGTGCTGCGCGTCGGCGCGGCGTCGGATGCGGAAAGCAGGAAGTTCCCGGTCGAGGTCGAAGTTCCGAATGATGCCGGCCGGCTGATGCCCGGCATGGTGGCGACCGTGACGCTCGAATTCGAGGAGGCCGGCGATCGGATGCTGATCCCTCGCGATGCCGCCATCGAAGAATTCGGCCTCCATTCGGTGTTCGTGGTCGAAGCGGCGCGGGCGGGCGGCAATGCGATCGTGAAGCGTCGGCGGGTCGAGGTGCGTCCGATGCCGTTTCGGCCTGCCGAACTGGAAGTGGTGTCCGGCCTCGAGCCGGGGCAACGAGTGGTCGTTTCGGGTACGCGTCAGCTTGGCGACGGCGAGGTCGTGCGGCTTCGTCCGGAGCGCGCTCCGTGAGCCTGCCGGCGTTCTCGGTTCGCCAGGTCGTCCTGGTCAACCTGATCTTCGTGCTGCTGCTCGTGGCCGGGGTCCAATCGGCGCGACGCATTCCTGTCGATCTCTTTCCCGATATCTCGTTCAACCAGGCGTTGATCCTCACGCCCTGGTCGGGCGCTTCGCCTGGTGAGGTCGAGCGGCTGCTCACGAAGAAACTCGAGGATGAGATCGACGGCATCAGCGGCCTCAAGGAGATCGTCAGCGTCTCGGGCCAGGGCCTGTCCGAGATCTACATCGAGTGGGATGAATCGCTCAGTGACCTCGAATACGAGGCAGCCGTGAACGACCTGCGTGCGGCGATCGACCGTGCCGACGAGCTGCCCGAGGACGCCGAGACTCCGATCCTGCGCGAGCTTTCCGTTTCCGAGGCCTTCAACATATTGATGGTTGCGGTCTCCGACGTGGGCGGTGTGGGCGAGTTTGCGAATCGTGAGATCGCGCGCGACCTGCAGAAAAAGCTCGAGGACCTGCCCGGCCTGCGGCACGCGTCGATGCGTGGCGATCGTGATCGCGAGCTGCGGGTGCTCGTCGACAAGAACCGCGCGTTGCAATACGACCTGACGCTGCCGGAAATCATCGGCATCGTTACGAACAACAACCAGAACTTCGCGGGGGGGTCGTTCACGAACCGCGATTCCGAAGAGATCACGGTTCGTGGGCTCGGAAACTTCCGATCGGTCGAGGAACTCGCGGCAACGGTCGTGAAGAAGAACCGGGGCGGCAGCCATGTGCGCCTGCGGGACGTGGCCGAGATCGTCGACGGCTTCGAGAAGCGGCGGATGATCGGCCGCTTCAACGGTCACCCGACCATCATGCTCGGAATCTCGAAGGAGAACGATACCGACATCATCGAAGTGGTCGCGATGGTCAGGGAATTCGTCGAGAGATATCGCGCGAATCTTCCGGAGGGCATCGACGTCTCGCTTACCTGGGATCAGGCGGCCTACGTCGACCACCGCTTGCAGATCATGAAGTCGAACCTCGTGCTCGGTGTCGTGTTCGTGGTCTTCGTTCTCTGGCTCTCGGTCGGTTTTCGCAACTCGATGCTCGCGATCATCGGCGTGCCGTTTTCCTTCCTCACCGCGCTGGTGTTGTTTCCGATCTTCGACATCACGATCAACTCCTTGTCGCTGATCGGCTTCGTGATGGTCTCCGGCATGTTGGTCGACGATGCGATCATCATCCTCGAGAACATCTATCGCCACATCGAAGCCGGTGTTCCGCTGAAAGAAGCCGCGGTCAAGGGCACCGAGGAAGTGATGTGGCCAGTCACCGCGGCGATCGCGACGACCGTCGCAGCCTTCATCCCGATGCTGCTCATTACCGGGACCAGCGGTGAGTTCATGTCGATCCTGCCGAAGACGGTGATCGTGTGCTTGATCGGTTCACTGTTCGAGGCGCTCGTGATCCTGCCGGCTCACTACATCGACTTCGGCAGCCGCAAGGCTCCGAGTGATTCGCTCGTGGCGATGAAGACGCGCGGAATCTCGCGTCTCAGCTACGCGGCGCGACTGCGCGTCGATCGCTTCATCCATTCGTTCCGCGATGTCTACCTCGTGGCGCAGGCCCGTCTGCTCGCGCATCGCTGGGCGTTTCTCGGGCTTTCGCTGGCGGCCCTCTTCTTTGCCATCAACCTGAACGCGCACGTTCCGGTCGACCTCTTTCCGAGCGACTTCAGCCACATCATGGCGACCGTCGAGGCGCCCACCGACGATGGGATCGAAACGACCAGCGAGCTGGTACGGGAAATGGAAGCGGCGCTGGATCCGATTCGCGACGAACTCACCGATGTGATCAGTTACACCGGATTGAGCATGGACGCCGACGAAAACCCGGTGGTCGGCGTGAACCACGGGGTCCTCTATCTGTCGTTCGCCAACACTCGCGAAAACGCTGCCGACCCGAATCGGGTGCTGACGCTGGTGCGTTCCGAACTCGAGCGCTTTCGGGACGCCAATGTCGACCGCGTGGTGAGCCTGCGCGTTGCGCCGCCGCGCAACGGCCCACCCATCGGCAAGCCCGTCGCGATTCGGATCCAGTCCGAGAGTTACGACGAGGCCAAGGAGATTGCCGCGGAAATGAAGGCAGCGCTGGCAACGATCCCGGGCGTCTACAACATCGAAGACAACGTGCCGCTCGGACCGCGCGAGTTGCGGGTGTCGTTGCACGAGCACCGTGCGTCGCTCCACGGCCTCACCTTCGACGATCTCGGATTCGCGTTGCTCGCGGCCAACGACGGCGCAATCTCTTCGACGTTCCGAGATCCGGATTCGGACGAGGACATCGATATCCGCATCCAGTTGCGCGGTGAGCAGCGCCGCACGATCTCCGATCTGCTCGACGTCTCGATTCGCAGCGCGGGGGGCTACCTCGTCGAACTTGGTGACGTCGCCGACATCGAAATCGAGCGCGGTTACCAGAAGCTCTATCACTACGACACGGAGCGCGCAGTCGTGGTCTACGCAGATGTCGATGATGAGCAGGCGACCTCGATCACCGTCAATGACGAGATGCATGCCAGGTTCCGCGACATTCCCGCCCGCTATCCGGGCGTGAATCTGGTCTTCGGGGGTGAGTACCAGGCGACCGCGCAGACTTTCGGCGAGATGGGGCGCGCGTTCATTCTCGCACTGATGGCGATCTATGGGATTCTCGCAGCGCAGTTCAAGTCTTACCTGCAGCCCTTCATCGTGATGAGCGTGATCGCGTTCTCGTTCATCGGTGTGACCGTCGGGATCTTCCTGCTCGGCTACGCGCTGTCGATGTACGTCATCTACGCGATGGTGGGTCTCGCGGGAATCGTGGTGAACGACTCCCTGGTGCTGATCGACTTCGTCAACCAGGCGCGCGCTGGGGGGAACTCCGCGTTGGAGGCGGTCGTGAGCGCCAGCCGGAAGCGCTTCCGTCCGATCCTGCTCACCACCATCACGACCGTGGTCGGGCTGATGCCGATGGCGCTCGGGCTGACGGGCAAGTCCGTGGTCTATGGCCCGTTCGCGGCGGCGATCGTGTTCGGCCTTGCCTTTGCGAGTCTGCTCACGCTGTTCGTGGTGCCGTCGCTTTACCTCGGAATCGAGGATGCGAAGGCGGTGTTCGCGCGCCGCTTCGGGAGATCGGCGAGGGCTCCCGCATTGGGATCAGCCGCATCCGGATCGCAGCCGGTCTCGCCGAGCTGACGCGAACGCCGCTCTAGAACGGCCAGACGCTCGGAATCAGCAAGATCCCGATGACCGCGCAGATTGCGTCGAGTGGCAGGCCCACCTTCATGAAGTCCATGAAGCGATAACCGCCCGGGCCGTAGACGATCAGATGGGTCTGGTAGGTGACCGGCGACGCGAAGGCCGCGCAGCCTGCGAGCGCGACGGCCATGACGAATGGTCTCGAGTCCGCGCCGGCCAGCTCCGCCGTCGCGACCGCGATGGGGAACATGATCACCACCGCCGCGTTGTGGTGCAACAACTCCGCGAGCAGCAGTGTCGACAGATACACCAGCGCGAGCGTCCCGTGCGGGCCGAGCGAACCCGCGGCGCTACCCAGCAGGCCCGCGACCGCCGCGGCCGCACCCGTCTTCTGCATCGCGATCGCGATGCCGAAGCCCGCGCCGATCACCATCAGGATCGAGAAGTCGACGCTCGTACGGGCGATGCGGCCATCGATGCAACGGAACAAGATCAATGCGCCGATGGCCAGGAACGCGGCGATCGAAATGGGGTAGGGGCCCATGCTCGCGCACAACACCATCGCGACGAGAACCACGATCGCGATCCAGGCCTTGTCGTAGCGCGGCCGCTCGCTTTCGGCGATTTCGCTGACCAGGTAGAAGTCGGGGCTATTGCGGTGTGCGCGCAGGAAACCCGGCGCCCCCTGCATGAGCAGCGTATCGCCCGACTCGAGGACGATCGCTCCGATCTTGCCCGGAACGCGCGCGCCGTTGCGGTGAACCGCGATCACCGCCGCGTCGTAGACGGTGCGGAAGTTCGCGTCGCGGATGCTCTGCCCGACCAGCGGTGAAGACTGTGATATCACCGCCTCGATCAGTCGGTGATTGGGCGAATTCGGCGCGGGGGCCTCGTCGTCGGTTGCGGGCACGAGCCCGCGGATCCGCTGCAATTCGACGATGGTCGAGACCACGCCCGCAAACACCAGTCGGTCGCCCCTTCGGATGAAGTTGTCGGGTGAGACGGGTGTGATGATGCGACCGAGTCGGTCGATTTCGACCAGGAACAGCCCGGGCAGGTGGCGCAGTCCGGCCTGCTCGACGGTCTGGTCGATCAGCGGGCAATCCGCCTCGACGATCATCGACGCGGTGTACTCGCGCCGGTGCTCGCCGAGTTGCTCGCTCGGTACCTGCCGGTCGGGGAGCAGCCGAGGGGCGATCAGCAGCATGTAGGCCATACCGAAGACCACGAAGACCAGCCCGACCGGTGCGAGCTCGAAAAAGCCCATCTCGCGCATGCCCGCGTCGGTCATCAGGCCTGCGAGGGTCAGGGTCGTGCTGGTGCCGATGAGCGTGGTCGCGCTGCCGAGGATCGACGAATAGCTGAGCGGGATCAGGAAGCGGCTCG
>CAXMSF010000198.1:0-8841 GCA_964196055.1 uncultured Gammaproteobacteria bacterium | reverse complement strand
GTGCCATCTCCTGGGCCACCATGCCGCCCATGAACGAGCCGAGTACGTGGGCGCGTTCGATCCCGAGGGCGTCGAGCAGCGCGGCCGCGTCGTTGGCGAGCTGCGCAATGCTGAACGGCCCGCCGGGGTCGCTGCTGGCGCCGACGCCGCGGTGATCGAAGCTCACGACGCGCAACTGCTGTGAGAACTCGGGAATCTGCAGCGGCAGCCAGCCCTGACAGGAGCCCGCCATGCCTGACAGGAGCAGCAGCGGAGTTCCGGCCGCTTCGCCGTGAACTTCGTAATAGACCTTGCGCTCTCCGACGTCGATCATCGGCATGCAGGCATTCTAGCGAGTGAGCGGGCAATCGGGCTCTCTTGAATGGATCGCTGGGATCGCTTCGATTGCTCTGAGTGCTTGGGTTTCTCGGAACGCTTGGAGCGCAGGAGGCCGGGGGGCCTGCCGCTCCCTGATCGGCTGACGGTCGCGGCAGGCCCCCCGGCCTCCTGCTTCAGCTTTTTCTCGAGACTGGTTCTGCGGAGCGGTCTACGGGGCGCGCGCGGCGACCGTCAGCCATATCAGGGAGCTGCGCTTTGGCCGCTTTGCGGCCAAAGCTTTCGCCCGGCGTCCGGTTTGACGGGGCGGGTCTTCGCCTAGCTGCGCGCGCCCCGTAGACCGCGTCTCGAAGCTCTGAGGCGGTTCGGCTCAGATGCGATCGTGGGTTGGGTAGACGTTGCGGGCGGGGGAGGGTGGTTCAGCGGTTCATTTGCTTGAGGTCGCGGAGGACCAGGCGGGCGACGGCCTTGAGGGTCTCGAACACCCCTTCGCCGGTGGTTGCGCAGGCCTCGAACTCCGGCATATCCGAGGGGTTCAGGAGCTTCTGGATCTCTTCGAGCGGTGCCGAATTCGGCAGGTCACGCTTGTTGTACTGCATCACGCACGGCGTCTTGTGCAGGTCGTAACCCTGCTCGGCGAGGTTGAGCTTCAGATTGTCGAGGCTCTCGATGTTCGCTTCCATCCGCTCGATCTGGCTGTCCGCGACGAACACCACACCGTCGACCCCCTTGAGGATCAGTTTGCGGCTGGCGTCGTAGAAGACCTGGCCGGGCACCGTGTAGAGGTGGAAGCGGGTCTTGAAGCCGCGGATCTGGCCGAGTGCCAGCGGCAGGAAGTCGAAGAAGAGCGTTCGCTCGGTCTCGGTCGCGAGCGAGATCATCTTGCCCTTCAGGTCGGGGTTCGTCTTGTTGTAGATGAATTGCAGGTTCGTCGTCTTTCCGCACAGGCCGGGCCCGTAGTAGACGATCTTGCAGTTGATTTCTCGAGAGGAGTAGTTGATGAACGACATGAGTGGCGTCAGACCGAGAACAGGTTGTCGATGTCTTCGTCGGTGATTTCCGAGAACGGCGTACCGGCACCTCCGGCCTGTTCCTGTTCGGACTTCTTGCGAATCTCCTCGAAGGTCTTTGCGAGTTCAGCGCCGGCTTTCTTTACCCGCAAGCGCACGAGGCCGAGTGAACTCCGGTCGTCGAAGACCACGACCAGGATGATCCTGCCCGCGACCAGCGTCATGTGCAGATTGTCCCGCTGACCCTGGTGGAAATGGACCGGGAATTCTTCCTCGCCGACGATCTTCGCGAGTCCACCGGTCGCCGCGATGCATCCCGCGGTGAGCGATGCGAGGCTCGTGGTGTCGATGCCGCGCATTTCGCCGGCTTCGGCGATCAGCTGGCCATTGCGGTCCACCACGAAGATGCCCTTGGCGTTCGCGTCCTGGACCAGGCGTTGGACGACAGCGAGGATTTTGCGGAAATCCTCGTCGTACATCACCAGCTGCGTATCATTCATCGGCAATTGCCTTCATAAGCGCTCGGCCGGAAACGAATTTGTGCCGATCCGACTCTACCCTGGACGCAAACCCCCGGGCAAGCACGCGTTGCGGAATCAGTTCGGCGGACTTGCCGTCCGGCTTTAGAGAGATCCGCAAATCGCCCTCCATCCGATCGTCTCCCCGCTCTCATTCGAGTTCGCGGCGGTTTTCCAGCGACCGCCCCACGGTCACGTGATCGGCGTACTCGAGGTCGCCGCCCAGGGGCATTCCGTACGCGATTCGGCTGAGTCGCACCTCGCTCGGGCGCAGGCAGCGCGAGATGTAGTGCGCGGTGGCGTCGCCTTCGGCATTCGGGTTGGTGGCCAGGATGACTTCGTGAACGTCGCCTCGGCGCACGCGCTCCTCGAGCTCGGCCACGCGGATCTCGTCCGGCCCGACTCCGTCGATCGGCGACAGCGCGCCGCCGAGCACGAAATAGCGGCCGTCGAAGCTGCCGCTGCGCTCGATCGAGGCGAGGTCAGCGGGCTCCTCGACCACGCAGATCTTGCCCGGATCGCGATTCTCGTCGCGGCAGATTTCGCACGGGGTCTCGTGGGTGAGATCGAAGCACTCTTCGCACAACACGATCTCGTGCTTCAGGCGCGAGATCGCGTTGGCGAGTTCCTGGACCGTCGCGTCGGGCATACCGAGTACAAAGAACGCGAGTCGCGTCGCGCTCTTCTCGCCGATGCCCGGCAGACGCTTGAACGACGCGACGAGCCGGTCGATGGGCGGGGATGAACGCATCGCGTGTCAGCCTTCCCCGCCAGACCCGAGCAGGTCGCCGAGGTTCGGCATCGCCATGCCCGCGGAGGCCCGTTGGATCTCCTCTTGAACGAGCTTCTGGGCATTGGTGAGCGCGGCGTTGACTGCGGCAGCAGTCAGATCCTGGAGCATTTCACGGTCCCCCGCCGCGAGCAGGGACGGCTCGATTTCGATGCTGAGCACCCGCAATGCGCCGGTCGCCACCGCGGTCACCATGCCGCCGCCGGCGGAGCCCTCGACCCGCCGGATTGCGAGTTCGCGTTGTAATTCCGCCATCTTGGACTGGGCTTCCTTCGCGCGGGACATCAGCTGTTGGAGATCGGCGGGGTTCATCTCGAGGTCTCCAGGGGTCGGATCTCGACGATCTCGCCGCCGAGGACGTCGAGCGCGGTGCGGATCGCGGGGTGCTCGAGCGTCTGCTGGCGCTGCGCGCGCACGGATTCTGAATCTTCGGAGCGTGCGGCCGCGGTGGCCTCGCCGCTGTTCGCGGTCTCGATTTCGATCCGCAGCGTCCTGCCGAAGAATTGCGCGCAGGCCTGCTCGAGTTGGCTGCGCTTGTGGTTGAGGCGCTTCGCGGAGAAGGCCGTCGGTACTGCGATCGTGATCCGATCGGGCGTTCGCTCGGTGATCTGGCCGCCTTCGAGCGGGGTGAGGAGCCCGGAGTGAAACTCGCCGGCGAAGTTGCGCAAGCGGTCGAAGACCAGCTCGAGCGGCGCGTCGTCGCCCGTCGCGCTTGCGCTCGCTGCCGTGCTCGCTGCCGGCTTCGGTGTTGCGGTTCGCGGCGTCGCGGCGGCTGCGGGGCCGGTTGTCGCGGCTTCGGGGGCGGCGCGCTTGCCGCCGCTTCGCGCGCTCGCCTTGCCGGGCTCGCTTCGCTGAGGGGTGCCGCCGGCGCTCGCTCCACCGCCGCCACCGACCGGTCTTCCGTCACGCAGCTTCTGCTCGAGAGCGTCGAGTCGAGTCAGGAGCGAGGCGACGTCGTCGCCCGCGGGCAGCGTTGCGAGCCGAAGCACCGCCATTTCGAGCACCGCGAAGGGCTGTGGCGCCCAGGCGAGATCTTCCTGCTCCTGTACGAGTGCTCGGAACATCCGCCGCAATCGCAGCGGCTCGCTTCGCTGTGCGATTTCGCGCAGTTCCGCGACCTCTTCCGCGGAGGCTTCGATCAGCTCGGCGGCGTCGGGCGCGATGTGGAGCACGACCAGATTGCGAAGCAGCTGCAGCAGAGTCGAGCCGAGTCGCTTCGCCTCGATGCCGGTCGCCCCGGCGCGCGCGGTCGCTTCGAGCGCAGCCCGTGCGTCGCCGTCGACACAGGCCGAGGCAATGGCGAGCAGCAGGTTGTGGTCGATCAGATCGAGAACGTCCGCGACGACGTCGTCGTCGACCGTGGCGCCGCCGTAGGCGATGACCTGGTCGAGCAAGGTCTGGGCGTCGCGCATCGAACCGTCGCCCTCGCGCGCGATCGCGAGCAGGCTCTTCTCGGAGATCTCGACCTTCTCGGATTTCGCGATGCGTTCGAGCTGCTCGTAGATCTCGGCGGCGGCGATCCGGCGCAGGTCGTAGCGCTGGCAGCGCGAAACCACCGTAAACGGGATCGACTCGGGATTCGTGGTTGCGAACAGGAACAGACTGCGCGGCGGCGGCTCCTCGAGGGTCTTGAGCAGCGCGTTGAAGGCGGCCTTCGACAGCATGTGGACTTCGTCGACGACGAAGATCTTGTGCTTGCCCGGAGACGGCGCGTAGCGGATGGCTTCGATCAGCTCGCGCACGTCGTCGACGCCCGTGCGGCTGGCCGCGTCGATCTCCTGTACGTCGGTCGAGCTGCCGGCCGCGATCTCACGGCACGGGTCGCATTCGCCGCACGGGGTCTCGGTCGGCCCCTTCTCGCAGTTCAGGCAACGAGCGACGATGCGCGCGAGCGTCGTCTTGCCCGTACCGCGAGGTCCGGTGAGCAGGATCGCGTGCGGCACGCGGTCCGTGCGGATGGCGTTCCGGAGCGGCGTCGTCACGTGAGCCTGGCCGATGACTTCGTCGAAGTCTCGGGGCCGCCACTTGCGCGCGATGACTTCGTAGCTCACGGGGGCTCGCTTAGATTCAATGACGACTCGCGGACGACTCACCTCGCGGAGACCCAGGATCGCAGGGCACCCCCGCTCGCAACCGAATCCCCGCTACGGCTGCTTCCTTCCGGACCTGACCGGGTTCACGAGGCTCGTGATCGAGTGGGACCCTGCGATCGCGGCTCCCCGCAGGTCGAGGGGCGACTCTACCCGTCCCGTCGGAGAGGGTCAATTGATCACCGCGCGCGGCGCGCTCTCGACTGCGGCGTTCGAACGGCACCGGTTCGGAAAGGAGCGAGGCGGAGGTGAATGGCGGAGAGGGTGGGATTCGAACCCACGGAAGGCTTGCGCCTTCACCTGATTTCGAGTCAGGCACGTTCAACCGGACTCCGCCACCTCTCCGCGCGGAGGGGAAGGTTAACGTAGCTGCGGGCGAATGTGAGCGGCTTCGATGCAATGCTGGTTCGGAGGGGCTAACCTGCCGCGGTCCCGTTTCATGGGACCTACCGGGCAACCGGCACGACAGGGAGCAACGTTGGCGCGAGACGATCTCATTCAGGCGACCGGCACCGTGGACAAGATCCTCGGTGGTGGGCGTTATCAAATCACGCTGGAAGGCGGCCAGGTGGTCACCGCGCAGCTTTCCGGCCGCATGCGCCGTTTTCGTATCCGCGTGATCCCGGGCGACAGAGTTCAGGTCGGCGTCTCGCCATACGACCCGACGCACGGTTTCGTCACGTTCCGTCTGCGCGAAGGCCAACCGCCTCCGAAGTAATTCCTCCCACAGCGAGCCTGGAGCCGAAATGCGCTTCCGCGCGTTCGTCCTGTTCCTCAAGGCCCTGCGCGCCTACGACCGCGCCCGGCTGCGACTGCGGATGCGACTCCAGCCGGGCCTCGACATCCACCCGGACGCGAGCAGCAATTTCGCTGCCGCGCGCTTCTCGCTGGAACCGGGGGCCACACTCCGGATCGGGCCCGGCGCGGTGACCGAGCGCCGCCGCGGTGCGCTGCGCTTCGACCTCCGGGCCGGGGCGACGGTCGAGGTCGGCGAGCGCGTCTGGCTGCGAACCGACGGTGGCGAGCTTCACATCGCCGCGTTCGAGGGTGCCAGCATCGAGATCGGCGCGGACAGCTTCGTGAACGGCGCGACCCTGAGCGCCAAACGGCGGGTTCGGCTCGGCCGGCACACCTTCGTCGGCCTGGGTAGCCGCGTATTCGATTCCGACCAGCACGATTTCGACGCCGAGCGCCCCGAGCAGGCTGCACCGGTCGAGATCGGCGATCACGTCTGGATTGCGGCGGATACAACGGTACTGCGCGGCGTCTCGATCGGCGATCACAGCGTCGTCGGCACGCGCTCGCTCGTGACCCGCGACGTCGCCGCGCACACGCTCGCGTACGGCTCGCCTGCGACCGCGCGAGCTTCGGTCGGCGATCGCAGCCGCACGCGTTGAGCGGCCGGCGTTTCGCCTCCCTCCCGACGGCGCAGCGACGGTGGTAGAGTCGACGCCGTGTCGTCGCTCAAGCTCGCGGTGTTCGGTCAGGCGGCGTTCGGTCGGGACGTACTGGTGCGCCTGGCCGAAGCCGGTCATGCCATCGTCGGTGTCTACACACCGCCCGAGGGACGCCGACCCGATCCGCTCGCCGCGGAGGCCGAGTCGAGCGGTCTGCGCTTGTTTCGGCACGCACGATTCCGGCGCAAAGGGGCGCCGATCGCGGAACTCGTCGAGGAACATCGCGCGCTCGGCGCGGACTTGAACGTGCTCGCGTTCGTGACCGTGATCCTGCCGAGCGAGATCGTCGACGGCCCCCCGCATGGCTCGCTGTGCTTCCACCCGTCGCTGTTGCCGAAGTACCGCGGCGGCAACGCGCTCGCCTGGCAGATCATCGAGGGCGAGGCCGAGACCGGTGTGAGCGTGTTCCGGCCCGATGCGGGCGTCGATACCGGTCCGCTCGTGGTGCAACGCGGCGGCATCGCGATTCGCGACCACCACACCGCGGCGTCGCTCTACTTCGACGAACTCTACGCGCTCGGCATCGACGCGATGGTCGAAGCGGTCGGCCGAGTGGCGGACGGCAGCGCGCGCTACGAGGCGCAAGACGAAGCCGCCGCGAGCCATCAGGGGCTGGTCGACGATGCGATCGCGCGGATCGACTGGTCGCGCGACGCCGTCGTGATCGACCGGCTGATTCGCGGCTGCGACCCGAACCCGGGCGCGCTGGCGCTGCGCGGCGTCGAAGCCGTTCGGCTCTTCGACGCGCGCCGGATCGATGGGACGCCGAGCGGGCCACCAGGCACGATCGTCGCGTTCGAGGACGGACGCATGATCGTCGCCGCGGCCGGGGGGCGGCTCTCGGTCGGCAAGGTTCGTGTCGGCGGCGACGCCAAGGTCGCCGTGGCCGAATCGACGCTCGAGATCGGGGATCGGCTCGGCTGACGTGGATCGCGACGACCCGTTTGCTTCGACCCGCCGCATTCTCAGCGAAGCCGGACTGAACCTGTTCGGAGTGTTCTCGATCGAGCGTTACGACGCCGAGGTGCCCGCGGCCTGGCGCTCGGCTGCGGAGCTGCCCGGTGCGCGCTCGGCCGTGCTGGTGGGTGCCGCGGGCAGGGCGTTGTTCGACGCTCTCGGCCGAGCCCCGGAGTCCGGGCTGGCCCGCGATCCCCTCGACCATTACACGCGGCGCGTGGTGGAAGCCGCCGCATCGCCCCTCGCGGGCCGGGCGCTCTTCGCGTTCGAGCGGCGCGGTGAGCGTTACGCGGATTTCGTCGCGCTCGGTCGCGCGGCTGGCCTCGGGGCGCCGAGCCGTCTCGGACTGCTGCTTCACCCCGAGTACGGCCCGTGGATGTCGCTGCGGGCGCTGATGTTGCTCCCGCTGGCGCTTCCCGAGACCCCGGCCCTCGACGGTTTCGACCCCTGCCGCGACTGCCCCGCGCCCTGTTCCACGGCCTGTCCCGGCGAGGCGCTCGCCGCGGAAGGCTTCGATATCGGCCGTTGCGCGGCTACTCGTCGTCGCGTACCCGGTTGTGCGCTGAAATGCGATGCCCGGCGAGCCTGCGTGCTCGGCGGCGGGCATCGCTACGATGACTCCGCGGAGGCCCACCACATGCGCCACGCGGCCCTTGACAATTTCGTCTGATCCCTCAAATTCTCGCCTTCTCTGTGCCGAATGGGAGCGCCGGGGGGCGGCTCGAAACCGGCCGGAACCCGAAGCGCTCCGAACACATCAAACTCCGCGAATTCGTTCCTCCGGGCGACCGACCGTTTGCCCGATGAGGGGGTTCCCCTGGGGGAGTCGTTCTCGCGGTAACACTTTGGTGGCGGACGAGGCCACTCACCGGCGCGACCCGTCACCGGGCGAGCCACGAAACCCGGACATCAGCGGCGACGCGCCGAGGCGAAAATGATCAGCGACCTTTCGAAGATCCGAAACATCGGAATCAGTGCTCACATCGACTCGGGCAAGACGACGCTCACCGAGCGCATCCTGTTCTACACCGGTCGCATCCACGCCATTCACGAGGTGAAGGGCAAGGATGATGTCGGCGCGACCATGGACTCGATGGAACTCGAGCGCGAGCGCGGCATTACGATTGCGTCCGCGGCCACCCACTGCGAATGGGACGGACACCACATCAACATCATCGACACGCCGGGCCACGTCGACTTCACCATCGAAGTCGAGCGCGCGCTGCGCGTGCTCGACGGCGCGGTCCTGATTCTCTGCGGCGTTGCGGGCGTGCAGTCGCAGTCGATGACCGTCGACCGCCAGATGAAGCGCTACAAGGTCCCGCGTATCGCGTTCATCAACAAGCTCGACCGCTCGGGCGCGAATCCCGCGCGCGTGTCGGATCAGCTGCGCGAGAAGCTCGGCCACAATTCGGTTCTGATGCAGCTGCCGATCGGTCTCGAGGCGGATTTTGCCGGCGTCGTCGACCTCATCACGATGAAGGCGAACTATTTCGAGGGCGACAAGGGCGAGCACCTGGTCGAGAAGGATATCCCGGAGAACATGCTTGCCGAGTGCGAGACGGCGCGCGAGACGATGCTCGATGCGATCTCGATGTTCTCGGATGAGCTCATGGAAGCGATCCTCGAAGAGGAAGTGACCGAGGAATTGATCCACGAAGCCGTGCGCAACGGCGTGATCTCGATGGACCTGACACCGGTCTT
>CAXMSF010000197.1:0-6463 GCA_964196055.1 uncultured Gammaproteobacteria bacterium | reverse complement strand
CCCGCATCGAAGCGTGTGCGCGCCTCCGTCGTGATGTAGGCCAGGTACTCGCGCATGGCGGCGACACCGCGCTTGTCGGTGATCGGTCCGTGCCCGGGAACCACGGTCTCGACGTCCATGGCTTCGATCCGACGGCAGGCTTCGATCCAGTTGCCGACCGGTCCGGCCCAGATGATCGGGTGCCCGTCGACGAACAGGATGTCGCCCGTGAACACGGTGCGGTTGCTCGGTACATGGACGAGTACGTCGCCTGCGGTGTGGGCCGGGCCGACGCCGATCAACTCGACGCGTTTGTCGCCGACGTGCCGTGTGAGATCGCCGTCGAAGGTGGTCGTGGGCAGCGTCTTCGTGATGCCCTCGAACTCGAACGGGCCGAAGCAGTGCAGGAAGAACTCGCCGAGATCGCCGAGATCGGGCGCCGCCTGCTTGAACTTCACCATCGTCTCCGGGGTCTCTTGCGCCATCTCCTCGGCGGCGGCCGTCGAGGCGATGATCTCCGCGCCCGCGACCAGCTCGTTGCCGTTGCAATGGTCGCCGTTCGAATGCGTGTTGACGAGGGTGTCGATCCGCTCGCCGGCGGTGGGTTCGGCGTCTCGCATGCATGCGAGCATCTCACGCGTGAGCGGCAGATCGAACAGCGTGTCGACGAGCAACGCTTCATCGCCGTCGACGACGAGGCCGGCATTGCTCCAACCCCAGCTTCCGTTCGGCTGGAGGTATGCGTAACAGTGGTTGCCGAGGTCGTGAAGCCCTTTCTCGAACGGCCATCGCGAGGAATGGGGGGTCTTCATGGGGATGTCTCCCGATTGGGCTCGAGTTTGCTCGGCTGGTTGACGAAGATGGGCGACGACCAGGCTCGCTCCTGAACCGCCGCCGGGCAACCCGCCAGCGAGTTTTCGTCGCCGCCCCAGCACAGCGTCGTTCCGATCGCGTTGCCCTCGGCATCGAACTGCGTGCTGAGGGGCGCGCCGTTCAACGCCGAGGTCGGTTCTTGCAGTGCCCGCACGTAGTAGAGAGCGTCGCGCCCGGAGGTCGCGTACTCGGGGTCCTCGAAGGTGGCCGAACAGCCGCTCGGTCCGTGATCGCACGGGAAGGTGCGCCACGGGTCTTCGATGAGCGGCGCGACGGCCTCGCCGTGATGGGTCTGCGGTCGGATGCGGACGACTTCGATCGCGGAGATGGCAAAGCGTTCGTCGCTCGGGTGGTAACACTCGTTTCGACAGAGGCGTTGCAGGCGCTCGGGCCGTAGCCCCTGCCGACTCCATTCCGGGCAGCCGGGCTGCTGCCGATAAGCGCCGACCGCTCGCACTTCGAAGCGCGGATTCCCCGCGAGTTCGACTTCGGCACCCATCGGCGCGGGCCCACTCGGGGCATTGGTGAGGTCGAACCACAGCAGGATCCTCGGGCCGCTGGTGCCGTAGACTTCGCGTCGCTTCATCGCCTGCCAGATTGCCTCGCGGCTGCGGCTCTGCGAGTGCACGGCGGCGAGGCCGCCGGCGTAGAGGAAGCTCGTGACGCGGTCGTCCGAGCCCACCACCCCGATTGCGCCGCGTTCCGGCTGGATCGGTATGCGGGGGTCGTCCATCCGGCGGCTGAGTTGGTTGAAGCTTTCGATGATGAATCCAGGCGTTCCGAGAGCGTCGGTCATCATGCTGCGCTCGATCTGTTTGTAGCCGGTGCCCGGCCGCGCCGCGTGGCCATCGCTCGAGCCGACGAATCCGTAGCGGAAGCGCAGAGGGCGTTCGTCGGCGTCGGGCGGCTTGGGACCGGAGAGCGCCATCGCGTATTGCACCGACTCACGCGGCCGGTAGTCGTACGCGGGCTTCAAGCAGTCGCGACATTGACCGCAGTCGAGCCATTCCTCGGGGTCGGCGTCCGGAAACACGTTGTGAGGGCGCAGGTCGACATTGGCCGCGTATCGCCGGGCCAGCTCCACGCGGGCCTCACACTCGGACGCTTCGAGGTCGCCGCAGCGCGACCGCATGATCTCGCCTGCCTGCCAGCAGCACGGCAGGTAGTCGGCGGTGGGCTCGGGGCAGACGCGCTCACCGTCTGCGCCGATCTCGAACGGACTCCAGCTGCGGAAGTCCTCGGAGTTTCCGTGACCCGAGTAGATTTCGATCAGGCCCTGCCGCTCGCGATCGTAGTGCAGCGGATCGAGGTGCTTCGCGATGGAGCTGCCCGCAGGCGTGTAGGTCCCCCAGGTGGTTCCGTGGGGGATCGCGAGCGCTTCGAAGCCCCACTCGTCGAGCTTTGCGTAGAGTTCGTGCGGCGACGGGGCGATCTCCTCACACGTAAGTGGTAGCTCGTGGACGCCAACGCCCTCTTCGCAGACCTCTCGCCGAGACAGAGCGTCGATGTAGTCGACGAACGCGGTGTACTCGCGAAAGCCCTGCGGTTGCAACCAGCGCAATGTGGCCATGTTGCGGCCGAGCGCCTGGTGGAGCTCGCGTTTCGCTCCCGCGCCGATCGGGCGCGTGGGCAGTTCCGCCTCATCGGTCCCGGGGAAGATGACGTTTCGGTGCCCCCAGTGGGTCTCGGGCGTGAGTCCCGCCTGGCTCCATTCGAAGCCCATGAATGCCACGAGATCGGGGTTGGTGGTGTCGCCTGCGAGCGCGTTGCAGTGACGGACGCTCTCCTTCGACGCCATCCAGTCTTCTGCCAGCAGCGATTCGGCGTGGTCGGTGAGCGCGAAGAAGTCGAGGTCGGCGCAGTAACGCGCGAAGTCGCACGCGTCGGCGGGAGGGTGCACGCCCTCGCCGCCTACCAGCGGCAGCGAGAACAGGAAGCCATCCCACGAATACGATGTGTGGACGTGGAGGTCGCCGAACAGGATTTGCGAGTCTCGTGGCGGCGCGACCGCGGCGATGCCAGCGCGTTGGCGCTCAGCCGTGGCTTCGATCGAGGCTTCGGGCTTGCGCGATCCCTCGGCTCGTCGCGGGGTGACATCGTCGCCGGAGCCGCCGCACGCGAACGACCAGATTGCGACGAGTAGAAATCGTGTCGATGCTCGGGATGGAAGTGAGCGTGCCATTCGTTCACCTCGGGTCTTCCGACGCGGGAGCCGTGGATCGTGGTTTGGAAAAGTACGCCACCGCTGCGCGCGACACGATAACCTGAGTAGTACTGGGGGCCCAACTTCCACTCCCGGGGAGCCGGATGCAAGACAGTGAAGTGCGCGGCACAGAGCAACAGCCGAAAGCGACTCACACGCTATTGGTGAGCGCACTGTTGGCGGTGAACCTCGCAGTCGTCGGCCCGCGGACCCTCTACCTGGCGAACAGCAGCGAATACGGGGCCTCCTACTGGAGCATGTTCTGGCTGCTGGCCCTGGCCGCGCTCGGGCTGACGGTTGCCCTCGCGGCGCTTCAATGGTTGCTGCCGCGCCGCTGGCGAAGCCGCGCTCTCGCATTCGTGTTTTCACTCGCCGTTCTGGCCTGGCTTCAGGGCAACTGGCTCGTCGGGAACTTCGGCCTGCTCGATGGGAACGAGCTCGATTTCTCGGCCGAGGCATCGGCGCGCGTTCGCGACGCGCTGTTGTGGATTTCAGGCATCGTCGCCGCGCAGGTCTTCCACCGCGCGTTGCGCGCGCGCGTGGCCACGATCGCGGGAATCTTTCTCGCGCTCCAGCTCGCCGTGCTGCCCTTCGACTGGAATGCGGCCGAGGACGGCTCTGCAGCACCGCCCGCGCTGGTCGCTGCCGACGAAATCTTCGAGTTCTCGACAGGCACGAACATCGTGCTGCTGATCCTCGATACCGCGACCTCCGATACCTTCGCGCAGTTCGCCGATCGCGATCCGTCGTCTTACGACGCGGCGTTCTCCGGCTTCGAGTTCTTCAGCGACACGACGGGGGCATTCCCGTCGACGCAGTACAGCCTGCCGGTGATGCTCGGAGCTCCGGCGTACGACAACCGTACGCCGATCGACGACTACATGCGGGACTCATTGCAGCGCGATGCAATCACCGGCTCGCTGATGGGGGCGGGTTTTTCGGTCGATTGGGTCTCGGCCTGGCCGCTCTTTTGTTTCGAAGGTCGCCATTCGAACTGTTTCGCAATTCCGCGCCCCTACGAATCTCCTGAGCTCTACCGGCTTCAAATGGCCGCGCAGCTGTTCGACTTGTCATTGTTTCGCCACTCACCCTACGGAGTCAAGCAGGCGATCTATCGCGGCGGCGAATGGCTCGCGCAGGCTGCCCTGTGGCGTGAGGGCGAGGCGCCGGTGTTCGTGTCGAGCGCCGCGGCGTTCTTCGAGGAATTCGTAGCTCGGATTCACATCGGACGCGACGCACCCACATTCAAGATCCTGCACGCCGGAGGGGGGCACGGGCCGTTCGTACTCGATGCCGATTGCAACAAGGTGCCGTCGCGCCCCTACAGCCGTGCCAACTACGAGGAGCAGATGCGCTGTAGCATGAAGCAGACGCAGACGCTTCTCGATCGCCTGCGCGAACTCGGCATCTACGATCGTTCATTGATCGTCGTCGCGGGTGATCACGGTGCGTCCTTCGGGGCGCGCGTGTTCGGTTCGCATGGTCTCACCATGGCACGACTATCGCGTTCCCGCCCGCTGCTCGCGATCAAGTGGCCCGGAGGCGAAGGCGGCTTGCACCGTTCCGGTGCCCCGGCATCTCTCGAGGATATTGCGCCCACGATCGCCGCCATGGCGGGGATCGACGCGAAGCTGCCCGGCCGCGATCTGGCGAAGCTCGCAAGCGGTGAAAAGCGACGGCGAAGCTATGGGCTCTACGTGTTGCGAAACGGAAAGCCGGGCGGGCACCTGGAGCGGGTCGAGCGCTACTCGGTGGGCCCCGAGAGCCGCCGGCCCGGTTCATGGATGTTCGACGAAGTGGTCTTCTCCCCGGAGATCACACTCGACGCGCGTGAGATCGCGGTTGGTGAGCCGGGGGCGGACGGCCACTTCTCCTACCTCGGTTGGGGAGGAGCGTCGCGCGACGTGGATGGTACGACGTTCGTTCCCGCAAACGGTCCGATCGCGACGGTCTTCGCCGAGCTACCGAGCGGTGTTCCGATTGAACTCGAGGTGCGGCTCCGCGTGCGCTCGTGGGCGCTGCCGCAGCGACTCGAAATCGGGGTCGACGGCGTAGCGGTCGAAGAACTGCGGGTCGAACAAACGGGTTTCGCCTGGCACACGATCGAGATTCCGGGCCGGCTCGTCCGCGAGCGCGTGACCGCGATCGGCTTTCGCGCTGCGAACACGCAGGCCGCGGAGGCCCGCGGAGCAGTCAGCGCGTTCGACCTGGCCCGGATTCGCTGGCGAGCGCTGCTTCCCTGAGTGTCACCACTCCGGGCTCAAGCGGCCTGGGGTTGCTCGCTCTCGAGCGCGATCGATGCGACGAACACCGACGCGTGCTCGATCTCGCGCTCGATGCAGCTGCGCAGCGCGCCGCGCGCCCGCATCAGGCGTGTCTTTACGGTGTTCTGCCCCACGCCGAGGATCTGTGCGGTCTGCTCGGTGTCGTACTCGTGGATGTAGCGAAGCATCAGCACCGTGCGGTGGTTCTCCTTCAGACGTGCGATGCAATTCTGGATGAATTGCGCCTCCTGCTGCCGGGCGATTTCGTCGTCGACGCGGGTCGGTCCATCACCGGGGGCGGCGATCTGGGCACGATCGAGCGGATCTTCGTCTGCGCCGAGTCCGAACTCTTCGGTGAAGAAGCACTCCGGTCGGCGTCGTTTGACGCGTAGCTTCGCGAGCGCGGCATTCGCGACGATTCGGTGCAGCCAGCTGCTCAGGCGCGCGTCGCCGTTGAAGCGGTCCATCGAGCGGAAGGCACTCAGGAAGGCGTCCTGGACCGCGTCGCGAGCCAGATCCTGGTCTCCCAGGATCTGGCTCGCGAGCGCGATCAGCCGCCCCGAATAGAGTCTCACGAGTTCTTCGTAGGCATCCGCGTCGCCCGATTTCAGGCGCGCGATGAATTCGCTTTCGTCGGGTCGGAGGATCTTCGGGCGCTTCATCGGCAACTCCTTTTCAGGTCGTCACCTACACAAAAAGCACTTACCGTGCCAAGTGTTACGAAACGCGGAAATTCGTTCTAATTCAAGTAGTTGAGAATGATCATGCAGATGAGCGAAGAAGCGGAAAATTGCTCATATCGAACACAATATGGTTGTCGTGCACGATATGGAACACACAAGAGACGTCAGCGGTCCGGTGCTTTCCAGCCCCGGGGTGTGAAGCGGTGCTTCGAGGCGGCCAGGCCCCCATCGCAAGGCGTGCGCCAGCAACATTCTCTGGGTCACGACCCAAAACATCACCCGGGGTACGACCTAATGTTTCTGGGGTTTCGCCACATACCGGTGCGAGATCGAAATCTTCACGGCTTCGCCGCCGCGGATCGGCTCATTGGCGAACAAGTCGTTGAAGACGGCGGTGGTCTGGATATCCCAATCGTTGTTGGAGCGCTGCGAGAGTGCCTTCAGGGCCTCGCCCTCGTGCG
>CAXMSF010000196.1:0-4614 GCA_964196055.1 uncultured Gammaproteobacteria bacterium | reverse complement strand
TATCGCGCGATTCTGGATTGGGCGCCATTCGTCGTTCGACAGCTCGTTCCACGTCACGCTGTCGATGCCGCCCGAGAAATCGTTCGGATCGTACGAGGGCTTCGAGACCAGCGCGAGAACGTCGCCGTTGCGGACGTCGAGAGCGACGACGGCGCCGAGTTTGCCCGCTTCGCCGAGCACCTCGGGCAGGAATGCATCTTCGGCCACCTTCTGGAGATCGCGATCGATCGTGAGCATGACCGTGCCGCCTGGAACCGGAAACTCTTCATCGAGCACGTCGACGATCCGTCCCGCGACGTCCACCACCAGGTTGCGGCCCCCCTTGCGGCCGCGTAGATCCTGCTCGAGCAACCTTTCGATTCCGGTCTGCCCGATCACCTCGCCGGAACGGTAATCCTCGAATTTGTCCTGCTCGAGCTGTTTACCTTGAATCTCGCCGATATAGCCGATCAAGTGAGAGGCGAACTCACCTTCGACATAGTGCCGACGCGGCTGGATATCCGTCACCACGCCAGGCAGCGCATAGCGGTGCGACTCGACACGAGCGAGTTCGTCGTAGGAGACATCGCCGGCGAGCTCCACGGGCTGGAAGCGATTGCGTCCCCGCGGTGTCCCGATCTTTTCGTCGAGCGTGGCGCTGTCGGCGTCGAGCAGGATCGCGAGTGCTTTCACCGTGCGTTCACGCTCGCGCAAGTCGGTCGGAATGACCTGGATGCCGAACGCAGGTCGGGTCGTAGCAAGTGTCCGTCCCTCGCGGTCGACGATATCTCCGCGCGGAGCCTCGAGCTGCACCGATCGCACCGAGTTCTTCAGCGACAACCGGCCGAATTGCTCACCCTCGACGATCTGGAGCTGAAACAATCGCAGCCCGAAGATGACGAAGACGACGATCATGAATCCGGCCACGAACGGGATCCGGCTCTCTATGGCCGGGTCGAGTCCGACGCCGAGGCGACCGCCGCGGATCTCCTCGAGCGCCATCAGGTCGACCGGACGCGCGGCGTGAGCCGCAAGGCTCGCCGAGCTCCCTCGTCGTCGCCGAAAGCGGTCACCACGGTCTCGACCAGGCGGCTGACGGGAGGCGCGAACAGCGCATTCACGAGCGCGTGGGAAAGCAGGTCCCGCAGCATCACGAGATCGAAGCCACCGCCCGCGGTGAAGAAGACGTTCAGGGTCGCGACCCCGAGCGCGTTGATCGCGGTAAGTCCCACGACGAAGACCGACTGGGGCACCGCTCCTCGCAGGTTCAAGTGGCCGCTCGCGAAGCGTGCGGCGCCGAATGCAAGCAGCCGAAGCAGCGCCTGCTGACCGAGCAGCGAACCCGAAAGCAGGTCAGCTGCAAAGCCGAGCGTCGCGGCCAGAATGAGCCCGCCAGCCGTGCTGCGCCAGTGCAACCCGAGCGCGATCACGACCAGAAAACCAAGATCGGGGGCGAAACGGGCCGGGACGAAGGTATTGAACGCACCCTGGAGCACCGGTGCCGCGACGCCGATCAGCAGAATCAGCAACGCCCGCTTCACGACGCTGGACCGTCCGACTCGGAGGGCGGCGATTCGTCACCCACCTGGGTCGAGTAGAGCAATTCCATCGTCGGTCCGCGGCGCAGCATCACGAAGACCTGTTCGAGGCGACCGAAATCGACCGCCGGTCGGATCGTCGCGCGTTGCAGCAGTTGCGAACCGGGGTCGGACACCTCGGAGATCGTCCCGATGAACAACCCCTTCGGGTAGACGCCGCCGAGCCCCGACGTGATCACGAGGTCCTTCACCCGGACGTCGCTATCGCGAGCAACGAATTCGAACTCGAGCTCGGCGGAACCACGCCCGCGCACCGTCCCGCGCGAGCGGCTGCGCTGGATCACTCCGTCGACCGAGGTCTGCCGATCGAGAACGAGCATCGCCTTGGCGGAATGGCGCGACGTCGCCGTGACCAGGCCGACCAGGCCCTTCTCCGAGATCACCGGCATCCCCGACAACACGCCCCGGTCGCGGCCGTGGTCGACCAGTACCGACCGGAACCACGGGGACGCGTCCACCCCGACGAGTTCTGCGGGCAGCATCGGAACTTCGTAGTGTTTGCGCATGTCGGCGATGCGCTGCAATCGGCCACTCGCGACGAGCGCTTCGCGAAGCTGGAGGTTTTCCTCCGACAGACGTGCGACCTCGCGCTCGAGCGTGTCGTTCTGGAGCTTCACGTGCAGAAGCGAGATATAGCCGCTCCATGTGTCGCGTGCGGCCTCGAAGGGCAACGCGACCGCGTCTTGGACCGGCGCCGCGAGGTCGAGAAGCGATCCCAGCCAGGCCGGAAGATCGCGGCCGCGCTCGATCACGCCCCGGCGATCCACGACCATGCTCACGACGGCGATGGCCACCAGCCCCGCGACGAGCAGGGAAACGGGCAGACGTCTATCGGATTCGGCCATGGGCCCCGCACAGGGCCGAACACCTCACGATTGAATCGCCACTTCCTTGAGAAGCGGGATCTCGTCGAGGGTACGCCCGGTACCGATTGCTACAGCGTTGAGGGGATCTTCCGCGAGCATCACCGGCAGACCGGTGGCCTCACGCAGGAGGACATCGAGATTTCGCAGCAGTGAACCACCGCCCACGAGCACGATGCCCTTGTCGACGATGTCGGCCGCCAGCTCCGGCGGAGTTCGTTCGAGTGCGATCTTCACACTCTCGACGACCGCATTCACGGTCTCGGACAGAGCCTCTCGCACCTCTTCGGACTTGATCTCGAGGATCTTCGGAATGCCCGCGACGAGGTCGCGACCCTTCACTTCCATCGACTCATTCTCATCCGTGGGATATGCGGTGCCGATGCTGATCTTGATCAACTCAGCCGTGCGCTCGCCGATCAGCAGGTTGTACTTCCGCTTGACGTAGTTGATGATCGCTTCGTCCATCTTGTCGCCGCCAACACGGGTCGAGTTCGCATAGACGATGCCCGAGAGCGAAATGACCGCAACCTCGGTCGTGCCGCCACCGATGTCGATGATCATGTTGCCCGACGGTTCCGTAATCGGAAGCCCCGCACCAATCGCTGCCGCCATCGGCTCTTCGATCAAGTAGACCTCGCGCGCGCCGGCCGACATCGCCGACTCGCGAACCGCACGCTTCTCGACTTCAGTGATTCCGGATGGAACCGCGATCACGATGCGAGGACGCACCATGCGTTTGCGATCGTGAACCTTCGTGATGAAGTAACGCAGCATCGCTTCGGTAATCTCGAAGTCGGCAATGACACCGTCCTTCATCGGGCGGATTGCGACGATGTTGCCGGGCGTACGCCCGAGCATTTCCTTCGCCTCTCTACCGACCGCGCGAACCTTGTCCACTCCGCGCAGATTGCGAGTGACCGCCACGACGCTCGGCTCGGAAACCACGATGCCCTTGCCTTTCGCGTACACGACGGTGTTCGCGGTGCCCAGGTCGATGGCGAGGTCATTCGAAAACCAACCGAGGATGGGGTCTAGGATCACGCTGGCCTCCTGCTAAGGGTTGCTTCTGTGGGCCCGAGGAGCACAATTCGAGGATTTTTCATTCGCGGAAACGGGCCTTCTAAGTGACCGATATCACAAGATGTTTCGGTATGCCGAGTCACTCTCGCCATGCTACCAGTAGGTCTTCGGGGGTTCAAGCAGCAAACTTCGTTTTGGCGGCACGACTTGCCGCCTTTGCACCCCGCCCGTAGTCTGCAGCCACTGTATGGCCGCCCCAGGCGGCCTTTTTGGATTGCGCGGAGATTTCCAGGCATGCTCAAGGCAATGCGGGGTGGCCAACGCTGGCTGACCGGCTTTTTCATCGTGGCTCTCGGAGGCGTATTCGTCTTCTTTCTCGTCCCAGGCATGGGGCGCCAGTCCGGGCCCAGCGGCGGCGCGCTGATCGAGGTCGGCTCGTATCGCTTCGGCATATCCCAGTTCGAGGCAGAGCGGGCGCGGCGCGTGGACCAGTACGAGCAGGCGCTCGGTGAGCAGTTCGACGCCACCGCGCTTGCCGACCAGCTGAACGAGATCACCGCCGGGGTCCTGGTCGAGCGCGCGATCCTCGCGGAAGAGGCCGGCAAGATCGGACTGGTCGTCGCGAAGGGGGAAATCGAACGCGCGATCCTGCAATCACCGATCTTCCGAGGCGAAGATGGGCGCTTCGACAACGAGGCATTCGACCGCTTCATTGCGTACGAGTACGGCACCGAGCGCAGCTTCATGGTCGATCAACGGCTCGCGATGCTCGCGGCCAAGATGATGCGGCTGATCGGCGAGAGCACACGCGTATCGACCGCCGAGGCCCGCGACGCGCTGTTCCAGCGGCTCGAAGAAGTCCAGATCGCATTCGTCGTGTTCGACAGCGATCGGAGTACTGAGGACGTCGAGGTCGACGAGGCTCGGATCAGCGCCTTCCTGGCCGAGCGTGAGGAGGAGGCCCGAACCCTCTACAGCCAGCGCGCGTCGATCTACGACGTTCCCGAGCAGGTCCAGGCCCGACACGTATTGCTGAAGATCACCCCCGACGCCGATGAGACCGAAACCGCCGAGACCGAGGCCCGCGCTCGCGTAGTCCTGAAGCGACTTCAGGACGGTGAGGATTTCGCCGCGGTCGCGACCGAGGTCAG
>CAXMSF010000195.1:0-4166 GCA_964196055.1 uncultured Gammaproteobacteria bacterium | reverse complement strand
CTGTACGACCTCTATCGCCGCCACGATTCCCTCGACGCGCTGCCGACGCAGGAAAAGGCACGGCGAGAGAAGGACATCCTGCGCGTATCCGTCGAAGATGCCTGGCGTGACACATGCAAGTTCTGGCAGGAGCGCGATCCGCGCGAGGTAGCAAAGGCCGAGGCGGACCCGAAACACAAGATGGCGTTGGTGTTCCGATCCTATCTCGGGCAATCGAGCCGCTGGGCGATCGCCGGGGTGCGGGACCGTCGCCCCGACTATCAGATCTGGTGCGGCCCCGCGATGGGCGCGTTCAATGCGTGGACCGAGGGAAGCTTCCTCGCCGACCCCGAGAATCGCAGCGTGGTCCAGGTCGCGCGTAATCTCCTCGAAGGCGCAGCGGTGGTGACACGCGCGCAGCAGCTCCGAAGCTTCGGCGTACCCGTTCCGCCGGCGGCCTTTGATTTCAAACCACGCCCGCTCGCCTGATCCGAGCAGGACTGTATTCACCGCTTACGTCACGTTAAAACGCAAGGAACAGCCAACCGATGTCCAACAAGACTGAGTCGTCCCGTCCCGCCATTGCCGTCGTCGGCGTGAGTGCGCTGTTTCCCGGCTCGCTCGATGCCACGGGATTCTGGCGGGACATCCTCGCTGGGCACGATCTGATCACGGACGTCCCGACCACGCATTGGTTGGTCGAGGACTATTACGACCCGGATCCGTCAGTGCCGGACAAGACCTACGCGAAGCGCGGCGCGTTTCTATCGGATATCGACTTCGACTCCCTCGGTTGGGGGGTGCCGCCGAGCATCATCCCCGAGACGGACACTTCGCAGCTGCTCGCGCTGATCGTCGCGCAGAAGGTGCTCGAAGATGCCTGCGGGCATTCGCCGGAGGCCATGGAGACGCTCGATCGCTCGAACATCTCGGTGATCCTGGGCGTGACGTCCGGGCAGGAGCTGCTGGGCTCGATGGTGAGCCGGTTGCAGCGCCCGGTGTGGGTCAAGGCACTGCGTGACAGCGGACTGCCGGAAGACGAGGTGCAGCAGGTCTGTGATCGCATATCGGATCATTACACGCCGTGGCGTGAGAGCACTTTCCCCGGACTGCTCGGTAACGTCGTTGCCGGCCGGATTGCAAATCGACTCGATCTCGGCGGGACGAACTGCGTAACGGACGCCGCCTGCGCGTCGACGTTCTCGGCACTCTCGATGGGAATCAACGAGCTCTATCTCGGTGACTCGAACATGGTCATCGTCGGCGGCGTCGACACCATGAACGACATCTTCATGTTCATGTGCTTCAGCAAGACGCCGGCGCTCTCCCCGACCGGCGACTGCCGCCCGTTTTCCGATCAGGCCGACGGCACGATGCTGGGCGAGGGAATCGGCATGCTGGCTCTCAAGCGCCTCGAAGATGCGGAGCGTGATGGCGATCGTATCTATGCGGTCATCGATGCCGTGGGGACGTCATCCGATGGCCGAGCGAAGAGCGTGTACGCACCGCGGCCGGAGGGCCAGGCCAATGCAATCCGTCGCGCCTATCGGCAGACGGACTTCGGTCCCGAGCAGGTCGAACTGGTCGAAGCTCACGGAACCGGGACCAAGGCCGGAGATGCCGCGGAATTCAAGGGCCTCGCAACCGCTTTCGCCGAATCGGGCCGCGAAGACACTCAGTGGTGCGCGATCGGCTCGGTCAAGTCGCAGATCGGTCACACGAAGGCGGCCGCAGGCGCGGCGGGCATCTTCAAGGCCGTGATGGCGTTGCACCACAAGGTGCTGCCACCGACGATCAAGGTGGAGCGACCGAACCCGGCGCTCGAGATCGAGCGCTCGCCTTTCCATCTGTCGACCGAAGCACGTCCTTGGGTGCGCGACTCGCGCTTCCCGCGGCGCGCATCCGTAAGCTCGTTCGGTTTCGGTGGGTCGAATTTTCATGTTGCGATGAGTGAGTACACAGCGAGCGGTACCGGTTCGTCTCGGCCGGCACCCCGGTTGCGTGCACTCGATTGCGAGCTCGTGACGCTATCGGGCGAGAATGCCGCCGAGCTCACGGCCCGAGTTCGAACCTGCGCTGCTGAATGCTCGAAGCCCGGGTACCTGCAGTGGCTGGCGCGAACGAGCCAGGTCGAATTCGATGCGACGGCGCCGGTGCGCCTTGCAGTCGTCGTGATCGATGAAGCTGATCTGGCCGCCAAACTCGAACAGGCTGCGAAGGCCATCGACAGCGACCCCTCGAAGTCGTTTTCGACCCCGACCGGAATCCACTTCGGCATCGGCGAGAGCCTCGGTGAAGGGGGCCTCGCCTATCTCTTCTCCGGGCAGGGCAGCCAGTACCTGCACATGGGCGCTTCCGTCGCGATGCAGTTCGCAAGCGCGCTGAAGCCGTGGGATCGCGCGGCGAACTTCGAGTGGGATGGAACGACACGCCTCCATGACGTCGTCTTCCCGAACACCGCATTCGATGACGAAAGCAAAGCCGAGCAAGAACGCGACCTGGCCGCGACCGAATGGGCGCAGCCCGCGATCGGCTGCACGAGCATTTCACTTCTGCGGCTGCTCGACGAATTGGGTCTTCGGGCCGACTGCTTCGCTGGACACAGCTTCGGAGAAGTCACGGCACTGCACGCTGCGGGCGTTCTTTGCGAAGAGGATTTCCTCGCGGTCGCGCGGCGTCGCGGCGAGCTGATGGCCGAGGCCGCGGTCAACCCCGGCGCGATGATCGCGGTCGCGCAGCCGATCGAGCGGATCCGCAGTCTGCTCGAAGGCTGGGACACCGCGGTCGTGATCGCCAATCACAACGCGCCGGAACAGGTGGTGCTTTCCGGAGAGACGAGCGCAATCGAGGCAGTCGAAGCGAAGCTCGCCGAGCAGCAGATCTCCGCGCGCCGGCTTCCGGTTGCAACCGCATTCCACTCGCCGGTGGTCGAGAAGGCGAGCGGGGCGTTCGGCGAATATTTGGCCGACGTCGAGTTCGCCTCGCCCGCAAGGCCCGTCTACTCGAACACGACCGGCATCGCGCACGACGCAAGTCCGGCATCGCTGCGCTCGAAACTCGCCGACCAGCTCGCCAGTCCTGTGAAGTTCGTCGACATGATCGAGGCGATGTACAAAGCCGGCGTTCGCAGCTTCGTCGAGGTGGGGCCCGGATCCGTGTTGACCGGCCTGGTGGGGCGCATCCTCGAAGACCGACCGCACTTCGCGGTCAATCTCGATCGCAAGGGGAAGAGCGGCGTTCGCAGCTTCTTCGACGCGCTCGCGCGTCTGTCGGTCGAGGGGTACTCGCTCGACTTCGCATCGCTCTGGTCGGAGTTCGCCGAGCCCGAAAACCCGCTGGATCGCGTCGAACCGAAGCTCAAGGTTCCGATCAACGGCAGCAATTACGGCAAAGGCTACCCGCCGCGGGGCGGCGCCGCCGAGCTACCGGCAGCGAACCCTCCCCGCAAGCCGGAAAGGGAGGTGGAGACCGTAACCGTCGAGGTGCCGCGAAGCGAGCCGGTCGCCCCGGCTGCAGCCACGCCGGCGCCCGCACTTCCGCCTGTCCAGACTGCCCCGATTGCACCGGCCATTCAAACCACGCCGGTCGTACAGAACGCACCCCAAGCCGCGGTGGACCCGACTTGGGCCCAGGCCTATCGAGACGCCCAACGACAGACAGCCGATGCACACGTCGCCTACATGCAGTCGATGGCCCAGACCCATACCGCCTACCTCGAGACCATCGAGCGAAGCTTCCAGTCGCTATCGGCGCAGGCCGGGATTTCGCCTGCGGCCGCGGCGCCCCCAATGACATCGCCGCAGACGCAGCGCCCGACGCCCGCAGCACCCAGCGTGCAGCCGGCTCAGGTTCCGCTCGCGACTTCGCCGGAGACGTCGGCCGTGATCCAGACCATGCCTCCCGCTCCGATGATCGAGACGGGCCCCAGCAACGCCCAGGCCCAGCAAGTCGTCGTTCCGGAATCCGCGCCGCGACAAGCCTGCAGCGCTCCCGCCGTTGCGGTTGCAACCCCCGCCCTCGACCTGCACGCGATGTTGCTCGAAGTCGTCTCGGACAAGACCGGGTATCCGTCGGAGATGCTGACGATGGAGATGGATCTCGAGGGCGACCTCGGCATCGACTCGATCAAGCGCGTCGAAATTCTCTCGGCGATGGACGAACTCGCGCCCGGACTCCCGGAACTCGAC
>CAXMSF010000194.1:0-16429 GCA_964196055.1 uncultured Gammaproteobacteria bacterium | reverse complement strand
GGTTACCCCCCTGTTCGTGTGCTCAAGCAACGCGATCGCCCACATTCCGTCACAAACGATGCAGCGAACTGCACCGCAACCACAGCAACTTGCGCGGCTTCGTGACTCGTGTCCCGTATCGGAGACCGGAATGTGCGACTTGACGGCATTCTAAGTGTGTTCCCAAGTCAAACCGCGGCACTAGAGCCACTCTTGCGGCTGACCCTACCAGCGATTTTTTGGTGTCGTCAAGAGGTAAACCTAAAAAAAACAATATGATGTGATGTCATACTGCGGGCTATTAATCAGAAATCGATCGAACTTTTCGCCCGCGAAGCCGTCGAGGAACGCTCGTCGACGTGCGTTCACTCGTCGACGGAGCCACTTCGTGTGAACCATCGTCGCCTCGACGCAACATGGCGTTCGGATCGATCAGCGTCGTCGAAACGCACCGATCCATCCGCTAAAAGCGCTTGGAATACAACGGAAATTCGGAAAATGGAACGGCGGACCGAGGGTCCGCCGTAGGGCACTTCGAAGCTGCCTGGGCAGCGCTTCTCTTAGCGCTTGCGCTTGTGGCGAGCTCGCTTCAGCAGCTTGCGCTTCTTGTGCTTGCGCATCTTCTTTCGGCGCTTCTTGATGACGTTTCCCAAGACCTTACCTCGTCCTCACGGGGAGGATTTTTTCAGCGGGGGATGAATAGGGACTCTCGCGACGGAAGTCAACCAACCGGTGGATGCAGGCAGCGAGACGAGTGGGTCGGCGTCGATCAGGCCTCGAGTTCGAGCGCATGCGCTTCGCGACTCGCAGCCGGCAGGAATTCGCGCAATCCGCCGAGCCATCGGTTCAGCGCGTGCCGGCGCGACAGGAAGTGCAACGGCGGCCGCCGCCGCATGCCCAGGTCTTGCAGGCTCGTGGCGATCAACTCGTTACCCGGGTCGATCATCAATCCGCGGCGTAAGTACCGAATTCCTTCCGCTTTGAAGCCGAACGACAAATGAACGAGTGCGAGGTTGTGATAGAGCAGCGGGTTGAAGAATTCTTCTTTGGCCGCGGACCGGCACAGATGAAGCGCCTTGTCGAAGCGCCGCTCGGCGAGCGCCAGACACAAGCCGTAGTACGAGCGTATGCGTGGGCTCGTCGGATCGAGCCGATTCGCCGCACGGAAATGACCGAGCGCAATCTCCGGCGCAGCCTCAGCGAGCGCAGCCTCGCCTCGTTGGAAGTGCTCTTCTGCCGAACAGGTTGCGTCCATACCCACCCATGACCTCCGATGCCGCAAATTGCGCTTCCCTCTCCTATCGCAAGTCGCGTGCCCAAAGGTAAGACCGGCAATTAGATCTGCAACCTATTGAAAATATTTGGTTCTGGAATTGAGCCCCAGACTTGTGCTCCAGGTCACAAGTCCGATTTCGTACTTCGATGTTTCGAAATCGTACTTTCACCCAGAAGCCGGGTGGAAATTTTGGCTGCAAGGCGGCCAAAACGCAAGCTAACGATCGATCAGCGCGACCCGCTCGGCGGCTTCGAAGTCCTTCCGAAGCAGATCGAATTCCGCGCGCGTGAACGCCCGATACCCGGTGTCGCCGCGCCGACGCCAGTAAATCGGCTGATCGGCGAGCCGCCGCAGGTCGAAGTGGTCACGCTTGAGGTTTCGAACCAACACCTTCTGGGTTTGCGTGTACTCGAATTCGTCGACGATGCGTACGAAATCGGGGAACCACTTCGGGTCCATTCCACCTTTACGCGTCGATTCATCGCAGTAGTCGAAGAAACCTTGCGGGTCGAAGCCCACGCCTTCGCGAAGCTTGAGCGCAACCATCACGAGTTCGTCACTCACCGCGCATGGCACCCCGTACGCAGCCGCAAGCACCACGTCAGCGTGCTCCTGGACGAGCCGTGCCACCTGCGCGGCCGAGAAGTTCTCGCCGTCCTTGCGGATCCAATCGTCGGTCCGGCCGTCGAAGAACAGGTGCCGGACGCCGTCTACGATCTGAATGTGGCCCAGGTCGCCCGAGTGGTAGACACCTTCGCGAAATTTTGATGTCGTCGCGCCGTCGTTCGCAAAGTACCCCTGGAACAGCCCCGTATCGGGGGCGACGCGGCAGATCTCGCCGACCGCTTCGGCATAGTTCGTAATCTTGCCATCGCGGTCGACCTCGGCCGGCGGGCACTCGGTCGCGCTTTCGCTCAGGATCTTGACCGCGTCGTCCTTGATCTCGCCGACGCTGCCACGCGGGTCGCCCTTCTTCCGGAAAGTGCTGATCGCCGCCTCGGTCGATCCATAGAGCTCGAACATGTCCTCGAGTCCGAGCCAACGCACGAATCGGTCGATGTCGGGCGGTGCCGCACCGTTTCCAACCGCGTAGCGCAAGCGGTTCCTCGGATTGTCGGTGAGCTCCGAGCGGATGCGCGCCGCGTCACCTGAATATTCCCGTTCGATCGCGCCGAGGATGTAGTGGACGGGCTCACCGACGTAGTTCCAGAAGGTCACGCCGTAGCGCAACACGTCCGGAACGAATGCGCTCGCGCTGAAACGCTCGCGCATCGAGATCGTTCCGCCGGCGTGCAGGCAGGGCTGAAAACCGAGAAATAGCGCGTTCGAGTGAAACAGCGGCATGCAGGCGTAGCCGACATCGTCCGGTCCCAGCCCGAGATTGCTCGCAACCGTCTGACCGATCACGAGCAGCTTCAGGTGATTGTTGTTGATGCCCTTGGGCAAGCCGGTGGTGCCCGAGGTGTAGATCACGAAGAGGTTGTCGCTCGGCACGACGTCGACACCGGGCGTGTCGAGCGAGATACCGGGCGCCGCTACTTCGGCGGCGATCCGGCCGGCCAGATCGCGATCGCCGAGGTCCGCGGAACTCTCGCAGCGCAACACGAGTAGGTTCTCGGGCGCGATATTCGCGAGCCGGTCGACAATGGATTCGACCTCGGGCAGCAGGCGTTCGTCGATGACCAGCACGCGCGCGCCGGATTGATTCAACACGCCTGCGAGCGTCTCGCCCCGCAGTCCGGTGTTGACGCCGAACAAGGTGAGCCCCGCATAGCCACAGCCGGCGTAGAGCGCGAGCAGCTCGGGGTGGTTTTCGAGCAGCATTGCGACGTGGCCCGGCCGCGCCTCGTCCACCGGGCCGAGTCGCGCGATCAGGAAATGGGCGAAGCGAACCGCCTCGTCGCGAAACTCGAGATAACTCCAGCTGCGGTCGCCATGGACCACTGCGGGCAGTGACGCGATCGCGGGATCGTTGGCGCGCGCGTCGAGCTGTGCGCCGAGTGTGAGGGGAACGTCGTATCGAGGGGGGGCGGACACGGGGACTCCGATCAGTACGGCGGTTGGAACACCGATACTACCAGAGGCCCACGATTTCGAACCGCTGCTTACGAAAGGTTCAGAACTCGATGATCTCGAGGATGTACCGCTTCTTTTCCTTGCCACTTGTTGCGGCCATTAAGGTCCGGATCGCGGAGGCATGCGCCCCACCCTTTCCAATGACCTTGCCGAGATCCTCTTTGGCAACCTTGAGTTCGAGGACGTGCGCGTGATCGCCCACGACCTCCTTGATTTGCACTTCGTCCGGCTTGTCCACAAGAGCTTGCACGATCGACATGATGAGCTGCTTCATTGGATCCTCCGCATGTGAGCCGCGCGATGAGGACGAAAGCCCTCTTCGAACGGAACACATCACCGCATCTGCCACACCCGAGTCCGCGACACTCCGCGCATTCGTTATTGCACTTCCGGTGGGTTACTACCCACTCCCCGCGAGAACCAGACCCCTCGGGGTAGTCAATACAATCCGCCGTCGGCGCGCGGGTTGCAATTGGGTAATTGCCCTAATCCGTTCGAGGAATTCCGAGCAGAATCGAGTGTGGAGGATTTACGGAAAGCGAGGACGTAGGGAAACCATCCCGTCGGCCGGAAAACAGCGCGGGACGGTTCCGGAATTCGACGCTCGGGGCGTACGCCAAAGCTCCCGATCCGCGTTGGCGGATCGAGAGCCGGGTGGAAGCTGTGGCCGCAGAGCGGCCTACGCGCAGCGAGGCGAGGACCCGTTTCGGCAAATCGAACGCCGGGCGGAAGCTGTGGCCGCAGAGCGGCCAACGCGCAGTCAGGAGTTGTCGGCGACCGGAGACACGGCGTGCATACTCTGGCTGAGCCGCACGAGCGAGGGGCTGGCTTCGCCCCAGGCCTGTGCTCGAGCGTGACGCGGCGCAGCATTCCGAGCCGCGGCACGCGCGACCTCCCACCAGTTCTCGCCCAGCAGAAGTCGCGCGGCGCGCGCAGCGTTGCAGCCGCTGCCCTTCCCCTGACTGGCCGCGAGGCTGCGGTGCAGCAGACGCCGCCGAAGCGGCCCGGGTGAGAGCCTGCGCAGCACTTCACGCGGAATCGGCGTTCCCATGAGTTCCCGAGTCGCCACCAGGCTCGCATAGACCGGCGCGCGTACGCGCCAACGCTGCGCCGTCGTGACGAGTTCCTCCCAGTTCATCGGCACCGCGGTAATCACGCGGTGGATGTCGCCCAACCAGACCCAACGACCCATCGTATGCGTCGCCGCGCGGATGCTGGCGACGACGAGATTCGTGACTCGCGCCGGACGGTGAAAGCCCAACACGGTGGTGTCGCACAGCCGGTCGAGGAACTGGTCTCCCGAAACCGAGATCGCTTCGTTCGAAGCAACTGACCCCTGCCAGCCCCAGCGGAGATCGAGATGTAGGTCCGGGTCCGCGTCGTCGTTGCGTAAGCTCAGCTCGCTGTCGCGTGCCTCAGCCACCCGTTGGAAGCCGATATCCGCGAGTACGGACTCCGCCCGCTCCCGGTCGGACTCTCGAACCATCAATTCGAGGTTCTCGAGCGGCCGACTGCCGGGGTCCTCGTAATAACGGAAGGGGCCGCCCATGACAGCCCAGCCGTCGGTCGGTGCCGCCGAGATGCTGGCCGCGCGCAGTGCATCGAGAATCCGTTTGCCGCTCTTCAGCGTGCGGATGTTCCGGCGCAGGTTGCGATAGTAGGCGGCCTCGCAGGCGCCACGGAAGGAGTCGGGCAGCGGAGCTTGAATGCGGCCGTTGATACAGCCGAGATGCAGCAGCGGAGCCACGCCCTCGTGGAACGCCAGAGCGAGAACCGCGGCCGGATCGAAGGACGCCGTGTCCGCGGGCAAGTCGACGGGAGCCTCGACCGCCTCGGACGCGTGAACGAATTGAGCCAACCAACGACGTGCGGGGGGAGCCTGATGCGGTACAACGATCACGAGAACCTCCACGTTTTCAGTCATTTGGGCCCGATTCTGCCGGGCTCTTTCCTCCATTTCGGTGCCGGACCGAATTCTCTTTAGGACGAAAACTCAACTTTTTTCGGAAATTTCGGGAATCGCCTGCCGGACGCTTACCGGTCAGCTGCCGGGATCCGGAAAGATCTCGGGGCGGAGGACTCCCCGGTGGTTTCCGACTCTGGATCGTGGCTCGAAGTCTGGGGCCGGCAGGCCCCGTGCGGACTGAGCGCGCCGCGTCGGCTTCGGACTAGCGACGGTAGGTAAACGACAGCGTCAGCTGATTCTGACTGAAGTCATCGGAGCTGTAGTCACCGGCGTTGTGCCAGTAGCGGTAGGCGAGTTCGAGCTGGGTGCGCCGCGTGAGCTGATGCCGGATGTTGGCGTCCACCCCAGCGGAGTAGTTGACGCCGGAGTCCCACGTCGCGTTGTCGAAGCGCGACGAAAATATCGCGACCTCTACGGCGGTCCGCTCGCCGAAACGATGCTCGACTCCCAACCGCCCCGTGCTCTCGAGGAAAGCGTTGCCAATGATGTCGAAGATGTTCTGGTTCTGGAACGACAACCTCAAAATGGTGCCGTTCCGAAGCTGATAGCCGACATTCAGATCGCCGACGAAGCCGTGATTGCGATCCCCGTGATAGAAGCCGAGTAATCCGTAGCCTCCGGACATTTCGATTTCGACATTCTCGAACCAATTCGTCCGGATGCCGACCACGACGGCCAGGTCGCCGAAGTCGTCGATCGAGTTGTCGTCGAACGAGCGAAAGCGCACGTGCGTTCTGAAGAAGCCCGACAGGCGCTCGACCAACGGGGTCTGATACTCACCAACCACCGCGGCTTCCCAGAATTCGGAGCGAAAATCGTCGTCGATACCTCGACCGCCGACCTCCGTGGCGAAGGACTCCGAGAAGAAGCGTGTGCCCTGCATGGATAGCGTCATCTCGCCGTCGCCCGGCACTTCACTCCAGTAACGGAAGTCCGCAACCGTTCGATTGGTCTGGACGAGATTGGCTGCATGGTCCCCGGGGCTTGCGAGATCGACCGCCGACGGGACGAACGCGTTCGAAAAGCCCATCGTGAAGCCCGGCAGGACGCCCAACTCGGACCAGCCGGTGAGCCGGTAGAACTCGTCGCTCGGCGATGAATTGTCGATGTAGCGACGGATGTCCGCGCCGAGATCGGCCCCGAGGTCGAACCAATGCCCCTGATAGGCAAGTTCGACGCGCGGCGTGATGAAGATCCCGATGTCGGAATTGGAATGGCTGCTCTCGAGCAGCGTGTTGTCGTCGGCCGCCGTGCTGGTCGTGATCGACGGGTGCCAGCTGAAGCGATTCTGCTCGGTTTCAGCACCAGCGCCGAGGCCGGCGAGCGCGACTCCTGCGGGGGAAATGGCCCCGAAAAGAGCCATCAGAAGCACTAGAACGGTCGTCATTCGAGAATTCATCGGGTTCGATGCTCCGGCAACAACAGCGGTGAAAGCGGTCGCGAGTAGACGGCGCCGACATCGTGCTCGACCAGCAGCATCGGCGGTTGGCCGTCCGCCACCTGGTCGAGGAAGTGGAATGCGTGAGCGACGAAGGTCGGATTCGACAGACTCCGGTAGGCGGCGGAGCGCGTCACATAGGCAGCGGGTGCACCGCCGCGAAAACCCGCCTCCTCGATCAGGTCCAGGTAGTTGCTCGCAGCTGATTTCCGCCGTACCAGGCGAATCAGGTCGATGCCGGAATCCGGCGGGATCATTGCGCGGATCACGTGCTCCCCGGCGGCCAACGGCAACGTGATCACGTCCGTCCGCACGAAACCTTCGGCCCCCTCGCCCGGCGTCACCGTCAAGCGGTAGCGGCCGTCGATCGACCAGATCTGCGGGCCGGGTCCGTGCAACAGACCTTCCACCGTGAATACGCTCGGATCGTCGAGTCGCACGCGATAGGTAAATTCAGCCGGACTCCCCTCCGCGGTCACCCAGGTATGCGCCGACGCGGGAGTCGCGAGCTTTCGGTGGGAACGGACGCCCCAGGCAGAGGCGTTCGCATAGGATTCCCCCTCGATGACGACCGGCTCTCCGCTCTCGGGCAGCCGCTGTTCGATCCCGAGTGCGCGCACGAGGGTGCGAGCCCGATCGCCATGCACGAGCGGTCGATCTGCGCGCCAGCCGGCCGCAGGCTCGATGCATAGCGGGCTGTAGGCGGTCAGCGCGACACGCTCGGCGCTGGAATCATGAGCGAGGAATGCAGTGATTTCGTGTGGCCCACGGCGTAGCGGCACGACCTGGGTCGCCTGAGCGACCCCGAGACCGGACGGGTCGAGGTGACCGACGACCTTCTGATCGACGACCCAGCGCTGTGGTCCGGATCCCTCGACGGAAAGCATGTAGACCGCCGGAGACGGCAGCGACACGGTCATGCGCAAGGAATCGGAAGGCGATTGCCGCTTCGGCACGTCGATCTCCGCGTGGTAGGCGGAAATTCCCGCTGAGGAACCGCTCTCCAATTCACTGTTGCGGCTGTAGTCCGTTGGGCACAGCAGACCAAAGATGTCCTCGCTCGGGGCATCATCGCTGAGCGCCGCACTCAGCCCGAGGACGTCGGTCAGGTGCGCGGCCCACTCGGCCTGCGTGACGATCCGCTCGCTCCTGACGGCATCGGGCCCCATCCGGTAGCGGGATCCGAGTGTGTCGGCCGCTGCCGACACGCCCACAACGCCGATTCCCAGAACGAGAGCCAGAGCCAGGGAGGCGATCGCGAGGTCCGCCGTCCTATTCGTCGCTTGCGCGCTTTCGGTCATCCGAATTCTGCTCCAATCCGCTCGGTCCGCGCCTGTGGCGAAAATCGCCGCAGAGACGGTCATAGCGGTATGGAGTTGCTCATCGGGACCGGGGGAGCATTTCTTTACCCCTCCGCGGCGCTCCGGCGCGCAGTCGGACGACCTTTGGTGTGATCTCTATTTTGATAATAATTTCAGCTACTTACGAGATCCACAAGGATGCAGTTCAGTCGCTTGCCCCGCGCAACAGAGCTTCGCCGCAGGGCAGCCCGCGCGCGCCTACCCGGCACCCCACCGGCAACCCCGTCAGACGAGACGGAACGACGCGATCTGCCAGGGTCGCAGTGCCTGCTCGGCGTCGTCGGCCTGCGCGGACTCTGCAGCCGGGATCGCATCACCGTTCAGATCCACCTGCAGCAATCGGCGGAAGCCCACGCCGCGGGCGCGGATGCGCACGCTCCGCGCTTCGTTCGACAGGTTGACGAGGCGCAGTACGGCACCGCCCTCCGGGGCGGGCTCGAAGGCCGAGATCACCACGGCGGGGTCATCGACCTCGATCAGCCGGGCGCCATCGGCAAGCCGCCCCGATGGCGAGTCTGCCCCCTCGAACGCAATCGGTGGAAACGCGTATCGGTGTGCCTCGGCGACGCGATCCGTGGCTCCAACGACGTGACTGCGTACGGAGCACTCCACCCGGTGCTCCCCTCGAGCCTGCCCGCCCGGCGTCTCGAACGGGGGCCCGGCGGGCGAGGGTCGCGTCGCGAGATCCGCGCGCGACAGCCAGCCGAATGCGCGCAACAGCGTCAGCGCGAGCGATGTCGTCCCGTCCGATTCTTCGACGGCTTCGACCTCCGCGCAGCCGCGGTTCGCGACGGTCAGTGCATTCGCGCCGTCATCGATCGTCGCCAGGCTGCGCTGGGGCACGGCTCCGATCGGAATCTCCGCGGGCGTTTCGATGCCGAAGGAATCGGGAGCGGGTGCGATCGGCCGCTCGGCGATCTCGAAGGCAGACTCGACTTCGAATCGAGTGGCCCCAAACGGAGCGCGCAGGTGCATCCGCAAGCGATGGTCGCGCGCCCGGTTGTCGAGCGTGATCGCGATGTCGATGCGATCGAGACGGCGGGCGAGCCGCAGTTCGACACGCGCGCGCAGCGGTACGAGGCGACTCGAGCGCTTCGATCGATCGCTGACCAGGCCTTCTGGCACGCGGTAGTCGAGTTCGAGTGCAAGCCCGACCTCGGCTTCGGATGACGGCAGCGCCCGGACCCGCACGCGCGACGGCCGCTCGACCGCGGGCGTGGCCGGCACCGGATCGAAATTGTACGAGTCACCGCGATCGCCCTCACTCACGAGGCGAAGCGCGTCGCGGGTTACGCTGCCGGTGCGGCGGTCGAGCCAGCACACGCGGCCGTCGGCGTCCGCTTCGATCTGCCAGATCCGGTTCGCGATTCGCACGCCCCCGTCGTCGGTGGCTTCGGCGAGCAGCTCCGACGCGTCGCGTGAACGCTCCGCCCGACCCCGCCCCACACGGTACGCCCGCAGCCCCCACCCCGGGACATCGTCGACGAAGCGCACGCGGAAGCGTGGAAGTCGGCGAATGCGGCACCACACCTCGGTGTCACCCAAGGCCTCGAGCCTTGCCATCGCGGCGCTTCGAACCGCGTGCCAGTCGAAATCAGCGGGGACATCATCACTCATCAGAACGTCGGCAACGGTGTCGCGGCCGATGCTCCGAATCCACAGCGCACTTGCGAACTCCCCGAAGAATTCGGGCGGGAATCCGCCCAGCAGCATGACCGCGACGCTCGCGGGGACACGATATTCGGCGTACAACCGCCCGGGGTCGGAGCATTCGGCGTGGACGGGGATCCGCTCGCCGCCCTGCGTGCGCAAGTGCAACGCGCGAGGCCTACGCGATCGCGCAGGCAAGTCCAGCGACAGCTCGCCCTCTACCTGGCCGACTCCGGCCGCGTTCGGGTTCCACGCGAGCAGCACTTCCGAGTGCGCCGAGCCAGCGACCGAGGGGGCGACGACGTGCTGCGCGAGGGCGTGCGAGACCTGCGCGAAATGCGCCCCGGCGACCTCGGCAGTCCGCGCGAAGCGCACGTCCATCTGGTCGTGCACCCGGTCGATCGAGCAGCCGCAGATCGAATCATGCGGGTGGTTTTCGAGAGCGATCCCCCACGCGAACTGGATGCGATCGGTATCGGGATCGCCACCCAGTGCCGCGAGCCACGTGGCCAAGGGTTCGAGATAGCGGGTGAGCAGACGGTCATTCTCGAAATCGCGCCGTTTCTGGCGCATGCGGGCCGAAGCACACCCCTCGAGCAGCGGCGAGCGCAGCCCGGAACGCAACTCGCCGCGGTGCACGACCCCGTCGTCGGGCGCCTCGGCGCGGGCGCGCTCGACGAAGCCCGGGAGCGTCCCAATCTCGAAGGTCGCGCCAGCGAGATCGCCGACCGCCGCAGCCAGCGCCGCAGCCAGTGCCGGCTGTGCTTCGAGGTGATCGCTGCCGTTCATGAGCAGCACGCTCCGGGTCGGTGAGATCTTCTGGAGTTCGGAGGCTTCGTTGAGGAGCCGTTCCGCGAGGGCCTGGGGCGCAAGCGGCAGGTGCGACGCGTTGCCGTAGCCGCGCACGAGGAAGATCGTAAACAGCTGCGTCCCGTCGGGCGCCTCCCAGACGAAGCTCGTCCCGTCGACGTTCTCGCCAACGCCGCGCCACAGTGCGGCCGCCTCGAAGCCAAAGCCCGCGAAGATCTGCGGCATCTGACCGACGTGCCCGAACTGATCCGGCACGTAGCCGACCGACATGCTGCCGCCGAACGCGGCGGCGCGCGCAAGCCCGTGCCGGAGGTTGCGGATCAGGGCCTCGCCGGAGACCAACCACTCGTCCGGCAGCACGTGCCACGGACCGATCAGCAACCGGCCCGCGCTGACGAGCTTTTCGATTCGCTCGCGCGCGCGCGGTCGAACTTCGAGGTAATCGTCGAGCACGATGGTCTGGCCGTCGAGAGTGAAATGGCGGAAATCCGGATCCCGCTCGAGCAGATCGAGCACCCCGTCGAGCAGGCGCACGAGCCGAAACCGGAACTCCTCTTGGGTCCGATACCACTCCCGATCCCAGTGCGTGTGCGGGACGATCACCAGGTGCGTCTGAGGCAAGAACTCCCCTTTCGGCCGCATTCTAGCGCCGTGCACTCTCAATCAGTAACGCCGTAAAGGCGATTAGCGGGTAAACCGATTCTGTTGTAAGAAATCCGCGACTCTCATGAGTAAAGAAGACACCAACAGCGACCCGCAGCCAGAACACCCACACGGCTGCATGCAAGCACCTTCCTGCGCCTGAGCCCATAGCCGATGGGCCCGGACGTAGGTCCGGGGTACGGCATGGCGACTCCCGAAGTCACCACGAGGATTCTGCGCCGCCTGCTCGCAAGCGGAGTACACACCCGCGCGGAGCGCCTGCTCGCGCGAATGCCTCCGGCCGACATCGCCCCGTTGCTCTCGGGCCTGAACCCCGTCGAGATCCGCGTCGTGATCGAGCTGCTGTTCCGACAGCGCCGCGCCGCCCGAACGCTCCGGGAACTCCCGCACGAGATCCTCGCCGAAGTCTTCGACGCAGTCACCGATCCGCGCCTGGCCGACGTGATCGGTCGCCTCGAGATCGACGACTTGCTCGAAATGGTGGAGTGGCTGCCGGAAGAACGGCGCGACAGCATCGTGAGCCGGCTACCGGAGAACAAACGCGCCGAGCTCGAGAAGGCCGACCTCTACCCCGAGTCCAGCGCGGGTCGAGTGATGACCACGAGCTTCGTGGCGTTGGACGAGAAGATGACCTCGCAGGAAGCGATCGACTCGATCCGACTGCTCGGCGGCGAAGACGAATCGATCCTCTACCTCTACGTCGTAGACGACCAGCGCGCGCTCACGGGCGTGGTACCGCTGCGCCGACTCGTCGCAGCACCCCCCGCACGCTCGATCCAGGAGCTGATGGTCCAGGTTCCGGTAACGGTCTCGGCGGATGCCGATCAGGAGGAAGTCGCAGAGCTCGTGCGGCGTTACGACCTGCTTGCGATTCCGGTCACGGATGTCGACGGGCATATGCTCGGCGTAATCACGGTCGATGACGTCATCGACGTCATCACCGAAGAGGCCACCGAGGACATGTATCACCTCGCGGGCCTGTCCGAGGACGACCGCGTTTACAGCCCCGCGCACGTGTCGGCGCGCAAACGGCTGCCGTGGATGCTCCTCAACCTCGCCACCGCCTTCATGGCCGCGTGGGTCGTCGGCCTGTTCCAGGACACCATCGAGCAGATGGTCACACTCGCATTCTTCATGCCGGTGGTCGCCGGTATGGGGGGCAACAGCGGCATCCAGTCGCTCACGGTGATCACGCGCGGCATCGCGCTGGGTGAAATCGAGTTCTCGACCGGCCTCCGCTCGGCGCTCAAGGAGTTCGCCGTCGGGCTCACGATCGGCGCGACCATGGGCGCACTCAGCGCCGTGATCGCCTACCTGTGGCTCGGCACGCCGTTGATCGGCGTGGCGTTGTTTCTCGCAATGCTGATCACGATGGCAATCGCGGGTCTGATGGGCGCAGGCGTTCCATTGCTCCTGAAGGCGCTCGACCAGGACCCGGCCCTCGGAGCGGGCGTCATCGTCACTACCTTCACCGACATCTTCGCCTTCTTCTCCTTCCTCGGAATCGCCTCCCTCCTCCTCGACCGAATGACCTAGCCCCCCGACAACGCGGCGAGGCGCGTCTCAACACACGCTGCGAAGGGAATACCTGCCGCGCCCTTCGAACGCTTGCGAAAGGCACCCCGCTCCCTGCGCTTCCAGATGGGGCTACGGAGCGGCGCCAACTGAAGCGGCTCGGGTCAGGGGGCCCTCACGCAACCGTTCGAAGGGCGCGGGAGGGCCCCCTGACCCGAGCCGCGCTCGCATACCACCACCCCGCAGCAAAGCCGACCTAGCGCGCGTAGCTGTCTTCGAGATACCGAACGATGTCCGCGGACTCGAACATCTCGACACCCGTGTTGGGGTCGACGAGATAAGGCACCATCATCCGGCCCGATCGCGCGACGAAGGCTTCGCGCCCCGCACTTCCGCGCGCGACGTTGTGAAGTCGATAACGCAGCTCGAGGCTGCTCAGGCACTCGCGCACGAGCCGGCTGAAGGGCGACGCCTCGTAGCTGTAGAGTTCGAGCGGCAACTCGGGCGGCTCCGACTCGCGGTATCGCAACCCGGACAGCGGGCGAAAGGCCGACGCCAGGCTCGCGGTCGCAATCGTGAGTGGCCCGAGCGACAACGCAATCGGCGTCCGACCGTCGCCGTACTCTCGGAACAGATGGGCCACGATGTCGTCGGACTCGTACATTTCGACGCCGGCGTTCGGATCGACGAGGTACGGAAACATCGCGCGACCACCGCGCATGCGGACCTCTTCCCGGAAACCCGGGCCTCCCTTCGGACAAGGGTGAATCATCGCGTCGAGGTCGAGAATCGTCAGCGCCTCGCGCACCTTGCGGCAGAACGGGCAAGCCTCGAACTCGTAGAGCTCGAGCAGCTGCAGCGGTCTCGCAGCCGGAGTCCCGACTCGGCTGCCGATTCCGCCACGCGCAAGCGTCGACAGGATGGAAGTGGTGACGTCGAGTGCACGATTCATTCCGACTCCTGTGCGATGAAACTCATTCCGGCAACTTCATTCGCTGCGTGCTGAACGTATCCGCATCGAATTCCGGATCGAACCAGACGCCCTCCACTTCGATGCGCGTCTCGTGGCCCTCCCAGGCGATGCGGCGCGCGGTCCAGACGTGCGGGAATCTCCGTCCCTGCACCTCGCGGATGGCACCAAAGCGGACCACGCGAACCAGCACTCCTGCCGCATCATGATACTCGCGTCGCAGGGGCGTGGCGTGTTCGACTTCGATCCACGAGACGGTCCGCCCACTCGCACCACGCGCGTCGTCGCGCGCGCGCGACTCGATCACGTACGCGCGCAAGCCCACCACGCCGTCCGGTTGCGGATCGACACCGAGCAGTCGGTGATCGAAGCCCGTTACCGGATCCGAGAGATGCAGAAGATCGTCGTTGTCGAAAGCCCCGCCCAGCCATGGCGAGTGCCACTCGCCCGGCGGGATCCGCGCGATGCGTTCGTCCTTCGGAAGCCAGGTCCAGACATTCGGCGGACGCTTGAGGAATGCGCGGCCCGCCTCTTCTTCGGGCGCGAGGATGCGGATCAACGAACGCCCCGCTTCTCGATCGTCGGTTGCTCGAAACCGGATCGTCTGCTTTCCCGCGCGCCCGCCCTGCCAGAAGGTCATCCCCGCGTCGAGCACGCGCCGACGGCCGCGCAACGACACTTCGGCCCGCACGGCGATCTCCGCGGCGACGAGACCCTCGGGCGCCGGCTCGAGATCGGCGGAACCCGCTCCCGGAGCGGCGAATAGAGCGACGAGCGCGAGCAACACCCACACCCCGCACACCCGCTTCCGCGCACGGTCAGCCGCCATGCGCGCGTCCGTCTTCAGGAGCCCGCGACACCAGTTCGTCGAGAGCCGCGAGCGAGCCGAGGTCTTCGACTCCCTGACCCACGCATTCGATTGCGCGCGCGACGATCTTCCGGTCCTGCAAGCCCGCGGTCGCAGCGGTAACCGAGACCGCGATCCAAGCATAGAGGGCAAATAGCCGGTGCTCTTCCCAGGCAGCTGCCGGGTCGGGTGCATCGACGCCGTTTTCGACCAGAACGCTCAGATAGTGCTCGATCAACGCCCGCTCTTGCGATCGACGCAACGAGGCTTCCATCGAATTCAGCAGGAAGTAGCTCACGTCCCGCAGCCCGTGTCCGGCCTGAACCACCTGCCAGTCGAAGAAGCCCACCTCCCCGTCCTGAAAGTACAGATTGCCGGAATGAGGATCACCGTGGATCAGCGTTCGCGGCAGCGCGGCCCAATGCGCCTCGAGGAGCGGCCGCGCGGCGTGGATGCGGTGCGCGTTCTCGCATAGCCCGTCCGGCAGCACATCACTGAAACGCGCCAGTGCGGGCTGGTTCGAACGCGCACTGAGCCACCACTCGAAGCCGCGATTGGCGTTGCTCTCGGGCGAACGCAGCCAGGCCAGTTCGCCGTCGAACTCGGGCGATTCCCAGAACGCCGCGTGAAGTCGGCCAAGCGTCGTCATGACTGCGCGTGCCTCATCGAGCGAAACAGGGTTCGCGCTGTTGGTGAATCGCGCACCGGCCGAGGCGAGATCCTCCAGCAGCAACACGAAGCGACCACCGCGCCGCGCGTGGCGCGCGCAGTAGACACGCGGCGCCCGGATGGGCAGGCGATCGCCCAGCGAACGGTAGAACGCGACCTCCGACGATCCCAATCCGAGCAGTGTCGTGAACAATCGCGTCGAGAACTTCTCAGGCGTGATCTTCAGGAAGAAAGTCGACGGCACGCCCGCGCTGCGATCCCCGGCGACCGAAACTTTCAAGACTTCGCGGGTCGTCGTGCCTTCGTCCCCTCCGAGCCGCTCGACCTGCTCTACGACCACCCCCGGAAACGCGCCCTGCAATGCCTCGCCGACCCAGGCCGCATCGACGCGGTCGAGCGAGAGCGGCACGCCGTCGAAACGCGACTGAACCGGGCCCGCGAGTCGATCGATGCCGACCCAGAAGAGCTGCCCCAGCAGGCGCAACACGGTGGCGGGCGAGGGTCCCACTGCTACCTCGGACTCAGCCGCGGAAGGCCCGTTCGCACCGCAACCTGCGGAGCTTCCGAAGCCCTGATTCCGCTCGGGCGAGTATAGTGTCCGAGTCATGAACCGGGTCGTGGCACCCCCGGATCCGTGAGGAAGGTACGCCCATGCCCAGACACCCGAATCGCTGGTCACCACTTACGAATCGCGGCCTTCATCCTCGGAGAATCTCGCTGAACCGTGTCGGAGCAGCCCTGATTCTCGGCTTCCTGCTCCACCCGCTGCCGCTGCTCGGCGCGACTGCCGGTGATGAACTCACGGGGCGAGAGATCATCGAGAAGGTCAACCAGCGGAACTTCGGGCGATCCGTCAGCCAACGCTTGACGCTGCGCATCGTCGGCCCCAAAGAGCGGGTGCGCGAACGCGGGCTACTCAGCTTTCGCAGCTTCACCCCAACCGAGAGCCGCCTCGCCTTCTACGTCACGAGCCCTCCCGACATGCGCAACATGGCTTATCTCGTCCACGATCGCTTCGATCCCGAGCTGGAGGACGACCAGTGGGTCTACACACCACAGCGCGCAGCGCCGCGCAGGATCGCAGCGACGAACCGCCGCGAGTCTTTCCTCGGAAGTGAGTTCAGCCTCGAGGACGTCAAGAAAGTCTTCCGGATCGAGGTCGACGACTACGAGTGGGAACGGGTCGCGAGTCGCGAAATCGACGGCCGC
>CAXMSF010000193.1:0-11095 GCA_964196055.1 uncultured Gammaproteobacteria bacterium | reverse complement strand
ACTCCCATCGTGGGCAAGATCAAGGGGCACGTGGTCGGCGGCGGCAATGGCCTGGCGGCCGCGTTCGACATCGCCATCGCACAAGAGGACGTGAAGTTCGGCTTTACCGAAGTCCGGCTCGGTGTGGCGCCGGCCATCATCTCGGTCGTGTGTCTGCCGAAGATGCGGCACGGTGACGCGATGGAAGTCTTCCTGCGCGGCAACCGCTTCCCGGCGGCGCGGGCCGCGGAACTCGGCCTGATCAGCCGCGCCGTACCCGCCGCCGAACTCGACGCTGCGGTCGACGAAGTACTCGCGGACTTGCGACTCGGCGGTCCGGAAGCCCTCGGTGTCGCGAAGCGCCTGGTCTACGAAGTGCCGGCGATGGAGCAGAAAGAGGCTTTCGCGTGGGCGGCGGATCTCTCGGGGCGGCTGTTCAAGGGCAAGGAAGCCGCCGCCGGGATGAAGGCCTTTCTGAAGCGTGAAAAGGCGCCGTGGGCAGCCGACGAAGAGTGAGCGCTGCGCCGTCCGTCGCCTTGGATCGACATGGTACATCGAAACCAGGAGCCAACAGAATGCTGCAAATAGCCGTAGACCTGCGCGACGAAGTGGACGAGCTTCACAGCTTCCTCCGGACATTGAAGCCCGAAGACTGGGAACGCGAAACGGCCTTCCTGGAGTGGACGCCCTGGGACGTCGTGGCCCACCTGCACTATTTCGACCTCGTATCGATGGTGGCGCTCGAGGGTGAGGAAGCGCTCACCCCGGAACGCGACTTGTTCATTGCGGCATTCAGTCAGGGGCGTACGAGCAAGGAGATCGCGCGCGAGCGCTTTGACGATCTCGATGTCACGGGGCTCATGGAAAAGTGGCAAAGCACGGCCCATTCCCTCGCCGACGCCCTCGGCAACTCGGACCCGAAGCGCCGCCTGCCCTGGTTTGGGCCCGACATGGGCGTGCAGATGTTCACGACGGCCCGCTACATGGAAACCTGGGCTCACGGCCAGGAGGTCTACGACCTCGTCGGCGTGTCGCGCACTCACACTGATCGAATCAAGAATATCGTCACCATCGGCATGAAGACTTTCGGTTGGACCTTCGTGAATCGGAAGCTCGAAATCCCCGGTCCGCCCCCCTACGTACGGCTGGTGGCCCCGTCCGGTGAAATCTGGGAATCGAACGAGCCCAGCGACATCGAGTGCATTCGCGGTGACGCGGTCGACTTCTGCCAGATCGTGACGCAGACGCGAAACATCGCGGATACGGAGCTCGAAGTGACGGGCCCGATCGCGACACAGTGGATGTCGATCGCGCAGTGCTTCGCCGGCCTCCCCGTGGACCCGCCGGCACGCGGAACGCGCGGGCCGCAGAGCTGATCGATGCGAGCGCTCTCGTGCTCCAGGGCGCAAGAGAGCACTAAAGAGCCCTGGTCTCGTGTCATCTGACGTGCGAGACGTCAACATCTCCTTGAAGGTCCTGGCGGGCGGGTGTCGTCGGGGTGGAGAATCGGTCAGAGGAGGAATACGGACGTGATTTCTCGGGACGCGCGTTCCTGCCAGCCGCCACCGGCGCCTGGGTCCGATCGGCGCCGGACGACTGCCGCGGCCGGCGCCACGCGGCTGCTACTGCCAGAGCAGCCGTCGGTGAGAGCGCTCTTGACCGCCATCCGGCGGCATTTCCGGCTGCGAGCCGAAGGCACGCGGGAACAGCGTCGGATGATCTTGGATACATTCGACTGGCGCTTCCAGCGTCGGGATCGGCCCCTGGAGCTGATCCAGCGGTCCGGAATCCAAGAGCTCCAGCTGCGAAGTGCCCCCGGAGAGCCGCCCCTGCGCCAGGCCGTCGCTCGTGCACCCGCCTTTGCGCACGAGCTGTCGCCGGGACCGTTGCGCAGCGAGCTGGAGCGGGTCGCCGCGGTGCGACGCCTGATCCCCGTGGTCTGTCTCGAGGAGCGCCTCGAGGAATACCACGTCCTGGATGACGAGGAGAAGACGGTCGTTCGCCTCTTCCTCGAGCACGTGCAGGCGTGCGCCCCCGAGCAGGGCGAACGCACCGTGAAGCTGCCCCGCGTACTGCGGGTGGACCCGGTGCTCGGCTACCGGAAGCCGTACCGTGAAATGTGTCGGTTCCTGCGAGAGGCGCGCGGCCTGGAAGACGCGCCCGGCGAGACGCGCCTCGTCGCCATCGAGGCATTGGGCGCTCGACCCGGTGCCGATGTCGGCTGGAGCCCGGCCGCGGACCCGGAGGAGCCCGCGACCCGCGTGGCCTTGGCGATGCTGGTTGGGCTGCTCAAGCAGATGCGGGCCAACGAGGACGGGATCATCAGCGATTCCGACATCGAGCACCTTCACGACTTTCGGGTAGCGGTCCGGCGCTCGCGAACCTTGCTGCGTAGCTTCGCGGGTCTGCTGGCGGGTCCGGAACTCAACGGGCTGCGCGAAGCGCTCCAGTGGCTCAGCAAGGAGACCGGGCCGAGCCGCGACGCGGATGTCCAACTGCTCGCCCTCGGCGAAATAGTCCGCGCCCTGCCGGAAGCAGACCAGCAGGCGCTGGTGCCGTTGATGGCCCAGCTCGAGACGCGCCGGTTGGAGGCGTGGAAGCATCTGGTTTCGGTCCTCGATTTCCCTCGCTACGCCGACGCGCTCGCAGACATCGAGACATTCGCGGCTCCGGGGGGCACCGTCGCCTGTGGCGCGCCTGTCACGCCCAAGATCGGCGAGTTCGCAGCCGCGGAGCTGGCCCGAACCCATCGCCGCCTGATCAAGCGGGGTCGCAGGCTGCGCAAGAACGCCCCGGACCGCGACGTGCATCGCGTTCGCATCGAGGGCAAGCGGCTCCGTTATCAGCTCGAGTTCTTTCGCGGCCTGTATCCGGCGAAGGTGATCACGCCTCCGATCAAGATCTTGCGGCGACTCCAGGACGAGCTCGGCGCCTTCAACGACGCCTCGGTGCAGACCGAGGCGCTGCGTTCTCTGGCGCGCGAACGGCTGGCGGCCGGGACAGCCAGTTCAGACGAACTGGTCGCGATCGGGTGCCTCGTCGAGCGGCTGGCTCGAGAGAAACAGTCCCACCGGCGCCGGGCCTTCGAGCGCTTCGTGAAGCTCGCCGACGCCCGGTCCCGTCGCGGCTTCGAGGCACTCTGGAAGAGAGGGAAACGCGGATGAGGGTAATCGCGGTCTACAGCATCAAGGGTGGTGTGGGCAAGACAGCCGCCGCGGTAAATTTGGCCGACGCCGCCGCTCGCGGGGGCTATCGGGTACTGCTCTGGGATCTCGATCCCCAGGGTGCGGCGAGCTTCTATCTGCGCGTGAAGCCGAAGGTGAAGGGCGGCTTCGAGAAGCTGCTGTCGCGCAGCAGCGGGCTGCTCTCAGCGATTCGCGGGAGTGATCACGAGCGGCTGGACCTGATGCCCGCCGACTTCTCGTATCGTCACATGGATCTCGTTCTCGACGCTGCCGGCAAGCCGCGCCGGCGTCTCAAGGAACTCCTTGGCGGCGTCACACAGTACTACGACCTGGCCCTGCTCGATTGCCCTCCGAGTATCTCCCTGGCCTCCGAAAGCGTCTTCCGCGCAGCCGAAGCCCTCGTCTCCCCGGTGATTCCCACTCCGCTGTCCATCCGTACCTTGGCTCAGCTGGAGGGGCAACTGGCGGAGTTGGGCAAGAAGGCGCCGCGCTTGCTGTCGTTCCTTTCCATGGTGGACATTCGCAAGCGGCTGCATCGGGAACTCGCGACGGATCTGCCGGGGCAGCATCGGGACTTCCTGAAGACCTGGATCCCCTATTCGAGCGAGGTCGAGCAGATGGGCGTGCACCGCGCGCCGATCTCGGCCTTCGCTCCGCGTAGCCGCTCGCGGCTGGCCTTCGATGCCCTGTGGGCCGAGATCGAGTCACAGCTCGAGACCGGATCGAGGGAGCCTCTCGAGTAGCGCGGTGAAGTTGTACGAGGCGTTTGCGGTATTCTGAGAGCGCGCACTGGTCGGGAGGTAACGGCGTGTTCGAGGCGGCGGAGCTCGACCAACGGGTCTCCAAACAGGAATTTGAAGAGCGCGTGCCGGTGCTGCGCGCTTCTCTGCTCGATGCGCAAAGACTCCTCGCGGAGTCCGACTTCGCCGTCGTCATCGTGATTGCCGGGGCCGAGGGTGCCGGCAAGGGCGAGGTCATCAACTCGATCTCCGAGTGGCTCGACACCCACGGTCTCGAAGTGCATGCCCTCGACACCACTTCGTCCGAGGAGAACGAGCGGCCGGTTCTGTTCCGATTCTGGCGCCGGCTTCCGGCGCGCGGTCGCACGGCCGTCTTCTTCGGCTCGTGGTACACGCTTCCGATCGTCGAGCGCGCGCTCGACCAAAGCGACGAAGACCACTTCGATCACGAACTCGAGCGCATCGTCGAATACGAACGCATGTTGGCGCGCGAGAACATCGTGCTCGTGAAGCTCTGGCTGCACATCAGCAAGAAGCGCCAGAAGAAGGTCTTCAAGAAGCTCGAGTCCGATCCGGACACCGCTTGGCGCGTCGGCGAGCGCGACTGGGAGTTCCACGAGACCTACGACGCGTTCGTGGCCGCGGCCGGGCGCGCCCTGCGCGAGACCGACAAGGCCCACGCCCGCTGGAACGTGATCAACGCTCGCGATCGCCGCCACCGCGACTTGACGAGCGGCCAGATCCTGCTCGGTGCGATCGAGGAGCGACTGAACGCGCCGCCGCCGACCCCCGCCGGCCCCGAAACGCCGCCGGTCCCGCCGCGGGTCAACGTCATCAACTCCCTCGATCTCTCGCTCCGGCTCGAGCGCGAGGAGTACGATGAGCGACTGTCGAGTGCCCAGGGGCGCCTCGGCAACCTGGCGCGCCGGCTCACGGCGTCGCAGCGCGCGGCAGTCATCGTGTTCGAGGGTACGGACGCGGCGGGCAAGGGCGGCTGCATCCGCCGCATCACGCGGGCACTCGACGCCCGCTGGTATGGCGTCATCCCGGTCGCGGCGCCGACCGACGAGGAACTCGCGCACCCCTACCTGTGGCGCTTCTGGCGCCAGGTTCCGGCCGGGGGCAGGTTCGCGATCTACGATCGCTCTTGGTACGGGCGCGTCCTGGTCGAACGCGTCGAAGGCTTCGCCAGCCGCCACGAATGGCAACGCGCCTTCGGCGAGATCAACGAATTCGAGGAGCAGCTCACCGAAGGCGGCATCCAGGTGTTCAAGTTCTGGCTCGCGACCAGCCCCGAGGAGCAACTACGCCGCTTCGAGGACCGTCGCGCCACCCCGTACAAGCAGTACAAGATCACACCGGACGACTGGCGCAACCGCGAGAAGTGGCTCGCCTACGAAGCTGCGGCCTGCGATATGATCGAGCGCACGAGCACGGAGTTCGCGCCCTGGAAGCTGGTATCGGCCGAGGACAAGCGCCATGCGCGCGTCAACGTGCTCGAGACCCTGTGCCAGGGACTCAAGGCTGTGCTCGAGCGGAAGAAGAAGTCGGAGAGGTGATAGGGGATAGGTAGCGGGCTGGGGTACGAATGCGGCGACAACCCGTGTCTGCGTGGTAGCCTCCTCCGGCGGCGTGAAGTGGCGCCGCATCACTCGGATCGGAGGGTTCCCATGAAGCAAGTATTTGCGTTGTTGGCGGCGCTCGTGTTGTTGGCGACGGTCGCGATCGCGGCCGAGCCCGCCGAAATCGCCGTCTACCGGACTCCAACCTGCGGTTGCTGTTCCAAGTGGGTGAAGCATCTCGAAGACCATGGCTTCTCCGTGGTCGATCACGTGCTTTCCGACTTGAGCGCGATGAAGGTCGAGAATGGCATCACACCGGCACTCGCTTCGTGTCATACCGCTTTCGTCGGTGGCTACGTCATCGAGGGCCACGTTCCCGCCGCCGACATCGCCCGGCTTCTGGCAAGCAGGCCGGCGGTTTCGGGCCTAGCGGTGCCGGGCATGCCAATCGGATCTCCCGGGATGGCAGGACCGAACCCGGAGAGCTATCGCGTGCTTTCTTTCGACCACACCGGAAAGATCGCGACCTTCGAGGAGCACACACCCTGAAGCGCCGTCGTCGTTCTGGGCGGGACACATAGGGAGAGGAAGTCGCATGGCGATCGTCACCAAACTCGACAATTCTGAAGCCGGCCGAGCCCGTCTGCGACTACTGAGCCCTGCCAACAAGCAGCCGATCGGCGACATCGAGTGCATGACCCCCGCGGACGTGCAGCAGGCACTCGAGGCCGCGAAGCAGGCGCAACCCGCCTGGGCGGCGCTCTCCTTCAAGGAACGAGGCGCATACGTGATGCGCGCCCTCGATTATCTGGTCAATCACCAGGACGAACTCGTCGACATCTCCCTGCAAGAGACTCCGAAGCCTCGCGCTGAAGCGCTCATGATGGACATCTTTGCGGGTAGTGATGCGCTGCATTACTACGCCAAGAATGCGGAGAAGATCCTCAAGCCGGAGCGAGCTTCGCTCCATGGCATCGTCGGGATCGGCAAGAAGTGCACGATTCACTACAAGCCGCTCGGGGTCGTCGGCGTGATCAGCCCCTGGAACGGCCCCTTCATCCTCTCCCTCAATCCCACGGTCCAGGCCCTGATGGCCGGCAACACGGTGCTGCTCAAGCCCTCATCCGCCACCCCGTTTTCAGGAGGTTTCGTCGGCAAGATCTTCGAAGCGGCCGGGCTGCCGAAGGGCGTGCTCCAAGTGACGCAAGGCAACAGCGCGACGGGCCAGGCGCTCCTCGAGTGCGGCGTCAACAAGATCTCCTTTACCGGCAGTGAAAACGTCGGGCGCCACGTGGCCAAATGTTGCGCGGAACGATTCATCCCGTGCACGCTCGAGCTTGGCGGAAAGAACGCGATGATCGTGTGTGCCGATGCCGATTTGGACCGCGCAGCCGCCGGAGGCGTCGCCGGAAACTTCTTCAACGCGGGCCAGTACTGCGGTGGAATCGAGCGCATCTACGTCATGGATTCCGTGGCGGATGCCTTCACCGAGAAGGTCGTCGCGATCGCATCCAAGCTGCGCCAGGCAACCGAAGGCGAGTTCGATGTAGGCGCACTGTATACACAAGAACAATTCGACATCGTCGTCGACCACGTCGACGACGCTCGCGCCAAGGGTGCCAAGGTGCTCTGTGGCGGGCGCCCCAACCCGGCGCTCGAGAATGGTCTCTACTACGAACCCACCGTGCTCACGGATGTGACGATGGAGATGAAGTGTCTGTCCGAAGAGACCTTCGGCCCCGTCATGAACATCGTGCGGGTGCGCGATGAGGAAGAAGCGATCCGCTCGAGTAACTCGTTGAACTACGGGCTCACAGGCAGCGTCTGGACCAAGAACATCCGGAAGGGCATCGAGATCGGAAAGCGCCTCGAGACCGGCAGCGTCGACATCAACGACTTCCCCCAGACCTATGGATCCATCGAGGTTCCCTTCGGCGGCCGGAAGGCCAGCGGTGTCGGGCAGGTCAATGGCCCAGCAGGCCTCAAGGGTTACTGCCACGCGCTTCCGGTGCAGGTCGACCGCTTTGGTGGCAAGCAGACCTCGGGTGTGTTTCCTCGCGACGGTAGTCAGGACGAAGGCTTTCAGAAGTTCGTGCGCTTCCTCTGGGGCAACCCGATCGGCCGCATGATCTCGATGCTGCGGCTGCCCTTCTAGTCCGCATTTCGTGACGCAGGGCAGCACGCACGAACACGCGCCACCAGTGGGCGGCCGTAGGGCTGGTGCCCCCTGCCGGGGTCGAGTCTCCCGAGCTGAGCGGCCGGTCCTTCAGCGAATCAAGGAAGGAAAGGGCGAATATGACGAAGCAGCTCGAGGGTAAGGTCGCCGTGATCACCGGGGGAGCATCGGGGATCGGACTCGGAATCGCGAAACGCTACGTGGCCGAGGGAGCTCGGGTGATGCTCGCCGATCTCAATGCCGATGCACTCGCGGCGGCGGCCGCAGGCTTCGACGATTCGGTGGCGACGCTGCGTACAGACGTGACTCGTGAGGCCGACGTCGAGGCCATGGTTGCAGCGACGGTGGAGCGCTTCGGCGCAGTCGATATCGCGGTGAATGCCGCGGGTATCGGCAACCTCGCTCCCGTCGATCAACACCCGGTCGAAATGTGGGATCAGGTCCTCGCCGTCAATCTTCGAGGCACCATGCTGGCACTCAAATACGAACTCCAGGTCATGGGACCCGCGGGCAGCGGCGTCGTCATCAACATCGCGTCGATCAACGCGAAGGTGCCGGCCAAGGGGATGTCTGCCTACTGCGCCTCCAAGGCAGCTGTCGACATGCTCACGCGCTGTGCAGCACTCGAGATCGCACCGAAGGGCGTACGCGTCGTGGGGATCGGGCCGGGCCTGGTCGAGACGCCGCTCACTTCGCCGCTCACCGGTCATTCGGGGATCCTCGAAAGCTACCTGCAGTCGATCCCCCTGGGCCGGCCGGGGACACCGGCCGATGTCGCGGGCTTGGCGCTCTACCTCGCCGGGCCCGACGCGACCTGGGTGACGGGCCACACCTTCTACATCGACGGCGGCGAGGCCAATCTCTCCTATCCGGACATCATGGCCATCGCGGCGGGTCTCTAGCCTCGGTCCGCGCCCAGCGGATCTCGCCACCGCCGATGAGCAGGCTCTCCGTCCGAGTGAATGGGGCGTCCCACGTGCCCGACCCGGTGTAGAATCCGGGCTGGATCGCGCTGTCGAAGGTACGAATCAGGCCGGCACGACCGGAACGGAGAATTAGTTGCGCTCGCTCTCGCTCGAGACGCCGAACTGGGTCACTGCGCGTCCGGGCTTGACGGTATTGGTCATCGTGCTGCTGACGGGGCTGGGCCTCTCGCGGCTGATCGACATCGAGACCGGTGGACCACGGCTGCTCCTCGACCCGTCGGCGAACAGCATGCTGCCCTCCGACAGCGAGGAGAGCCGTTACTACGAGCGTATTCGCGATCTCTTCGGCAACGATGAGCAGGTTGTCGTTGCCCTGAATGCGCCCGATGTCTTTACGCCCGAGAACCTTCACGCAATCGTCCGCATCGCGGATCGACTCGGCGATCTCGACGGGATTCGACGGGTCGACAGCCTGGCGGACCTGCTCCGGACCGGCGAAGCGGACCCGGCAAGCGGCGAAGCGTCCGTGGTCGTTCCCGAGGATCGCGAAGCGCTCGAGCTGCTCCGCACCGCCACCCTCGAGAACCCGGTGCTCGGCGGCAACCTGGTCTCGCTCGATTCCCGTACGACGGCGCTCCTCGTGCAGTTCGAAGATCTCTCCGAACAGGAAATCTTCGATCGGGACCTCGACGAGAACATCAAAGCCATCGCGGACGAAGAGTACGACGAAGGGGAAGTGTGGATCACGGGCGGTGCGCGCGTGAAGGCCGAGATGACGCGCCTGCTGCTGCGAGATCTTACGCTGATCGTTCCGGTCGCCGTATTCATCATGGCCTGTGTCGGTTTCGCCGCCTTTCGGACCTTCCGAGGCGTGTTCGTGCCACTCTCGACGATCGCGGTCGGCCTGATCTGGCTGCTCGCTGTCATCGCCGAGACGGTCGGCACCCTCAATCAAGTCACGGTCGCGGTCCCACCGATCCTGATCGTGGTGGGATTCGCGTATACGATCCACGTGCTGAGCGCCTACTACACCTCCCTGCGCGACGGCGAGCGGGGACGCGAGGCCGTGCGTCACGCCATCGACCACGTCTCGCTGCCGGTCATCCTCACGGGCCTCACCACCTGCGCGGGTTTCGCGTCGCTCGCAACGAGCGATCTGGGTGCGATCAAGCAGTTCGGACTCTTCACCGCTCTCGGCGTGGCTTTCACGACCCTGGCCTCGCTCAGCTTCGCGCCGGCCCTGCTCGCCTTGCTTCCCGACCCGCGCCGGGTGCGAGACGAGCCGGCGAGCGGGCGCTTCGATGAGATCGTCGAAGGCATCGCGAAGTTCGACGTGAGGCGACGGCGAGGGATCCTCTGGGCGGGTGCGGGTATCGCCTTCGTTTCGCTGGTCGGAATGACCCGAATCGAAGTCAGCACGGACCTGGTGAAGAACTTCAAGCCGGAGGCCGACGCCCGCCGCGACTTCGAGGCCGTGAACGAAGCCCTCTCGGGTGCGAATACCTTCTACGTCGTCCTCGAGTCGGTCTATCGCGGGTCCTTCGACCTGGCGTCGAGTCTTCGCACCTTGGAGAATTTGCAGAGCTGGCTCGACGACCGACCGGAAATCGGAGGGACCACCTCCGTGCTCGATCATCTGGAGGTCGCCGATCGTGCGATGGGCGGAGGTGAAGGCAGCGTCATCGATCGAATCGAGGCTGGTGCTCCGATCGCACCGTTGATGGAAGCAATACCAGAGCGGCAGCTCGCGACAACCTTGGACCCGGCACACCGGACCGCGAATATCCTGGTCCGCACGTCGGCGATCGATTCGTCGGACATCGTTCGTCTGGTGACGGAAATCGAAGAGCACTTTTCGGAGCTGCCCCGAAACGTGATTCCCGCGGTGACGGGCGGAACCGTGTTGATGAGCCGAACGGTGGACGAGATCGCCCGCGGTCAGGCATCGAGCCTGAGCACCGCGTTCCTGATCATCTTCGCGATCCTGGTGCTCCTGTTTGCCTCGTTCCGGGTCGGCCTCATGGCTTTGATCCCCAACGTGCTTCCCGTGCTCTTCTATTTCGGCGTACTCGGCTGGAGCGGAATCACCCTCAACACCACCACGGGCCTGGTCGCCTCGCTGGTGTTGGGGATCGCGGTCGACGACACGATCCACTACATGGCTCAATTCAACATCGCCGCCAAGAAGCACGCAGATACCCGCCGCGGTGTGTTGGAGGCGATGCGCAGCATCATTCGGCCGGTGACGTACACGACGGTGTCGCTCTGCCTCGGATTCTCGGCGCTACTGCTGAGCGGACTGCGCAACCAGGTGGAGTTCGGCATGCTGGCCGCCACCACCCTGGCATTCGCGTGGCTCGTCGACATCACGTTCACTCCGGCCATGGCGGCCCGCATGCGCGTCGTCACGCTCTGGGACATCCTCGCGCTGGACCTCGGCCCCGAGCCCCAGCGAGCGGTTCCGCTGTTTTCCGGCTTGCGTGAGACTCAGGCGCGGGTCGTCACCTTGCTCGGTCGTCTGCAGCAC
>CAXMSF010000192.1:0-3580 GCA_964196055.1 uncultured Gammaproteobacteria bacterium | reverse complement strand
TCGCCCTCCTTCCAGTACGAGATCACGTAGGTCTCGCCCGGGTACGCAACCCCCGCGAAGCGTGCCTGCCAGCGCGCCACCTTGGTGGTATCGCCGCCGAGCAGGTTGTCGACGATCGCCTTGCAGACCACGCCGTACGAGCACAGCCCGTGGGTGATCGGCGTGTCGAAACCGCCCATCTTCGCGAATTCGGGGTCCGCGTGGAGCGGGTTCTTGTCGCCCGAGAGGCGATAGATCAACGCCTGCTGGGGCATCGACGGCACCTCGATCACGCCATCGGGCTCGCGATCGGGAGCCTGATTGCCGGCCTTCGGGCCCGGCTCGCCGCCGAAACCACCCTCGCCGCGCAGGAACAGCGAGAAGCGGTTCGTGAACAGCGGAGCGCCGGATTCGTCGCTCGTCACGATTTCGAGCACGACCAGCGCGGCCTTGCCCTTGTCCCAGATCTCCTTGACGGTGCCCTTGCTCGTGACCTTGGCCTCGGGCGGGATCGGCCGGTGGATCTCCAGGTCCTGCTCACCGTGGAGCAGCATCGCGAAGTTGAACTCGAGCCCCGGTACGCCACCGAGTCCGGTGAGCGCACCGAAGACCGGAATCACTCCGTAGCTCGGCAACACCTTCAGGTTCTTCTCGTAGCAATACTCGAGCTCACCCGGGTCCGTGGCGGGCACCCCCGCCCCGACGCCGAGGTGATAGAGAATCACCTGGTCCCGGTTCCACTCACTGGTCCCAGAACCGAGATCGGCTCCGAGGGCTTTCGACGGATCGATCGGCATGCCTTCCCCCTAGTCCTTGATCGCCTGCATGATCGCCCGAGTCTCGTCGGCGATGCTCAGCGGAATGCTGAAACCGTCGGTGTTGCGCACCTGCTCGAAATTCGCGGCGAGCTCTTCGACACTCGGAACGGCGTGATCCGGAGAGACCCAGCCTTCCGCCATGCCGACGAAGATCCGTGCATAGCGACCGCCACCCACGTCGAAGATCTCGTGGGTGAGTTCGCACTGCTCGGAAGCGAGATATGCGACGAGCGGAGTCACGTACTCGGGAGCGAGCTTGTCCGCCAGCGGTCCGAGCAGCGCTTCGGTGAGCCGGGTCTTCGCGATCGGCGCAATGGCATTGCACTTGATGTTGTTCTTCGCGCCCTCGACCGCGAGCACGTTCATCAAACCGACGAGGCCCATCTTCGCCGCGCCGTAGTTCGCCTGACCGAAGTTGCCGAAGATGCCCGCGCCGGACGACGCCATCACGATCCGGCCGTAGTTGTTCTCCTTCATCGCCCGGAAGGCCGGCTGCGTGACGTAGAAGGCGCCCTTCAGGTGCACGTCGAGCACGATCTCGAGGTTCTTCGGCTCGAGCTTCGTGAAGGACTTGTCGCGGAGGATGCCGGCGTTGTTGATCACGATGTCGCACTTGCCGAAGTTGTCGAGTGCGGTCTGGATGATGGCTTCGCCGCCCTCGGGAGTGGCGACCGAGTCGTAATTCGCCACCGCGGTGCCGCCCGCCTCGCTGATCTCCTTCACGACCTCGTCGGCCATGCTGGAGCCCGCGCCGGTACCGTCCGCCGAGCCACCGAGGTCGTTCACCACGACCTTCGCGCCACGCGCGCCGAGCATCAGCGCATAAGTCTTGCCCAGGCCGCCGCCGGCCCCGGTGATTACGGCCACGCGATCGTCATATCGAATCTCACTCATGCAAAACTCCTTCAAAAATAGATAGTTACACCCCATGCTGGCACGGGTCGGAACCGCCTGGGATCGGTGAATGGGGCGCCTCGCGCGCGGGACCGCTGGGGTTCGCGGTGGGGAGCACCCTGCGGCCGCCCGACGGAGCGAGCGGCCGCGGCGCAGCATAGCTGATTCCCGTGTCAATCGTGGACTTCACAGATGTCGAAAACCGTCAGCATGGACGCGGCATCTGAGCCCGGAGCAGGTAGTTTCCACCCCACGGTGCCCCGATGACCCTAGACAGATTCGCCGACACCGTCTCCGAGCGTTGCACGCGACCGCTCATGCGCGCTCGCGTGTCGACGCTCCAGCTGAACGTCGGCCTGCGCTGCGACCTCGCCTGCCACCACTGTCACGTCGAAGCCGGTCCGAAGCGGACCGAAACGATGGACCGCCGAACCGCGGATCGTGTGCTCGCGCTGCTCGCCGGCAATCCCGAGATCGCAACACTCGACCTGACCGGCGGAGCACCTGAACTCCAGCACGAGTTCCGACGGCTGGTTCGCGGCGCCCACGCGCTCGGGCGGCGCGTGATCGACCGCTGCAACCTGACGGTCTTCGATACCCCCGGCCAGCAGGACACTCCGGAATTCCTGGCTCGGCACGGCGTACGGATCGTCGCCTCGCTGCCCTGCTACACACGCGAAAACGTCGAACAGCAGCGCGGCCGCGGCGTGTTTGCACGCAGCATCGAGTCGCTCCGGCGCCTGAACGCGCTCGGATACGGGCGCGCAGCGTCCGTGCCGGCCGAGGGCGCCGCCGCGTCCGAACTCGGGCTCGACCTCGTCTACAACCCGCTCGGCCCCAGCCTGCCGCCGTCGCAGGCCGAACTCGAGGACCGCTACCGAAGCGAACTGCGAGAACTCTTCGGTATCGAATTCGACCGGCTGCTCACGATTGCCAACATGCCGATCAAGCGTTTCGCCCACCAGCTCGCCCGTGAAGGCCGTGCCGACGAGTACCAGTCGCTGCTCGTGAACCACTTCAACCCGGACACCGTGCCGGAGCTGATGTGCCGCCACCTCGTCTCCGTCAGCTGGGACGGCCGGCTCTTCGATTGCGACTTCAACCAGATGCTGGAAATCCCGGCGGCTGCAGAGCCCGCAACGGTGTGGGAGATCGATGACTTCGACTCGCTCGCAGGCGAAGCGATCGCGACCGGTCCGCACTGCTTCGGCTGTACCGCGGGCTCGGGTTCGAGCTGCTCGGGTGCGCTGCGATGACCCCCGGAACGCTCGAGCCGGAGATGCAGCAATGAACGAGGCCGGCACTCCGCCCACGAAGGAAGTGCGGACCGCGGCCGCGCCGAAGCGCGCGCAGGCGCTACGACGCGGTTTCGGCATCGCCCTGCTCGTGGCGGCACTCGTCGCGCTCGGCAGACTCGCGGGTGGCCGAGTGCCCGAATTCGCGGCCTGGGTCGAGGGACTCGGCTGGTGGGCCCCCGCAGCCTTCATCGTCGCCTACGCGCTCGCGACCGTCGCCTTCATCCCGGGCTCCCTGCTGACGCTCGCGGCCGGAGCGATCTTCGGCGTGCTGCACGGCACCGCCATCTGCTTCGTCGCGGCAAGCACGGGCGCGGCGCTCGCGTTCGGAGTCTCCCGGCACCTCGCCCGCGCGGCCATCGAGCGGCGGCTCGCGGGCAACGAACGCTTCGCCGCGGTCGATCGCGCGATTGCGCGCGACGGGCGCAAGATCGTGCTGTTGTTGCGACTGTCGCCGGTCTTCCCCTTCAACCTGCTCAATTACGCCCTCGGCCTCACCCGAGTGCGTTTCTCCGATTACCTGATCGCATGCATCGGGATGCTCCCCGGAACGCTGCTCTACGTGTACTACGGCGCGCTCGCGGGCGAGGTCGC
>CAXMSF010000191.1:0-9724 GCA_964196055.1 uncultured Gammaproteobacteria bacterium | reverse complement strand
AGCTGGAGTCGCTCATCACGGTTGCGGTCGATGCCCTCGATGCGATGCTGTTCGAGGGCACGACTCCGGCGATGAACCGCTTCAATCAACAGAGCGTGTGCGACGAGTGAGTCGCCGGCCGCGTACGCGGCCGAAATCACGTTCCGCCTCCGCGAGGAGGTGAACAATCGGCGAGAACGTGGCATTCTACCGCCCGACGACCGCTCCACAGCGCGACTCCCCGCTCCCGGGCGAGAGGAGCCTGGGAGTTCGTCCCCCCCCAATTCATGTCGATCTGAAGCTTTCGGGCAATCCCGGCGGGCGGGTGCCCTTCCCGAATTCAGGAGGCCACGAAATGTTCCAACCGCGCGCGATCCTGCTTCCCGTCGACCTCGACCGGAATAGCTTCGATGCACTCGCGTTCTCGATCGATTTTGCCAAGCAGTTTGACTCCGTGCTTCACTTGTTGTTCGTGAACACGCCGCAGGCCGGCTACCGCCATCCGTCGCTCTCGGTCGACGATCTGAAGGAGCGCGTTGCGGCTCACGCGAGCGCCGGCGAACTCGCCGAACTGAGTGTCGAGTACGCCGTGTCGCGAGGAGATCTTGGAGACGAGACTCACCGCTACTGCGAGGAGCACGGGGTCGATCTGCTGATCACGACCCACGAACACCACACGCGATTCTATACGAGCTTACTGGACACTCGTGACGAAGAGATCATCGAGTCGGTGGATGTTCCCGTGCTCGTCCTCTCCAAAGAACTCATGGATTAGCTCGACTCCTGAACGGAGCCCCGCGCGTCGCGCCCAACGTGCGCTCCTTCGCTGGCTGATTCGAGCCGACTCCGGTCGGGGCGATCCCCCGCCGTGAGCATGAACGAAAGGAAAGGAATGTTGACTCCGATGGGATCGGGTCCTCTTCAGAAGCTTCTTGTATTCCTGCTGGCCGGCCTGCTGTGCGCGGGCTGGCTCGCGACGACGGCGGAAGCCTCGACCGAGGCCGGCGATGCCCACGGGTCGACGCACGTAGAGGCGAGCGCGTCGGACGCGCACCAAGGCTCTGCAGACGAGGCGGCTCACGCGGAGGGAGACGCTGGCCACCACGGATTGCACCTCGACGGCTCCAAGGTCGGGATCCTCTGGTGCATCCCCTTCGTGGGAATCCTGCTGAGCATCGCGATCCTGCCGCTGGCCACGCCGCATCTCTGGGAGTTCAACTATGGCAAGGTGTCGTTGTTCTGGGGCCTGAGCTTCTTCGTGGCCTTCTCGATCGCCAACGGGCTCGAGATGGGCCTCTTCTATCTCGCGGAGGTCTACCTCGGCGAGTTCATCCCCTTCATCGTGCTGTTGCTGGCCCTCTTCACCGTTTCGGGCGGCGTGCTGCTCAAGGGCTCGCTGCGCGGCAGCCCGATCGTCAACACCGCGATTCTGCTGATCGGCACGGTCCTGGCCTCGTGGATGGGGACGACCGGCGCCGCGATGCTGCTCGTCCGGCCCCTGATCCGGGCCAACAATTGGCGCAAGCACCAGGCCCACGTGATCATCTTCTTCATCTTTCTGGTCGCCAACATCGGCGGGTCGCTGACGCCATTGGGCGATCCTCCGCTCTTTCTCGGCTTCTTGAAGGGCGTCTCCTTCTTCTGGACGACCAAGTACATGTTCCTTCCGATGCTCTTCGTAGCGTCGATCGTGCTCGCGATCTTCTTCGTATTCGATTGGGTGCTGTACAAGAAGGAGGGCGAGCCGCCCGACGACGGCGTGAAGGTCCCGCTGAGCCTGGAGGGCAAGGGCAACCTGCTGCTGCTGCCGCTGATCGTCGGCGTCGTCGTCTTCTCCGGCATATGGCACTCGAAGATTGACAATCCGGCGGACGTGGCGATCAGCGTGTTTCGCACTCCCATGCTGACGGATGGCACCCTGGTCCAGGTGCTCGCGCTCCTGCTCATCACCGGTGTCTCGGTGCTGATCACGAAGAAGGAGACTCGTGAGGAGAACGGCTTCACCTGGGAGCCGATTCTCGAGGTGGCGAAGCTCTTCGCGACGATCTTCATCACGATGGTGCCCGCCATCGCGATCCTGCGCGCGGGAACCGATGGTGCGCTGGCGCCGATCGTCTCTCTCGTCTCGGACAACGGGAGTCCCGTCAACTCGATGTACTTCTGGTGTACTGGGGTGCTGTCGAGTTTCCTCGACAACGCACCGACCTACGTGGTGTTCTTCAATACGGCGGGCGGCGACCCGGTGAAGCTGATGGGTGAGTGGAGCCAGACTCTGTTGGCGATCTCCGCCGGCGCGGTCTTCATGGGGGCGAACACCTATATCGGCAACGCGCCCAACTTCATGGTGAAGTCGATCGCGGAGGAGAACAAGATCCCGATGCCGTCCTTCTTCGGCTACATGCTCTGGTCGGTCGGGATCCTGGTTCCCGTGTTCTTCCTGGTGACGCTGGTCTTCTTCTGAGCCGCGTCCGGTTGGCCGCGGCCTGGTCGATTGTACGGGTATTGTCTGGTTGATATCGCCAATTATTTTCCTAATTGTCCCTGATATTCGATATTGACCAGGAATTGGCTGGTCCATAGACTCGATCCCCATGGAGTTCTCCCTCGAGCGTGACTCGCTTCGAGACGGCCGTCCGGTCTATCGCCAGATCGCCGATCATTTCCTCGCCGAGATCGAGCACGGCCGGCTCTCAGCCGGCGCGCGGCTACCCGCGATCCGTGATCTCGCGCGTTCGCTCGAGGTCAACCGCGACACCGTGGCACTCGCCTACGACGCGCTCGCAAATGCGGGCGCGGCCGAATCGACCGTGGGGCGTGGGACCTTCGTGCGTGCGTCACCCAACGGCGCCACGGCCGAGGCGGCGCCGCCCGATCTCTCGCCGATGACCGAGAATCTGCTCGAACTCGAGCGTGCGCGTCCGCGCTTCGGCAGTGCGGTCGATGCGATTCCGATGCACTCACTGATCCCCGACCCCACGCTGTATCCCGCCGACAGCTTTCGCAAAGTGCTGAGTCGGGTGTTGCAGAGGGTCGGGCCGGAGCTGCTGCTCTACGGCGGGCCGCAGGGCCTCCCGCGCCTGCGCGAGGTACTCGCCGAGCGGTTGCGCGACGTCGAGATCGACGTCCGCGCCGATGACATCGTGCTGTGCCACGGCGCGAGCCAGGGAATCCATCTCGCCACTCGCCTCTTCGCTGAGGCCGGCGACACCGTTGCGCTCGAAGAGCCGACCTACAACAACGTACTCGCGGTGATGCGCGGGCTCGGCCTGAAGACGTTGCCTGTGCCGATGCGCGACGACGGCCTCGACCTCGACGCGCTCGAGCACGCGCTCGCGCGCCCCGATGTGAAGCTCCTGTACGCGATTCCGACTTTCCACAATCCGACGGGCATCACGACCACGCTCGCGCACCGCCACCGGCTGCTCGAAATCGCCGCACGTCATCGCAAGCCGGTGCTCGAGGACGCGTACGAGATGGATCTGCGGCTCAGCGGCCGCGCGGTTCCTTCGCTGGCGGCACTCGATACCGCGGGCCTCGTCGTGCACCTGTTCTCGTTTTCGAAGTCGCTCTTCCCGGGTGCGCGCGTCGGTGCGATCAGCGCGCGCGGGCGCGTCGTCGATGCACTCGTGGCGCAGAAGCAGGCGACGGATCTGTCCGACTCGATGCTGCTCCAGGCCGCGTTGGCGGAGTTCGTCGCGGAAGGCAGCTACGACCGCCACCTGCGCAAGCTGCGGCGTGTGCTGTGCGAGCGCCGTGACGCGCTGCTCGGCGCGCTCGAGCGCGAAATGCCCGACGGTGTGCGCTGGACGCGGCCCGACGGGGGCTACCAGGTCTGGGTCGAGCTGCCCGCAGGCCTCGATACCGGCGAACTGCTCGCCGACGCGGTGGGCGCGGGCGTACTGTTCGCGCCGGGCTTCCAGTTCAATCACGACGGGCGTGCTTCGAATCGGCTGCGCCTCACCTTCGCGATGGCGGACTCCGAGTCGCTGCAGCGTGGCACCCTGACGCTCGCGCAGCTGGTGCGAGAACGAATCGAGCGCGGACCGCATCGGCTGGCCCGCGTGCATATCTAGAATGGAGGAGAACATGGGCAAGAAAGAAAAGAAGAAGAGCAACGGTCGCAGCGGCGCGCAGAGCTTCGAGCTGAAGGTCGGACTCGCTGAAATGCTGAAGGGTGGCGTGATCATGGATGTCACGAACCCCGACGAGGCGAAGATCGCCGAGGACGCGGGTGCGGCCGCGGTGATGGCGCTCGAGCGCGTTCCGTCCGACATCCGCCGCGACGGCGGTGTCGCGCGGATGTGCTCGATCGAGGTGATCGAGGGGATCCAGAAGATGGTGTCGATTCCCGTGATGGCGAAGGTGCGGATCGGCCACTTCCTCGAGGCCCGCGTGCTCGACGCGCTCGGTGTCGACTTCATCGACGAGAGCGAGGTGCTCACACCTGCCGATGACGAACACCACGTCGACAAATTCCCGTTCCGATCGCCCTTCGTCTGTGGCGCGCGGAATCTCGGCGAGGCGTTGCGTCGAATCGGCGAAGGTGCCGCGATGATTCGCACCAAGGGCGAGGCCGGGAGCGGCAACATCGTCGAGGCGGTTCGCCATCTGCGCACGGTGACGGGCGAGATTCGCGCGGTGGCGGGGCTGCTGCCCGAAGAGCTGGCGACCAAGGCCAAGGAGCTCCAGGCGCCGGTCGACCTGGTTCGCAGAGTTGCCGAGACCGGCAAGCTGCCGGTTCCGAACTTCGCGGCCGGCGGTGTTGCGACGCCTCCGGACGCGGCGCTCTGCATGGCCCTCGGCGCCGAGACGGTCTTCGTCGGCTCCGGGATCTTCAAGAGCGAGGATCCGGCGGCCCGCGCACGCGCGATCGTGCGCGCGACCACGCACTGGCAGGACGCCGAGGAAGTGCTCGCCTCCTGTCGTGGGCTCGGTGACGCGATGGAGGGCATCGAAATGTCCACGCTGTCGGAGAACGAGCGGATGGCGAACCGGGGCTGGTAGGCGGATGGCAGCTTCGGGAGCGCAGGTGGGGGTGCTCGCGATCCAGGGTGATTTCGATGCACACTTTCGTGCGCTCGAGCGCGCCGGGGCGCGTGGCGTGCCGGTGCGTCGAGAAAAGGATCTCGACGGGCTGGCTGCCCTGATTCTGCCCGGCGGCGAGAGCACGACGATCGCGAAGGGTCTCGATCGGCTCGGTCTATACGCGCCGATCGAGTCCTTTGCGCGGTCGGGGCGGCCCGTGTTCGGGACCTGCGCGGGCGCGGTTCTGCTCGCGAACGAGGTCGAGAACCACCCGGTTCGCAGTCTCGGCCTGCTCGATGCGACGGCGCTGCGCAATGCCTACGGAACCCAGGTCGATTCGTTCTCTGCCGAGGCCGACGCCGGTGCGTTCGCGGGGCTGCGCTGCGTCTTCATCCGCGCACCGCGCTTGCGCGACCTCGGGCCGGGTGTCGAGGTGCTGGCCGAGGTCGAAGGCTGGCCGGTGCTGGTCCGCGAGGGAGCGGTGCTCGCGGCGACCTTCCACCCCGAATTGACCGACGACGGACGGGTCCACCGGCTGTTCCTCGAGCTGATCTGAGCCTGACGACGCCGGGGCCCGGAGAGTCGGGTCATGCGACGGCGTGGAAGCAATGGCTGCGAAGCGCTCTCGCGCCCCTAGAGGCAATCGCACCCCGGGCGGCGGATCTCAGCCTCGCCTGAGCTGAGCGCATCTGCTATCCAATCGCTCCCAGCGAAACCGATCGGCGGTTTCTCCATACACCTCAGTCGCTGCAGGCGTCGTTGATTCCGCGACGGCGCCATCGAAACAGCGGCTCCGCGGCCCTCGGGGCCCCGGTCCACGAGGAGGTTCAGTGCGGGAATACGAAACCACAATCATCATACAGCCCGAGATCTCTGAAGAGGGGGTCGCGGAGTTCTGCGTCAAGCTCGACGGGATCGTCGAAGCGGCCGACGGCGTTCGCCTGATGTACGACGACCAGGGTCGGCGTCGTCTCGCATACGAAATCCAGAATTTCCAGAAGGGGCGCTACGTGATGCTCCATTTCCTGGACAGCGGCCAATTGATCCCCGGCCTCGAGCGCGTACTGCGCCTCGACGATTCGGTGCTGCGTTTCCTGACCGTCCTGGTGGCCGAAGACGTCCCCGACGTCGAAGCCCGCAAGGCGGAAGCCGCTGAGGAAGTCCGGATCCGCGAGCAGAAGGCCGCAGAGCGGGCCGCGCGCGAAGCCGAAGAAGCCGCCGCGCGGGCCGAGCGTGAGGCCGAGGCTGCGGTCGCGGCGGAAGCAGCAGCGGTAGTCGCTGCGGAGGCGGCCGCAAAGGCGGCTGCAGAGGCGGCCGCAGAGGCGGCTGCGAACCCCGCCGAAGACGAGGCGACCTCCGAAGATGAGGCGACCTCCGAAGATGAGGCCGGAGAAGGCGATGACAGCGACGAATCCGTCGTGGAAGCCACATCCGAAGAGCCGGAAGCCGAGGGCGACGACTCGGCCGAGAAGGAGTCCTAGCCATGGGTGCACCCACGGAAGGTGGCGGGTACGGCGGGCGAGGCGGACGCGGGGATCGCGGCGATCGGCCGCCCCCGGACACCAGTGTTCGCGGTCGTCTGCGGGCGCGCGCTCGCAAGAAGGCGCGCAAGCAGAAGAAGAAAGGTGGATTCGTCCGGCGGAAGGTGTGTCGCTTCTGCGCCGATTCGAGCATCGAGATCGACTACAAGGATCCGAAGTCGCTGCGGCTCTTCGTGGCCGAGGTCGGCAAGATGATTCCGCGTCGCATCTCGGGTAACTGCGCCAAACACCAGCGTAAGCTCGCGGTTGCGATCAAGCGCGCGCGCCACATTGCGCTCCTGCCCTACTCGGGGCAGGGCCAATAGCCCTGGGGGATCACCGATGCGCACCGTCAATCTGATCCTGCAAGAAGACGTTCCGGCCCTCGGCGATGCCGGGGATCTGGTGAAGACCAAGGTCGGCTACGCGCGGAACTACCTGCTCCCGAAGGGGAAGGCGATTCTCGCGACGGAGTCGAAGATCAAGCAACTCGAGCACAACAAGCGCGTGGTGGAGGAGAAACTCGCCAAGCAGCTGAAGGATCTCTCCGCGTTGCGCGATCGCCTTCAGAATCTGGCGCTCTCCTTCGTGGCGAAATCCGGCGAGGAGGGCAAGCTCTTCGGTTCGGTGACGTCGGCCCATGTGGCTGCGATGCTCTCCGAAAAGGGGTTTGAAATCGACCGCCGCAAGATCGTTCTCGCCGAGCCGATCAAGGAAGTCGGCAATCACAAGGTTCCGATTCGCCTGCGTGGTGAGGTCGTCGCCGAGGTCACGGTCAGCGTCACCGCTGAGGAGTAGGCCGGCCGCGTGATTTCCGGGTCGTCCGAGACTCGGCCTCCTGATAGAATGGCGGACACCACCGCACACGCTCGTGCGGGTGCGCGTGGTCGGGGGGCCCTTGTCGAAATTCAACGACGCGAACGACGCGCGCGATCGGCCCGCCGGTCGCGTTCCGCCGAGCGACATCGAAGCGGAGAAGGCCGTCCTCTCGGCGTTGTTGCTCGACAACGACGCCATCCACACGGTCCTGAACGAGGTGCGCCCGCCGGATTTCTATCATCCGGCACACCAGAAGATCTACGAGAGCATGTTGCTGATGCAGGATGCGAACGAGCCGGTCGATCTTCATACGCTGTCGAGTTTCATGAACGCGCAGAAGACGCTCGACGCGATCGGTGGCCCGGTCTACCTCGCGGAGATCGGTGACTACGAGGCGACTGCGGCCAATGTCGTCCATCACGCGCGCATCGTGCGCGACAAGTCGATCAAGCGCGGCCTGATTTCCGTCGCGACCGAGATCGTCGAATCCGGTTTCGAAGATTCCGATCGCGCCGAGCACCTGCTCGATCTGGCCGAGGGGAAGATCCTCGACATCGGTGAGCAGAACAGCCAGAGCTCGTTCCAGTCGATCCACGAGGAAATGAACGTGGCACTCGACTACGTCGAGGCGTTGATGGAGCGCGCGGGCGAGCTCACGGGTGTGCCCACCGGACTCAAGGATCTCGACGAGATTACCGGCGGCTTTCAGCCGGGCGAGCTCATCATCCTGGCTGCGCGGCCGAGCATGGGTAAGACCGCGATGGCGCTCAACATCGCGCGCAACGCGTCGCTCCTCCACGGCAAGAAGGTTGCGATCTTCTCGCTCGAGATGACCAAGCTGTCGCTCGCTCTACGCTTGTTGTCGTCGGAGGCAACGGTCGACTTCGCGAGCTTCCGCAAGGGCTTTGGCATGGCGGCCGATCACAAGCGATTGGTTGCGGCCGGTGCGAAGCTCGCGGATGCGGACATCTGGATCGACGACAGCGGAATGGTGACGATCCTCGAGATCAAGGCGAAATGCCGGCGGCTCAACTCCGAGCGCGGGCTCGACATGGTGATGGTCGATTACTTGCAGCTCGCCCACGGCGACACACGGACCAACCGCAAGGATCTCGAAATCGCCGAGATCAGCCACGGCTTGAAGGCGCTCGCCAAGGAGTTGAATCTGCCGGTGCTCGCGCTGTCGCAGCTGAACCGCGGCCCCGAACAGCGCGATCCGGACAAGCGTCGCCCGAACATGGGTGACCTGCGTGAGTCGGGTGCGATCGAACAGGATGCGGACGTGATCGCGTTCATCTACCGCGACGAGGTCTACAACCCGACCGAAGAGAACCACAAGCTCGCGGAGCTGATCATCTCGAAACAGCGCAACGGACCGACTGGGACCGTGAAACTCACGTTCGAGAAGAAATACGCCGTCTTCCGTGATCTCGATACGTCGCATCTCGACACCGAGGGGCCGGGGCAGGGTTTTGCCGCCCCCCAAGGTGCAATGTCCGGCGGCGATTATGACGACCCTGACGAAGTTTTCTAGGTGCCGCGTCTGATCAAACCACGCGCACTCGCGCCCGGCGCCGTCCTCGCCATCGCAGCTCCCGGGGGTCCGGTCGATCCGCAGAAGCTCGCCGCCGGCGAAGCGATGCTTCGAAACGCGGGCTTCGAGACGCTGCGCCGCGACGACCTGCTCGATCGTTGCGGCTACCTGGCGGGTGACGACGCGCGCCGCGTCGATGAGTTCATGGGTTGGATCGACGACGACCGTGTCGACGGCATCGTCTGCGCGCGCGGCGGCTACGGCTGCGACAGGATCCTCACGGCCCTCGATTCCGAGCGCGTCCGCGCCGCGTCGAAGCCGCTCGTGGGCTACAGCGACATCACCGCACTGCTGCTCTGGCAGCGGCGTTGCGCGGGGCTGATGGGCTTCCACGGGCCGATGCTCGACCGCGGTGAGGATGTCGACCCCGAATCGATCGATACACTGGTTGCGAGGCTCTGCGGAACCGCAGATCTGACGCAGCCGATTCGCGGCGACGCGCACGGCGGCGGGCGCGCCGAGGGGCGGCTCGTGGGTGGTTCGCTCTCGCTGGTCGCGGCGAGCATCGGAACGACCTGGGAGGTCGATACTCGCGGCGCGATCCTGTTGCTCGAAGATGTCGGAGAGCGTCCGTACCGAATCGATCGCATGTTGCAACAGCTTCGAGGCGCTGGGAAGTTCGTGCGGCTGGCCGGTGTCGGGATCGGTGATTTCTCGAGTTGCAGTGACGACCGTTTTCCCGAGAGCAGTGTGTTGGACGTGATCGGCGACGTGTTTCGCCCGCTTGGCGTGCCGTTCGTGACCGGTCTGCCGTTCGGGCACGTGCGCTCGAATGCCACGTGGGCCG
>CAXMSF010000190.1:0-3594 GCA_964196055.1 uncultured Gammaproteobacteria bacterium | reverse complement strand
CCAGGTGGACATCGACGTCGAACCGCTCGCGGAATTCCTGCCGCCGGTCGTCGACTGGTTGCCCGAGAGCCTGATTCCCGTCTGGGAAATCATCGACCGGATTCCGCTGGTCGGCGCTCTCGTCATCGCGCTCAGCTTCTTCGTGCTCGCGGTGTTGATCCGGGTCGTCGTGTTCCGGAGCTTGAGGCGACTCGCCGGCTTGAGCGCCTCACTCGTCGACGACCGGATCCTGCAAGACCTGCGAAAGCCGGTCTTCACGACGATTCTCTTCATCGGCCTGAGCTTCGCCACGAATGTCGCCATGCTCCCGATCGGCACGTCGGTCATCGTCAACTCGTTGCTCTCGGTCATCGTCGCGAGCTGGATGCGTGCAATCCTCCGGATCTCGGACTCGCTCCTGGACACACTTGGGAATCACGAGCACTTCACCCTGATCGAAACGCGCACGATCCCGTTATTCGACCTCTCGACCAAACTCCTGACGATCCTGTTCGGCAGCTACGTCCTGCTGCTCATCTGGGGCATCAATCCGGTCGGTTGGCTCGCATCGGCGGGCATCGTGGGCATTGCGGTCGGCTTCGCGGCGAAGGACACGCTCGCAAATCTATTCTCGGGCTTCTTCATCGTTGCGGATGCGCCCTACAAGATCGGCGACTACATCAACCTCGATTCCGGCGAGCGGGGACGGGTATCAGCGATCGGCCTGCGCAGCACCCGCCTGCTCACCCGCGACGACGTCGAGATCACGATTCCGAACGGCGTGATCGCCAATGCGAAGATCATCAACGAGAGCGGCGGTCCCCACCTCAAGATCCGCACCGCGGTTCCCGTCGGCGTCGCCTACGGATCGGACGTCGATCAGGTGATGCGCATCCTCGGAGAAATCGGCCTAGCCCACCCCGAGACCTGTGCCAATCCTGAACCGCGGGTTCGCCTGCGGGGCTTCGGCTCGTCGAGCCTCGACTTCGACCTGTTGATCTGGATCGATCACCCCGAACAACGGGGCGGGATCAAACACGAACTCCTGATAGAGATCTACAAGGCATTCGATCGTGAAGGAATCGAGATTCCCTACTCGAAACACGACGTCTACATCAAGGAGACGCCCGCATCCGCCCCCGAACCTTCGGCTCCAGACGAATAGGAATTCGAGCCGGCTCCGGCGCGACGTTCGAGTATGGGCCCATGCCGAGACCCGACGGGAAGGGTGGGTGGTGTAAATTGGGGCCGGTGATCTGTTAGAGCTTGGGCGCGATTCGGAGGAGGATGCATTGTCGTTGTTGAAGAAGTTTCTCGGGCTGGGGGATGACCGCGGCAGCGATGCGGGCGACACGGCGACGGTGCGCCGGATTGCGGCCGAGCTCGACCGCCTGCCTGCGGAGAAGGCCCGCTACCTGGCCGGCTTCGCCTACGTGCTCGCACGCGTCGCACACGCGGACCTCGACATCGACGACGACGAAACCGCCGAAATGGAGCGCATCGCGACCGAGCTCGCCTCGCTATCGCCCGCTGAGGCCGTGCTGGTGGTCCAGATTGCGAAGACCCAGGCGAAATTGCTCGGCGAAACCGAAAACTACGTGGTGACGCGCGAATTCCGCAAATACTCATCGAAGGAGCAGCGCGGCGAGCTGCTGCAATGCCTGTTCGCCGTGGCCGCCGCGGACGGCTCTATCTCGAACGTCGAAAGTTCGGAGATCTCGGCGATCGGTGAAGAACTCGGCTTCACCCGCCCCGAAATCAACGCCGTCCGCAGCCAATACCGCGACCAGCTCTCCGAATTCCAGACCCGCCCCGAATAGCCGCCCGCGGGCCGGGCGCGGAAAAACCTCCGCCGCGGGTGGTCTGCGAGATCTCGGATCAGGTCAGGGGCCTCTTCTCTATCCGATTCGCTCCGCCGTGTCGTCGGGCGCTTTCCTGGGTGTCTGCAAGACGACCCGCCGCAGTCGGGCGGAGGGAGGGGCCTTCTCTGGGGAGTCTGCCGACACGGCGGAGCGAACCGGAAGGCAGAGGACGACCAAGTCGTTGCTCTCTCGCGCCTTGCAGGGAGCGGCACTGGCTTTCGCAGGTGAGACGACCGCCGCAGCGTCAGCATTCAGCGATCGAGCGGCGGTGCCCCGCCCGCCCTCTGCCGCACAGGGCTAACGCGACAGAATCGCCTTCGCACAGAGCATGGCGGAATCCGCGGCGCACTCGAGGCCCGGCAGCGCTCGTGAAGCCACGCTGTCACCGGTCAGATAGAGCCCCTCGACGCTCGGCACGCTGACCTCGGGGCGGAACACCCCGGCGCGGCCGGCGGTTCGGGCCGGCTCCTCCCAGTGGCAGTAGGACTCCTGCCAGATCACCTTTTCCTGCCAGCCGGGGAAGAACTCCTCGAGATCCTCTCGCAGCAACGGAACGACTTCGTCGAGGCGGTCGGGGTCGTCGCGGAGCTCATGGTCGCATTGGCAGCAGACTTCGAAGAGATGCTCTCCCTCCGGTGCCACGGCGGGAGCGATATTGCTGGCCATGAAGGCCGAGATCGGGTGCTGGCAGCGCGGGCCGTCGGTCAGGAGAAAGTACTTGTCGTCGTACAGCGGCTCACGAAGCGCGACGGTGAGCCCGAAGATCGCCGTCTTTCGGTCGAGGTGTTTCACCTTGGCTACGAAGTCGTTCGGGAAGACGCTCTCGTCGGCCATTCCGAAGAGTTCCCAGACTGGCAGTGCAGCGGCCACCACCGGCGCCTCGATTCTCTCAGCGCGTCCCGCCTTGTCGATGACGACACCTCGGACGCGCCCGTCCTCGATCAGAATCTCGTCCACCTTGGAGGAGGTTCGAAGCTCGCCGCCGTTCTTTGCCGAGGCCTCGGCCAGAATGCGCATGAAGTCCCCATAACCGTGCGCGGCCAGATAGATGCGGGGATTGCTCTGGATGATTCGCATCGACTCGAATAACGCGCTGGCCGCAACGTCCTCGAGTCGCGGGATCGTGTTCATGACGATGCTCGCGTAGCGGGCGGTGTCCAGCACCTCGGTGCTCTTCACCCGCGGCTCGATCCACTCCTGCGCCGTCATGGCGTCGTACTTCGCGAGATCGCCGGACTCTGCGAGTTCTCGGGTCGTCGCCATCAGCTTGCCGGCCTCTTCCCGGTCACCCCGCAGCATGAGCGTGGGAAGCGAGATGAACTCGCCGTCGCGGTAGGTCTTCACGCCCTCGAAGAAGCCCCGCTCGCCGGGCTCCAAACCGAGTTCGGCAAACAACGCGTCGACTCTTCCGTTCGCGAGCCCCGCCCGCGGGCCACCGATATTCATGATGTGGCCCTTCCTCTCGAAGGAGTGCGCCCGCCCACCAATGTGCGCGGCCCATTCCAGAGTGAGCACGCGTTTGCCGGCATTCGAGAGCAGAGCGGAGAGGCCCAGCCCGGAGATCCCGGCCCCGACGACGATTGCGTCGTATTCGACTTGCCCGCCGCCTTGGCTCATGATCGCTCCTTACCCGGCTTTCCCGTCCTGTGTCGTACGGGGCAGAGCATAGGCAAAACAAGCTGCGAAATTCCCAGCTCCGATCACGCACATCGCCAATCGAGCCCAAACAACTCGAAGGAGCGCGAGCTTGGGG
>CAXMSF010000189.1:0-3623 GCA_964196055.1 uncultured Gammaproteobacteria bacterium | reverse complement strand
TCGCTTCTTGCCGGGATCACGTTGATCTTGGAGCCGCCACCGATCGACGTGAGGCTGACCGAGTTGCAGACCAGCGCACGCACGAGATCACTCGCGCCCGCGAGCCCTTGCAGCACGTTCGGATCGGTGACATCGAGGTCGGCCGGGAACAGGCCCACCTGCTTCAGCGTCTCGAGCGTCAGCTGGGTTTCGGGCCGCAGCGTTGCAGTCCGCTCGACCGCCGCGACGCGTGCGAGCGCCTCGATCAGCCGCAGCGCTGCGTTCTGGCCGTGCGGGATCGATCCGTGGCCGGGCCGTCCGGTGGCGGTCAAGCGCAACCACAGCGGAGCCTTCTCACTGGTGGCGACGCCGAAGATCAGGCCGCGGTGTCCCATCAGCTCTCCGAAACCGAATGCGCCTTCGTTGATCACGGCGTCGGCCCGCAACAGCTCGGGATGGTGCTCGGCGAGCCAGCTCATCCCCGACTTGCTGGCGGCTTCCTCGTCTGCGACCGCGAGGAAGAGCAGGTCGCGTTCGTGTGGGACGCGGTGGCGCTTGATCAGCGCGAACGCGAGTAGCTCCATCACCGCCATGCCCTTCATGTCGAGTGCGCCGCGGCCCCACAGCACGCCGTCCTTGAGCGTGCCCGCGTACGGATCCACGGTCCAGTAGTCGCGTTCGACCGGCACGACGTCGATGTGGGAAAGCAGTACCAGCGGCAGCGATCCGGCGGTGTTCGTTCCGGGCAAGCGCGCGGAGAGTGAAACGCGATCGTTTCCGGCATCGTAGAAGGTCGGTTCGATGCCGTCCCTGCGCAGCGTCTGGGCGATGAACTGCGCACCGGCCTCTTCGCCGCCCGGCGGGTTCGTGGTGTCGATGCGCAGATAGGTCTGCAGGAGATCGGTGGCTTCGTGCTCGATCTCGTCCCAGTCGACCGGCAGATCGGGGAGCTTATCGTCGGATCCGGGGACCGCCATGCCCCGAAGATACTCGTGGGCCGCCCTCTCCGCCGGGCGAATCGACGCGGCTGGGGGTTCTCGTTCCGACGCTGCTCCATCGCCTCGCCCGAACGCTATGATTCTCGTCCATGCGAACCATCGTCGGAATTTTGATCGGAGCCTTGTTCGTCGGCGCGATGATCTACGCCGTCATGGCGGAGAGTCGGGTCGAATGCGAAGTCTGCGTGGCTTATCGCGGGGAGACGGTCTGTCGCACGTCGACTGCGATCGATCGCAAGCAGGCGATCTCCGGCGCGGTCAGCTCGGCGTGTGCGGTTCTGTCAGGCGGGGTAACGGACGGGATCGAGTGCAGCTCGACGCCGCCGCGCAGCCAGACCTGTAGCGACTAGCTGACCGAGTCGTGAAGCACTGGCCGAAGGCGGCCGACGCGGAGCGGAGGCGCTCGCGACCCATGGGTGCGATTCCGGCTACGGTCGCTTCGATACCTGAGTGAGGATCCGTTCGACGACGTTGGGCAGCGGCATCTGGAATGCGCTCGCTTCGCCGAACTCGTCGATTCCCGACCCGAGCGCCGACAGCTGATACTCGGGGACGTCACTGCTGATGAAGGAGACCCACTCCTCCACGTCGAATTCGAGCAGCGGCGAGCTGGGTTGCGGCGCGACTTCGCCCGCGATCTCGAGTATGGGCGGTGTGATCAGCGTCGCGGATGCGGGTACCGCGGTAAATAGCAGGGCGGCCAGGACTGCGGCCGATCGGTGGTGGACGCGCATGCTTGTGGTCCTCTCGCGGGCGCCTTCGCCATCTTCAACGACTCGAAGCACGAGTCGCTTGAGTTCTTTTTGCCTTCCGATTCGCGCCGCCGTGTCGGCACACTCCCCAGAGAAGGCATCTCTTGCGCGATCGGTGCTCGCGCGCCCGCGGCCGGAGTCGGGGAGGGATCTCCGCTCGAACACAGTCGCTTCGACCCCTCCCCCCGCCCGACGGCGGCGGGTCTTGCAGGCACCCCGGAAAGCGCCTGCCGACACGGCGGAGCGAATCGGAAGGCAGAGAGTTCTTCAGGGCACGAGCAGTCTTCTATCGCCGCGTCTCGAAAGAACTCGTTCCGCGGCGCGTCGGCGCGGGTAACTCGCTGGAATTCAATCGGAAAGGGGCGTTTCGAGTTTCAGCTCCCCGCGCTGCAGCTTTCCGGAGGCGGTGCGGGGCAGGGCATCGAGGCGCTCGAAGCGGACCGGAACCTTGAAGGCCGCGAGGCGACGTCGGCAGAATTGCCGCAACGCGTCCGCAGCGGGAATCGCGTGTGCGTCCGGGTGGAAGACCAGCCAGGCGGCGGGGCGCTGGCCGAATTCCGGGTCCGCGACCGCGGCGACCGCGGCGTCGACGACTGCCGGGTGCTCGCACAGCGCCGCCTCGACTTCCGCGGGATAGACGTTCTCTCCGCCGGAGATGATCAGGTCGCTGCGCCGTTCGAGAATCGTGAGCGTCCCGTCGCCGGCTCGAATCGCGACGTCGCCCGTGCGGAGCCAACCGTCGACGAGTGCGGAGGCGGTTTCCGAGGGCCGCTGCAGATAGCCGCTCATCACGGTTGGACCGCGTAACCACAGCTCGCCGGCATCGCCGTCGGCGCAGTCGTGGCCGTCTTCTGCGACGATGCGCAGTTCGTTTCCGACGAGCGGCACGAGGCCCGCGCCCGCGCCCGCAGCGCGAGGCCCCGGTGGCCGCGTGGCGACCTGGGAGGCGGCTTCCGTCAGGCCGTAGGTGGGCGCGATCGGAAAGCCGAGATCCATCGCGCGATCGATCAAGTCCGTCGGTGCTGGACCGCCGCCGAGGAGCACGCAGCGCAGCGTGTCGGGGGCGGGCCGCGAGCCGCGCACGTCGAGGATGCGCGCGAGCATCGTAGCGACCAGCGACACGTGGGTGATGCCGTCTCGGTCGAGCGTGCGGTCGGTCGCCTCGGCGTCGAAACGTTCGTGTACCACGACGGAACTTCCGTAGAGCAGCGCGCGAATCAGGATCGACAATCCGCCGACGTGAAAAAACGGCATGCAGGCGAGCCAGCGGTCGCGGGAGTCGGCGCCGAGGTGGGCTGCCGATGCCAGCGCACTCCAATGGAAGTTCGCGTGCGTGAGCTCGCTCCCTTTGGGCGCGCCGGAGGTGCCCGACGTGAACAAGACGGCGAGCGTCGAATCGGGTCGGACCTCGGCGAAGGTCGTGTTAGCGCGGTCGTGCGTCGGCGCGGGCTCGAACGCGCGTCGTGCGCCGGCGGTCTCCAAGCAGTGGCATCCGGGGGGGACGGCGGCACGCGCGCGCTCCGCGAGTTCGCCCTCGCCGTGTAGTAGCAGCCGGGCCCGCGCGTCGCGCAGCTGCGCTCGCAACTCGCTCGGGGTGAGGCGAAGGTTGAGGGGGAGCAGGACCGCACCCGAGAGTATCGAGGCGTACAACAATTCGACGAACGGGACGCCGTTTTCGAGCAGCAGTGCGACGACATCGCCAGCGCCGATTCCGAGTTCGGCGAGACGCCCGGCGGTCTCGTAGGCACGCGTATGAAGCTCCGCGTAGCTGAGCACGGTGTCGTGGCACTCGATCGATGGGAGTGCCCCCGAGATCCGTGCACGCGCGCCGAGCCACGGCGCAATCGCGCTCATTGCCGAATCTCGCGCGTTCGTCCGTGGCTGCAGCGCTCGA
>CAXMSF010000188.1:0-5144 GCA_964196055.1 uncultured Gammaproteobacteria bacterium | reverse complement strand
GACATCATCGACTGTCCGGAGCCGGGCGGGTCGCTGATGGTGAGTGCCGGTGTCGGCTTCCTGCTGCTCCTCGGACGCCGCCGCGCCCGTTGACCGGCCCCCTGGTATAGGGGCGTGTTTCGCGGGGGAAGCCGGGAACGTGGGGGACCCGCGTCCCGCCGCGCTGAGCGAAGGAGCGCATCCAATCGACGGGGGTTCGGCGCGAGCCGGCCCCCCGTTCTTCGTTTCGCCGAGCTTTGATTGCGCTTCGCGGTCAGGCGAGCGTGCCGCTTCGCTCGCCTTCGTCATTCGCTCCGCTTCGAGTGGGCGCTGCCCCTGACGAAGCCAAGGCGACTTCAAGCTGCATGTCTCGAATCAGGCCGGAGCAAGGGTGCCAGCTCCGCGAACTCTGCACCGCGTGGTGAGGTCTTGCGCCAGGCGAGCCCGATCGTTCGCTTGGGAACGGGCCGCGTGAACGGCACGAGCGAGAGGTCGCGATCGAGCGCAGCCGGCACCCGTGTAGCCAGAGCCGGGAGCAGCGTCACGCCCGCGCCGCTCGCGGCCATGTGGACCAAGGTCGTCAGGCTGCTGGCACGGAAGTCGCCCAACTCGGAGGCGCCGGCGCTGCTGCAGATCGAGAGAGCCTGATCGCGCAGGCAGTGTCCGTCGTCGAGTAGCAGCACCACTTCCCCGGCAAGGTCGGATTCGCGAATGCGCTTGCGGTCGGCAAGGCGGTGTTCCCGCGGCACCGCGAGCATGAAGGGGTCCTCGAACAGCGGAAGAGTGTCCGTGTCGCCCAGTGGGGCCTCGAGCGCCAGCAGCAACAGGTCGAGTTCACCCCGCGCAAGCGCCGCGACGAGATCGAGAGTGTGTGCTTCGTGGAGTTCGAGCCGAAGCTCAGGATGCGCGCGGCGTACCGCGGGCAGCACCGCGGGCAACAAGAACGGCGCCACGGTGGGAATGACGCCGAGGCGCAGCGGGCCCGTGAGCGGCCGACTCGCACTGCGCGCAGCCTCGTGAAGTTCCGCTACGGCCGTGAGAACCCGACGCGCTCGAGTCAGGATCTCGCGGCCGGAGGGCGTGACGAGCACCGGCTTGCGCCCGCGTTCGAAGAGCTGGAGTTCGAGCATGTCCTCCAGCTGACGCACCTGGGCGCTGAGCCCGGGCTGGGTGACGTGACAAGCGTCGGCGGCGGCCTGGAAACTGCCGTGGTCGTCGATTGCGGTGATGTACTCGAGTTGGCGAATTGTCGTCATAATCAAAAGTTACTCGATATATAATAATTATCAATTGGAACTATGGTTCGAATTGCCCGATGGTCCTCTCACACCGCACCCACACAGAGGAGTTCAGCATGGGCGATCGACTTCGCAGCGAATCCGGTGCACCCGTCGCCGACAACCAGAACTCACAGAGCGCAGGCCCGGGTGGGCCGCTGCTCCTCCAGGACCAACACCTGATCGAGAAACTCGCGCGTTTCGGCCGTGAGCGAATTCCCGAACGGGTGGTCCACGCAGTGGGCTCGGGGGCCTACGGGAGTTTCGTCGTGACGAACCCGGACGTGCCGCAGTGGACCCGCATGAAGATGTTCGAGAGCGTCGGCAAGCAGACCGAGGTCTTCGCGCGCTTCTCCACGGTCGCGGGCTCGAAGGGCGCAGCGGATTCGGTGCGCGACCCGCGCGGCTTCGCGCTCAAGTTCTACACCGAGGAGGGCAACTGGGACCTGGCCGGGAACAACACGCCGGTCTTCTTCCTGCGCGATCCGATCAAGTTCCCGGACTTCGTCCACAGTCAGAAAACCGATCCCTTTACCAACCAGCAGGAGCCCGACAACGTGTGGGACTTCTTCTCGCTGAGCCCGGAGGCGACCCACCAGTTCACGTGGCTCTTCGGCGATCGCGGTATCCCGGCCGGTTACCGGCATATGAACGGCTACGGATCCCATACCTTCCAATGGGTGAACGCAGCCGGCGAACGGCATTGGGTGAAGTTCCACTTCAAGACCAATCAGGGAGTCCGCTGCCTCAGCGACGAGGAGTCCGCACGGGTTGCGGGCGCCAATCCGCAGGCGCACCAGCAGGATCTGCTCGAGGCGATCGAGAACGGCGACTTCCCGTCCTGGACGCTCAAGGTGCAGGTGATGCCCGAGGCCGATGCGACGAATTATCGCTTCAACCCCTTCGACCTCACCAAGGTCTGGCCCCATTCCGACTACCCGTTGATCGAGGTCGGAACCCTGACCTTGAACCGCAACCCCGACAACTACTTCGCCGAAGTCGAGCAAGCGGCGTTCTCTCCGGGGAACTTCGTGCCCGGCATCGGTCCGTCGCCCGACAAGATGCTGCAGGGACGGCTCTTCGCTTACGGCGATGCCCACCGCTACCGGCTCGGAGTCAACCACACGCGATTGCCCGTCAACGCGCCGCGCGCCGTGCCGGGCGGAGCCGACAACTACGGCCGCGACGGCGCGATGCAATTCGAGGTTCCGCCGCGCCGCGCCAAGAACTACGAGCCGAACAGCTTCGGCGGGCCGGTTCAGGGTGGCGAGCCCCTCGCAAACGGGCTCGATGTGTCCGGCGTTTCGGGCACGACGGCGACCGAACTCCACAGCGAGGACGACGATTACGGACAGGCCGGTTCGCTCTACCGCGTCATGGCGGAAGACGAGCGAGCCCGACTGGTGGCGCGCATCGGCGGGAGCCTCGCTCAGGTGAGCCGCCGGGACATCGTCGACCGGGCGATCGCCCATTTCCGCAATGCGGACGTGGAGTACGGAGCGCGGATCGAAGCTGCGGTGAAGGAAGCACGCTCGGAGTAAGTTCCTGTAATCAGCGAATCGGAACACGCCTCACAATCGCGCAGCGGCAGTACCGGGGGATCGGGCACTCATTTTCTGAAACCCGGCGCTTCCGCGGCATCAAAGCGGCCTCGGCGAGATCTTCGCCGCGTTTCCATCGGGAGCTCCTGAATCCATGAAGAAAGTGCGCATCGGAACATTCAGCGATTTGGATCCGGCGAAACCCGCCAGGGCGCTGGCCGGACGAGGACGAGGTCTCCGTCCTGTATGGGCGTTGTCTTCACCGGGGCGCGTTGCTCTCGGACGGTGAGGTCCGGGGGGAGGACCTGATCTGCGGTGTGCATGGTTGGGACTACCGCTTCCGAACGGGGGTTTCGGCCTACACGAACGACGATGTCCTGAAGAAGTTCAGCCACTGGATCGAAGACGGCGGCGTCTTCGTGGACGAGGACGAAGTGCGCGACTGGGAGCGTTGCCATCCCCAGCCCTTCGACCGCAGCGCCTACCAGGGCGCCTATGCAGACCCGCACGGAACACCCGACGAGCCCTACAACCAGTGGATCCAGGAAATGGCCGAGCACGGGCTCGAACGCGTGGGCCACCACGGGCGAGTGGACGCGATGGGCGTACCGCGCGCGGAACTTCCGAGTTGGGACGACATCCAGATCGTGACCGCCCAGCTCGCCCGCGTGCCGCTCCTCGACGACGAAGAAGTGGCGACCGATCTGGTGATCGGCCCCGGCGCCGCGAAGCCGCTGCGGCTGCAGATCCCCCTCTTCGTGTCGGACATGAGCTTCGGCGCGCTCTCGGAGGAGGCGAAGACCGCACTGGCCAGGGGCGCAGAAGCCGCGGGGACTGGTATCTGCTCCGGCGAAGGCGGCATGCTTCCGGAGGAGCAAAGCGAGAACAGCCGTTACTTCTACGAGTTGGCCTCGTCGCGCTTCGGCTTCGAAATGGAACTCCTGAACAAGGTGCAGGCACTCCATTTCAAATGCGGACAGGGTGCCAAGACGGGAACCGGCGGGCACCTGCCGGGCCACAAGGTCAAGGGCAAGATCGCGCAGGTGCGCGGTCTCGCAGAGGGAACTCCGGCCGTTTCGCCGTCGCGATTCCCCGACTGGGAACACGTGGACGACTTCCGTCGCTTCGCCGACCAGTTGCGCGAATTCACCGGCGGCATCCCGATCGGTTTCAAGCTCTCGGCTCAACACGTCGAGCGAGACATCGACGCGGCCCTATCCGCGGGAGCCAACTACGTGATCCTGGACGGGCGGGGCGGCGGCACCGGCGCGGCGCCGCTCGTCTTTCGCAACAACATCAGCGTGCCGACCATCCCCGCCCTGGCTCGAGCGCGACGCCATCTCGATCGCGCCGGACGCAGCGACGTCACGTTGATCGTCACGGGCGGCTTGCGAGTGCCCTCCGACTTCGTGAAGGCGATGGCGCTCGGCGCCGACGGCATCGCGATCTCGAACTCGGCCATCCAGGCCATTGGTTGCCTCGGCATGCGCGCCTGCCACACCAACAACTGCCCGGTCGGGATCGCCACGCAACGGCCCGAGCTGCGGGCGCGCCTGGAGGTGGACCTCGCAGCCAAGCGTCTCGAGCGCTTCTTCGTCAGCGCGACGGAGATCATGCGCGTGATGGCTCGCGCGTGTGGCCATCGCCACCTGAACGAATTCTCGCTGGACGATCTCACGACCTGGAAACGGGAGATGCACCACTTGACCGGCGTCGCCTATGGAGGGCTGCATCCATGAGTTGGAAGACGCTCGGCAGCATTCCGCCGAAGGAGCTGGTCGATGCCCGCTTGCAGCTCCACCAGGCTGCGCAGGTGGTGGCGTCCGCAGGTGTCAGCTTTCTCGAACCTCAGCCCGACGATAGCCACCCCAACTTCGGCTGGGTGGATTCCCTGGGCGCTCTCGTGGGTCGCTGCCTCCCGCGTGCGAACGCGCACGTCGGACTGCGTGTGGCCGATCTGTCGCTGCTGCTGGTGGACAAGAGCGGTCGAGCGATCGAGACATTCGGCCTCGAGGGTCGGAAGCTCGAGGAGGGCTATGCCTGGCTGGCTGCAGCGATGACGCGTTCGGGGGCATTGACCCCGAGTCGAGGGCTCGCTCGCGCCGACTACGCGATCCCGGAGCACGCCACTGGAAACGATGCGTCGTTTTCGACCGCATCGCGCGGTGCCTTCAGCGAGCTGTCGCACTGGTTCGCGAATGCTCACCAGACGCTGGCAGCGTTCGCAGCGCGAACAGACGGCGCCTCCGAAGTACGCTGCTGGCCGCACCATTTCGATCTCGGGACGCTGATCGTCATCGCCACGAATCCCGACGAAAGCCTCGCGAAGAGCATCGGCCTTGGTCTC
>CAXMSF010000187.1:0-4901 GCA_964196055.1 uncultured Gammaproteobacteria bacterium | reverse complement strand
GCCTTCCATGAGAACGACCCTACGACCGTGGATCGGTTGCGGCGGGCGGGCGTTGTGATCCACGATGCGCCGAAATGCGTCGATCTGAGCCTTCGACAATTCGATCGGCTCGTCACAGACGAACCATTGGACGCCCTCGCTGCAAGGCGGCGTGGTGAGCGATCCCTGATAGCGGAAGTATCCGTCGCTCAAGGGTAGGAATTCCTCGATCTCCACCGAGACTCCCTCGAGGTGAAGGCTCTCGCCGGGCCGGCTCGGGAAGTTGCTCCAGATCGGGTCGAAGGCGGAGTTGTGATTGCCTTCTTCGATCAGGACCCCGAGGACCGCAAGTTCACCCTGCTCCGATTTGTGGACGAAGTGCAGCTCCATTGGGTAGCTGCTTCCGTCGATCGTGTGCTCGCTCGGGGTGTGGAAATGGTATTGGACGAGATCGAAGGAGGTGCCGCTTTCGAAGATCGTGCTGCCGTGGTCGAGCGTGACCTGGATCGTATGGCCGTTGTCGAGCAGATCCAACGCCTGCTCGTGGTGGGCGATCCGAAGACCAGCTGTTTCGTACTCGACCCGGAGGGCGCTGGCGTCGCCTGGAACGGCGCCGCCGAGATCGATGGGAGACTGCGCCCTGCCCGTTTCACAGCTGCGATAGGCGGGGCTGAGGTCTGCCCACCGCGAGGGCCCGTCCCCACTCTCGTAGCCCCAGTGAGCCGGCCGACCGGCAGCGCTCGCATGTGCGTAGGCCGTCGTGGCGGTGTCTGCCGCGTGAGGCGGAGCACTCGGCGAGGATCCGCAAGCCAGCAGCAAGGCCACCGGAAGTAGCGAAAGAAGGAATCGGCACATCACGCCATGAGCTTAGCGCCACCTCGGCCCCGACTCGCTGTCGAACTGGATCCGTCGCCACATTCTGGGTGACGATACAGCTTGCTCAGGTGTTTTCTTTCCAGTCCGCGATCAGGATTTCCATCGAGATCCCAAAGATGCTGCTCGCCCTCGAACACCAGGATGGTCGTGGTCGCGGTGTGGCGATGGATCACACAATGACCGCCGTCCCCCTGCCAGCACACGACCATGTCGAGTGTACCAGCGTCCAGGTCGTAACCGAGAAGCGTGTAGTCATGGTGCACCTTGTAGGGAAGCTCGGGTTCAGCCATCACCTCCCGCCATTCGTAGCGAGAGGGATCAAAGAAGCTCTGAAGTATTGCGGGATCCTCCTGTCATTAGCGGGCTATCGACGCGCCAAGCCCCCCCTGTCCGGATGGCGCGCCTCTATGTCAACGCCGACGGACCGGGGACGAAGAGGACAGTGTAGAATCGCGGCATGACGAATCCGACGAAATCCACGCACTTCGAGCGCGCGGCGAGGCGGGTCGCCGAGGGTGCCGACCACCATGCCGAAGCCGCGGCCATCGTCGCCGAGATGACGCTGGTCGAGAAGCTCGGTTGCCTCGATGGCGACACGATTGCCTGGCCCGGCTTGATCGATATGGGGTCCGGCGGCTATCACCGGCATACCTGGCCCGCGGCGCACGTGGAACGCCTTGGCGTGCCGGGCCTCGATTTCTCCGACGGGCCACGCGGCTGCGTGATCGCACCCGCGACGGTCTTTCCGGTCTCGATGGCGCGTGCGGCATCGTTCGATCCCGACCTCGAGCGGCGGGTGGGGAACGCCATCGGGGCCGAGTTGCGCGCGAGCGGCGCGACCTACACAGGCGCGGTATGCATGAATCTGCTGCGACACCCGGCCTGGGGGCGCGCGCAGGAGACCTATGGCGAGGACCCCCATCACGTGGGCGAGATGGCGGCGGCGTTCAGCGAGGGCTTGCAGCAGCACGTGATGGCGTGCATGAAGCACTTTGCGCTCAATTCGATGGAGAACGCGCGCTTCAAGGTCGATGTGACGGCCGACGAGCGTGCCTTGCACGAAGTCTACCTGCCGCACTTCAGACGCGTCGCCGAGGCTGGAGTGGCGAGCGTGATGAGCGCCTACAACTCGCTGAACGGCGAATGGTGCGGCGAGAACCGCACGCTGCTGATCGACATCCTGCGTAAGGAGTGGGGCTGGGATGGCTTCGTGACGTCGGATTTCGTCGCCGGCCTGCGCGACGCCGTGAAGTCCGTCGGAGCCGGGCTCAACATCGAGATGCCGTTCCGGCAGCAGCGCGCGCTCGCGCTCGGCGATGCGCTCGAGAGCGGCGCTCTCGACATAGCGGATGTCGAAGCGCGCGTGACCGAGACGATTGCGACCTTCCTGCGCTTCGCCCGAGTCTACGACCGGCAGCCAGGCAAAGCGGTGGTCGCGTGCGCGCAGCATCGTGCGCTCGCGCGCGAGGCCGCGGTCGCGTCGATGGTGCTGTTGCGCAATGAAGGCCCGCTGTTGCCGCTCGAGCGTGCGGGGCTTGCGAAGGTCGCGTTGCTCGGTCGCCTTGCCGACGTCCCGAACCTCGGCGACAACGGCTCGAGCAGCGTGCTGCAACCCGAGGTCGTGACGCCGCTCGCGGGCATTCGCGCGGCGCTGCCGGGAATCGAGGTCGTGCACAGCAAGGCCGATGTAGAGGTCGCGCGCGACGCGGACGTCGCGCTGGTGGTCGTGGGCTACACGGCCGAGCACGAAGGTGAGTACATCGGGCAGTCGGGCATGGCGGACTTTGGCGCGTTACTGCCGCCCGGCGATCACCCCGAACTCGGCTTCCCGAAGGACTTCGCGCCGCCGCCGCCGGCCGACGGCACCGACGCACGCCCCGTGGGCTCGATCGGGACGACCGAGGGAGGCGATCGACGTTCGCTCCGCCTCCCGCCCGAGGACGAGGCGCTGATTGCGGCAGCGGCTGCGGTGAGCGACCGCGTCGTGGTCGCGGTGATGGGCGGCAGCGCGGTGGTGATGCCCTGGCTGGGCGACGTCGCGGCGACGCTGATGCTCTGGTATCCGGGGATGGAAGGCGGGCACGCGCTCGCGGACGTGCTGTTCGGCGCCGAGCCCGGCGGACGCCTGCCGTTCGCGATTCCGGTCGATGCGGATGACCTCGTCGAATTCGATCCGGATGTGGAGCAGGTGACGTACGGCCTGTTGCACGGCCAATGGTGGCTCGATCACAACCGCGTCGAAGCGCAGCGGCCGTTCGGCTTCGGTCTCGGCTACACGACCTTCGAACTCGTGAAGGCCGATCGCGACGGAGCGACCTTGCGGGTCGAGCTAAAGAACACGGGCGCCCGCGCGGGCACGACGGTGCTCCAGGTCTACGGCTCGGTGCCCGACTCAGAGTACGAGCGTCCGCCCCAAAGGCTCGTCGGCTTCCAACGCGTCGCGGCCGGGCCGGGTGCGATCGTCTCGGTCGAAATCCCGCTCGACTTCGCCCAACTCGATGTACGCGTCGACGGCAAGTGGTTGCGCGAGAGCGCGGCCCCGCGCTGGTGCGTCGCGCTTCACGCGGGCGACCCGGGCATCGTTGGAAGGTAGATGCGAAGGGTAAGGCCTTTCGCCGCGCATTCTCGGCCTGCATGAAGGCACGAGGATACGAGGTGGAGTAGACGCTTCACCACCTCCCGGGATCTGGCTCGCTACGGTTCCCGGTCCTGTGTCAGCTATTCGTGGAAGTCGGGGTTCTTCCAGCCCTCCGGCGCCTGAAAGGCCGCGGGCGGTTCGAGGCGCGAGATGTAATCGAGTACCGCGATCGCCTCCGCTTCTCCGAAGTGCTGGATCTGGGTCACCATTTCCGGGTCGGCATTACAGCGCTCGCCGCCCCGTATCGATTCGAATTGGCGCTGGAGATATTGGAAGTGCTGGGACTGGATGCGCGGTATGAAGGTTTCGTCCTTCCCCTCTCCCGCCTCGCCGTGACAGCGCACGCAATTCTCACGATACAGGCGCTCGCCCAGTTCCAGGTCGTTGCCCGGACCCTTGCCATTGCTGACGCTGATTTCGAGTGTGTCGATGTAGCCAGTGACATCCGCCACGGCTTGCGCGCCGCCGATGCTCTCGGCCGACGAGTACGGGACCATCAGTACGTTGTCCCGATTTCCCGCGCGGATGTCGGCCAACTGCTTGATGAGGACCTTGCGATGTTGCCCGGCGACTTGCGGCACGCTGCCGCTCTCCAGCCCCCAGCCCTCGGGTCGGTGGCACGCGGCACACTCCCGATAGATCTTGAGCCCGCTGGTGAGGTCGGGCGTGAGGTCGAGTGCGGCCTCGATCTCCTGTCTGGCCTTCGCCTGAAGTGCTTCCGGGCTGGGAGGCGCTGCAACCTTACGCTCGGGCGCCTCCTCGGGAATGTCGAGTAGACTGAAGCAGCGGTTCAGTCTACGCATCGCACGCGCCTGTTGTCCTGAATTCCACAGCGTGATGGCGACTTTCCGACGCGTTACGCAGGATTCCACTGCCTGCCCCATGACACGCGAGGGATTCGTCTTGAGCGCTTCGTCGATGCGCGCGAGGTCTTCTTCGAAGTTTGCCAGGGCGGAAGAACTCATGAGACACACCAGGCTTGCGGCGAGTACGATGGAAGCCCACCTCACTCGCACTCGGGTCGATTGGATTCGGCTCATGCCTCGATTCTAGGTAGCGAAGCGATCGCGAAGCAAGCTGATGTGTTCGAATTACGAAGAAATGTCAGCCCGCGCAGTCCTGGCATGCCTCGGTCGAGGCATTTAGGGACAGCGGCCCCGGGCCTTCCGTGTTATTGAGTCGAGAAACGTGGCCCAAAACCGCTAGAGGACGCGCTCGCGCTGCAACGGGAAGTGCGCCGAATGCTGAAACTTCTAGACTACTCGATTCGAAACAGGCCCGGAGTGAGCCGGGTAGAACGGAGAAAGCGACACAGATGGAACGCACCGCAGACGTAGAAACAACCGATCGAGTAGCCATCGTGACCGGAGCCAACTCCGGAATCGGAAAAGAGACGGCGCGCGAACTG
>CAXMSF010000186.1:0-9474 GCA_964196055.1 uncultured Gammaproteobacteria bacterium | reverse complement strand
AATCCTGCGACGCGCCTTCCGTGCGATGGCACTGAATGCACCATCCCATTTCGAGCTTCTGCGTCGGCAACCCCCACGGCCACCACTTGGTGTCTTTGGTCATGTAGAGCTTGTCGAGTTCTTCGACCGGCCCATGGCAGGCCTGACACTCGATGCCCGCCTTGGCGTGGCGGTTGTGTCGGAACTGGACGTGCTCGGGTACCCGATGGATCTGCTCCCACTCGATGGGCTTCTGCTGGTCCCAGTGCTCCCGCAGCGTTTGGATTCCCGGGAGTTCGTCGTAGGCGGGCGAGAACTGAGCGTGGCAGCCCATGCACAGCTCGACCGACGGGACGCCCGCAGAGGGAGAGGAGTCGGTGTTCGAGTGGCAGTACTGACAGTCGATCTGGTAGGTGCCGGCGTGGTGCTTGTGGCTGAATTCGATCGGCTGCAACGGACCCGGCGCCTCTTCGTCGCTGGCTGCTTCGTGGGACAGACAGGCTTCACGCGACGGGAATTGTTGGTCGAATTCGGCCGGAATCTCGATCTTGAAGTGAGGGTCTTCCGCCGCGCGCGCGCGCAACTCGTGGGCCTCGCAGACGCTGGTCGCTACAACGGCCGCGTCGTCGCTCGCGGACGGAGTTCCAGCTCCGAGAAGGAAGACCGTTCCACCGATGAGGGCGGCGACGATCGGACTGAGGATGAGAAGGCGTCGTGTCCGGGGAATCGTGCTCATGCGCGAAACTGCAGGTCCCTTGTGCGGCGTCGAAGCGGTGGAGTATCGAGTTTCAACGAACCGGGCGCTCAAGCGCTCCTTCCAGCCGCTCGGGATCCGATCCTGAGCAAAACTTGGATGGGGCAGTCCTGGGCAATCGCAAGTTCCGCGCAGAATCGCGGCTGCGACGGTTTCGCTGACGCGCGCTGGGATACAACGGAAGGCCCGCCGCGTCAAGCCAATCTCGTGAAGATCGACCGTCAGCAACGCGTGGAGTCGCCCAGAAATTGCGAGAATCGCGACGACGAAAGCGCGGCGAGGATTCGATCCCGCGCGAGGCAACCGGCGTTCTACCGGGTGCCCGACGCGCAAGCATCCCAGAACGTCGGTTACGACACAAACTCGCGCGTTCCGAGCTGCTGTCCGTCGATGCGGAGGGCCCTGCGAGTTGATAGACTGCGCCCCCGTTTTCCGAGCGATATCAGACCCTTTCGTACTCGCGGGGCGCCCCCCCCCAAACCGGCGGTAGCGTGCCGTCGGACCCGCCAGCAATGAGGCCCGACTTGATCGAATTCGAACCCACCGAAGAGCAGCAGCTGATCGTCGACACCGTCCGGCAGTTCGCCGCGAACGAAATCCGCCCGCAGGCACACGACGCCGCCGAAGCGCGAAAGCTGCCGGAGAACCTTCTCGCGCAGGCACACGAACTCGGGCTGGTCGCACTCGGGCTCGACGAAGCCCACGGCGGCGGCGGCGACCGAAGCGCCGTCACCGGCGCGCTGATCGCCGAAGAACTCGCCTACGGCGACCTCGCGATCGCGCTCGCCATTCTGTCTCCGTCGCTGATCGGGCTGCCGGTGACCGAATTCGGTACGGACCCACAGAAGGCGGAGATCCTGCCCGCGCTGCTCGGGCCGAGCTTCAACGCGGGTTCGCTCGCGCTGATCGAGCCCGACTTCCGATTCGACCCTTTCCGCCCCACGACCCGCGCCACCCGCGACGGCGGCGACTACACGCTCCGCGGCCACAAGTGCTTCGTTCCGTGGCTCGACAGCGGCGACCAGGTGCTCGTGATCGCCATGGAAGACGACGACCCGCAGGCCTTTCTGGTGCCGCGGAAGACACAGGGGCTGTCCGCGACACCCGAGCGAAATCTCGGCCTCGACGCCCTGCCGACGGTGGAGCTCGAGCTCGACGACGTTCGCGTCCCCGCATCCGCTCGCCTCGGCGGCGACGCCGGCTGCGACGTGCATTCGATCATCGACCGTGGCCGAGTCGCCCTGGCCGCGACCGCCGTCGGCGTCTCGCGCGCAGCTTTCGAGATCGCGCGCGACTATGCCAAGGAGCGCGAAGCCTTCGGCGCACCGATCGCGACCAAGCAAGCCATCGCGTTCAAGATTGCCGACATGGCGATCGAGATCGATGCCGCCCGCCTGCTGGTCTGGGAGGCCGCCTGGCTGCTCGACAGCGGCGCGAAGGCTACGCGCGAAGCCGTACTCGCATCCCGACAGGCCGCCCAGGTCGCGCGCGTCGTAACCGATGGCGCCGTCCAAGTGTTGGGGGGCTACGGCTACATCCGCGACTACCTGCCCGAGATGCTCCACCGCAACGCATGCGGCTTCACGACCTTCGAAACCCTCACGCTGATCTGAGGACTCCCCCATGGCGATCTCATTCGAACTCACGGACAACTCTCGAATCGCGAGAGATTTCTACCGGAAGATGGCGATCGAGCAGATGCGCCCGATCGCTCGCCGTTACGACGTCGAGGAGCACACTCTCCCCAGCGAGTGGGTGGATTATTTCTGGCAACACGGGCGCAAGGGCCCCCCGGTCGACTTCGCCGCACCCGCGGACGGCATGGTCCAGGTCTGCATCCAGGTCGAGGAGCTCTGCTGGGGCGACGCCGCGCTCTACCTCCGCATGCCGACCTCCGCACTCGGCGGTGCTGCGGTCGGAGCGGCGGGCACGAAGGAACAGAAGGCGCGCTTCTTGAAACCGTTCAAGGGTGACGGCCATCCGGTCTGGGGCGCGATGGCGATCACGGAGCCGGGTGCCGGCTCCGACACCGCGGCGATCCAGGCCACGGCCGAGCTCGACGGCGACGAGTGGGTCCTGAATGGAACCAAGATCTTCTGCACCAACGGCGAGGGAGCGTCGCAGGTCGAGGGCGGCTTCGTCGTCGTCTGGGCAACCATCGACAAGAGTGCGGGGCGCGGCGGGATCAAGTCCTTCGTGGTGCCCGCCAAGACGCCCGGCATGAAGCTGGTCGGCCTCGAGAAGAAGCTCGGCATCCGCGCGTCCGACACGGCGACGCTGCTGTTCGAGAACTGTCGGATTCCGGCCGACCACCTGCTCGGCAGTGCCAAGGTCAGGAAGAAGGATCCCTCGAAGACCGGCGACAAGGGCTTCAAGGGCGCCATGGCGACCTTCGACGCGAGTCGACCGATCGTCGCCGCGATGGCCATCGGCATCGGCCGCGCCTCGCTCGACCTCTGCCGCGACGAGCTCGAGAAACAGGGTGTCAGCATCCGCTACGACGCAGCGCGATGCGACCTCACGGTGATCGAGCGCGACTTCATCGACCTGGAAGCCGAACTGCAGGCGGCTCGGCTGCTCACCTGGCGTGCAGCCTGGATGATGACCCACGGCAAGCCGAACAACCTCGAAGCCTCGATGTCGAAGGCCAAGGCCGGGCTCGCGGTCACGAAGATCACCCAGAAGGTGGTCGAGCTGCTCGGGCCCGTCGGCTATTCACAGAAGCTCCTGGCCGAGAAGTGGATGCGGGACGCGAAGGTGAACGACATCTACGAGGGCACCCAGCAGATCAATCAGCTCATCGTGGCGCGGCGCGTTCTCGACTATTCTTCCAGTATGTTGCGTTAGGAGTGCCTCATGCCCGTCAGTTCTGAACTAGTCGAGATCCTGGTGTGCCCGGAAACCAAACAACCGGTCGCGATCGCAAGCCAAGACGTGCTCGCCCGGGTGAACGACAAGATCTCCGCCGGTTCGCTGCGAAACCGCGGCGGCGAGAAGGTCGAGAAAGCGATTACCGAAGGCCTGCTCCGCGAAGACGGCAAGATTCTCTACGCCGTCGACGACGGAATTCCGGTGATGCTGATCGAGGAATCGATCGAGATCGACTGAAGCGCCTCGGGCCGGCCTCGGCCGCGAGGTCAACGAACGAGGCGGTATCCGTGGCCGCGCACCGAGACGATGTGCTCGGGGTTGGCGGGGTCGGCTTCGACGTAGCGGCGCAGCCGAACGACGAAGCTGTCTACGACTCGTGTCTTCGTGTCCGGACGAAGGCCCCAGACCTCTTCCAGCAACTCTCCGCGCGTAACCGCCTCACCTTCGCGATCGATCAGTGCGCGCAACAGCCCCATTTCGCGCGTCGTGAGTCGGACCGTGCCGCGGGGCGTGTCGAGTTCGAAGCGGTCGAAGTGCACGGTGGTGTCGCCCACGATCGCGGGTTGCGGGTTCGAGTCGTCGGATTCGGCTCCGTCCCAGCGCCGTCGCCGCAGCAGCCCACGGATCCGCGCGAGCAACTCGTCGAGGTGGAAGGGCTTCGTGAGGTAGTCGTCCGCGCCCTCCTCCAGACCGCGCACCAGGTCCTGGGTCGCGTCCTTGGCCGTGAGGATCAGGATCGGCACGAGATTCCCGGCCGCGCGCGTCCGACGCGCCACTTCGAAGCCGTTCATCTCCGGAAGCATCAGGTCGAGGATCACCGCGTCGTAACCACGCTCCGGATCGGTCAGGCGCCCGACCGCGCTGCCGCCGTCGGCCACTGTCTCGACCTCATGGCCCTCGGCCTCGAGGTTGAAGCGTAGGCCCTCGGCCAGATGATCTTCGTCCTCGACGATGAGAATTCTCGCCATGGCCGCGTCAGGCCGCCATGGGCGGGCGTCTGAGGGTCACGACGAAGCGGCTGCCCTGCCCCGAGCCTTCGCTGCGCGCCACCACACGGCCGCCCTGCCGGCGCACCAGATTCCGAACGATGAACAGGCCGAGTCCCAAGCCGGATGCCGTCCGTTGCACGTCGCGCCCGACCTGATAGAAGCGCTGGAAGATCTTGCGGAGTTCGACGCGCGGAATGCCGATTCCGCTATCCGAGAGCTCGATTTCGACGCGGTCACCATTGCTGCTCCGCACACGGATCCGGACGTCTACCGGGTCGTCGGAGTACTTGACGGCGTTCTCGAGCAGGTTGCGGAAGATCACCGACAACTCGTTCGGATTGCCGCACACGGTCTCCGCAGCCGCAGCGTCTAGAACCACGGCCTTCGGATCGAGGTCGTAGCGTTCGCACACTTCGTCCATGCAGCTGCGCAGCAGCTCCTCGAGCACCACGGTCTCACGCTTGACATGTCGGCCCGAATCCTCCGACCGCGCCGCCGACAACACCTGATCGACGGTCTCGTCGAGCCGCTTCAGGTCTCCCTGCATGCGCGCGAGAAATTCCTTGCGGTGCTCGCGATCCGGATCGTGCCGTTCGAGAGTCTCGACGTAGAGCCGAAGTGACGCGAGCGGTGTCTTCATTTCGTGCGTGACTGCGTCGAGGAAGGCCCGCTGACGCTGGTTCAAGCGCATTTCCCGCACCAGCCACATACACAGCCAGAGCATTCCGAAGATGATCCCCGCGAAGGACACCACTCCAAAGGCGAATAACAACCAATCGATGCGGGTGAGTTCGCGCGCGACGGCCCGCGCCTCGCTGAACACGAGCACCTGCCAAGCCACAGCGAGTGAAAGCGCCATGGCGGTGAGGACCACCGCGAGCGTAACGGGGAATCCGATGGATCGACGGGATGCCACGCGTCCTCCGGAACTCGAGACTGCGGTAGTGTTCCCCAGAGCCGACGGAGAATCCATGACTCTCGTTTCGATCGTCCGGCGCGCTGCGGCCTCCCTCGCCGCGCTCGCCTGCGCCGCGGGCAGCGCCGGGGCGGCGGGTCCTCCGGAGAACCGCTGTCCCTCGATGAGCGGCACCCCGGGGGCGTCCGCACAGTCGGACGCCGTCCCGACTCCGATCCGCGAAGGCATGTTGCTGCGCTACGACGACCTGCTGGCATTGCGGTCGTTGCTCCCGGTCGAGATCTGGCGCCATCGCGAGCAGTTCTTCTACGAGGGCATGCAGCTGACGATCGGCCCGTGCCACCGCCGCTACCCGGTGCCCTCGTTCTACACCGATGCCACCGCGGCCTTCGCGGGCCGCGTCGAAGTCGACCGCGATGGCGACCTTCACGACTATGTTGCGGGAACGCCGTTCCCTACCGAAGCCATGGACCCGCGCGACGAGGACCTCGGAGTGAAGTGGGCCTGGAATCTCCAGATGCGTTATCGCGGCGCAGGTCCGATCGGCCGCTTTCGGCTGGTCGACATGCCGGGAGAAATAGGAAAGGTCCAGACCTTCGAGGGCTCGTTCTTCTACATCGAGACCGGCCACCGCGCAGACCTGGCAAAGAGCGACTACCAACACCCCGCCGATGACGACAGCGATTTCGTCGCGGGTGGACGCTTCACCGAGCCGATGGAGGCGCGCCACCTCGCCTGGAAACAACAGCGGCCCATCAAGGCGCGCACGAAGTACAGCAGGAGCGACGTCACCTTCGTCTATATCCCGACGATGCGGAAGACGCGACGGGCTCCGACTGCGTGGGTCGACGGCATGTACACGCCACGCTATCGGGTCGGAGGCGACACCGGGGGCGGATCGATGGCGCTCACCGCCGGTGAGTACTCATTCTCGGGAACCATCAGCCCCACCGCAGGTGCATCGGTCGCAACCGCGGAGCACATCCCACAGGGCTTCAGCGATCTCGCAATTCGCCCGAACGCCTACGTCTGGCGTGTGGAAGGTGAACGCGAAGTACTCGCGCCGATCAACAGCGATCGCGCCGGATACCCGATCAACGAGAACAAGAATTACGGCCCGAGCGGGCTCTCGGTCGCGACCGACCGCTGGGACGTGCGCTTTGCGGTGGTGATCGAAGGACTCGCGAAGGATCGCAGCTCGGGTGTGGACGCGATCACGATCTACGTCGACTACCAGACAGGCCTTCCGCTGTACGTGATCACCCGGCGCCGCGACGGACGCCTGGTGGAGGTCGGTATTCCGGTGCACCGCTTCAGTGGCGATACGTTCGACTACCCGCGCTGGTCGACGGAAGAAGCCGCCTCCGTATTCGACCCGGTCGCAGCGGTCTACTACAACGCAGCGACCGGCGGCTCGGGTTGGCGACGCGAGTCTTACGACGTGCGCTCCGTGCCGGTCTCGGAAGCGGACACGAGACGGTACATCTCGTCGGGCTACCTGCTGCGCGGCCACTGAAGCCGCGCGCCGGCGTCAGAACGTCCAGCGCAGCTTCAGCCAGATCTCGTCCTTGTCGCGGAACGTGGAGATCGCGTGGTCGACACCGTTCTTGTACGCATTGGGTCCGGCGCGATTGCCCGCCGGAGCGAATTCGCGGACCGCCATGTCGGTCAGCTGCGTCTCGCCGAAGAAGAAGTTCATGCCGATCCCGACGGAGAGCGAATCCGTGAAGCGATAGGTCACGGATGGCAGGATGCCCCCCGACCTGGACATGAAGTCGTAGACCGTCACGAGTAACGGATTCAGGCGATCCTGGAAGTAGCCGGTGAACACCGCGACGGTGAACAGCACGTTGACCGGCCCATTGTTGACGAAACCGTCCTCATAGTCCGTGACGTACTGGAAGAACCACTGCGAGTTGATGAAGAAGGTACGGTTCTGGTTCAGGAAGTTGATGAAGGTCGGGCGGTCGACCGAGACCGTCAGATTCAGCACACCGGACTGGCTGACGTTGTTTTCGAAGTTGTCGTTGTTCAAGAAGTTCTGCTTCGAAACCCAGGTGAATTCGGCACCCCAGCTCGACTTGGTGTAATCCTCGCCGAAGTCGAGCGAGAAGCCGAGAACGTTGCGCTTCTGGTAGCGGAGCATGAGCTCACCACCGGTGTGCCAGAGGAAGTCCCGCCGGCCGTATCGATCGTTGCCGCCCGCACGCGCGACATTGCGCTGAACACCTGCGGCGCCGAAGAAGCCTTTGACGTTGGTACAGAACTGCGGCGTCACGTAGCTGCACTTGCCGACCCTGAACTGATCCTGCGGATTGAAGCACTCGTCGTCTGCGACGATGTCGTTTTCGTCCTTGTTGCACGAAGCCTGGACGAGGAAGGTCATGAAGTTCTGCGAGAAAGCCGCCATCTCGCTGCGGAAGATCTGCGACTGGATGTTGAATCCCTCTCCGACTACCTGACCTTGGAATAGGATGTCTCCGTCTGGAATCAAGAAGGCCTTCTCGTAGTTGCGCGGACTATTGAAGAAACCGGCGAAATCGGACGATTTCTTCCCTCCCGTGCCCCAGGCCAGACGAGCCACGAGCGCCGCGGAGGTGGTGTCGCCGGCCACCCCCTCCGCCTTGAGCCGGTCGATGTCTTCGCCCGAGACGATCAGACATTCCGCATTCCCGGACAATGCCACCGATGGGGAGAGGAAGCAGCCCGCGTAGGGGTGCCACAGCGTTCCAGATCCACGCCGGGACATCGGACTCAGCGAGTTGCTCCCCTCCGTGCCGTCCCCGTCGACCAGGACGACCGGGTTCCTGTTCACATCGCAGTTATTGTCCGCCGCGACGCAGTTGACGTAGAAGCCGCCGATCTTGTGGCTGGACTCCTTCCCGTCGGCCCACCCGATGGGATCCCCGGCCGCAAAGGGATGGCACTCCTCCAGCGGGACGCGCGAGCCGTCCGCGTATTCGCCGACCACGGGGTGCCCGTCGATCGTCGCCCCGAGCACGCAGCCGTCGACCCCCGGCTTGTAGCCGTCGTCGAACTGAAAAACGACCGCTTCCGACGTGGGAGAGTCCGGCAAGGGGCGATGTTTCACCTTGCTGATGCCTCGGCAGCCTGGGAGCACGACCGTCTTCCCCAGCTCTTCGGAATACCGGGTACAGGTCGGCCCGCCCGCGAACTCGATCGTCCCGGGCTGCGGTAGACCGCTCGTCGTGAGCCAGATGCCGTCATCGGCCCACTCGGTATCCCGGAAATTCACACCGCCGGCGCCCCACTGAGCCCACTCCGGATGCTCGGGGTTGTCGGTGTAGATCTCGTCATGCAGGTCGGTGCCCTCGATCCCAACGAAGGACTGCATCAACGCGCTGCCCTCCATGTTCATGAAGTCGATGCCACCACCTTCGGTGCAGCCCGTTCCCAGCAAGCCGCAGTAGGTTTCGGATTTCACTGAAGTATCGCAACGCGTCCCGTAGTACGGACCGCAGCCGAGCAACGCGCGCTGCTCGTTCGTCAGCGTGCTGTCGAGCGTCAGCATGTCGTCGTCGCCCGGCAGAAAATTCGTGACGTCGAGGAAGAACACATCGAAGGAATCGCCAGGGGTGAATTTCACCCGAGAATCGCGATTGACGACGCCCGCTCCGGTTTGCCGCGCCTCGGCGGAGATGCTGCCGTCGTTCCAATCGCGATTGAGCGCAACCAGGCCCGCCTCGCGAATCGGCGGGAGCTTGGTGAGATTGTTCGAGACGACGTCGAGGAAGCCCGAGCAGACGCCGCCGATCTCCCCTGCGAGCACACAGGTCACCACCTCGGCGAGCGGAATCGGCGCGGCCAGGGGGTTGAGGAGCTTCGGGCTGCCGAAGAGGTTGAACGCACACGCGGACGGATCGAGCGCGGCACCGATCGTGAGCGTCGCAGTACAGATGACCGCGAAGGACTGTTGGTTCGCGCTGTGGTTCTCGAGCGCGTTC
>CAXMSF010000185.1:0-5062 GCA_964196055.1 uncultured Gammaproteobacteria bacterium | reverse complement strand
CCGATCGCGGGATCGAGGTAGTCCTCGATGAACTCCTTGTCGAGCGCGACGATGCAGTGCTTCGGGCGCTTGGCGAAGTGCTTGAAGCCGCGCATATCCTCGACCAGCGAGGCGAGCGGTCGCTCGCGCAGGCTGCCGAACGACATCGGCTGGATCGCGCAGCCCGTGACGTGGCCGTAGGGGCTCACGTGGACCTTCTCGAAACCGGCCGGGCAGCCGACCTCGAGTGTGAAATTGGTATCCCAATCGCCGCGCAAGCTCGGATTTTGATCGTATAACCCGCGCAACGTCTCCCAGAAATCAGCGTCGAACAGCGCATCGCGCTCGCCTTCGGCTCGGCCGGTCGGCGACAGCAGGCCCATGCTGGCCGTCAGGCCATTCTCGCGCGCGAAGTCGACCAGCTCGATCGTCTCGGGTAGCAGATCCTTCGAGGTCGTGATCGGCAGTACGACATCGATGCCGTGTCGCTTGCAGATCTCCAGCACACGCATCACGTGCGCGTGGTGCCCCTCGTAGCCACGCACGAGGTCGTTGATCGCGGCATCAGTCGAGTTCATGCTCACGTAGATCACGAACACGCCCAGGCGCTTGAGTTCGACGACCATCTCCTCCGTGAGGCTGATGCAATTCGTAGAGAAGCTGACCATGTTCTTGCGTGGTTCGAGTGCTGCGACGAGATCGAGAAACTTCGGATGCAGTGTCGGCTCGCCACCGAGAATCAGGCTGCAAAACGCGCCCATACGAGACGCCTGCTGCCAGATGTCGCGCACCTCTTCGACGTCGAGCATCTGCTCACCCGGGCGCCGGAACTTCGCCGCGTAGCAGTACTCGCACTTCGACTGACAAGCGGAGTTGATCGAAAACTCGACGATCCGCAGCGTCGGCTTGCGCAGCACCAGCGTCCGAAAGTAACCGTGGGCGATCTTCCGGAGCAGCGCGGGCCGGTATCGAATCTTGTCGACCTGGTGCAGCGTTTTGCGAATTCCATCCAGCTTCAAATCGGTCGTCTCCGCACGAGCCGCAGCGATTCGCGGCAGCACATGGTTGATCCAGCCGCGGAGAAATGCAATAAGCGTTCCTCGCGATGCTCGCTCTGGGGCCATCTAGCCCCATCCCGCTGGTGCAAATTGGCACACTCCGGTCCACACCGCCTCGCTAATGGGTCATTTTCCCCTCTTTTATTCCGCCCTGAAAGGAAGGAGAGAGTGCATCCAATCGGTTCCGGGCGAAGCCGCGGCTGCGCCTGCAGGCGAGACCGACAATGATCTGGCGTAACCAGACACGGCAGCATGCTTCCCACTGACCTAGTTTCGAATCCCGACCAATTGGAATCAAGAGCGCCCGTGTTACCGGTCAGCGAAAGAAGGGAGTACGCAATGCCCGAAATCGAAGCTGCAGGCCGCTACGACGTCATCGTGATCGGCGCGGGTATGGCGGGCCTGATGGCCGCCAATTCGCTCGTACTCCATGGGCACCGCGTGCTGCTGCTCGAGAAACACGCGGTGGTCGGTGGCTGCACCATGAATTTCGAGCGACAGGGATTTCGCTTCGAGGCCTCGACGCACGTGATCAACGGTTGCGAAGCCGGCGGCATGACGTACGAAGAACTCGTGAAGATCCGCGCTCAGGACCGCATCGAATTCATCAAGGTCGAGTCCTTTGGCCGCATGGTCGACGAGACACGCGGGCGTGAGTTCACCCTGCCCTGGGAACTCGGGGAGCATGTCGAAATGCTCGCCGAACAGTTCCCCCACGAGGCGCCCGGCATCCGCGCCTTCTACGAGAAGTACGGGCCGATGACCGAAACTCTCCTCGGAGCGATCGGAACGATCGACGAAGACGACGCCGACGGACTCGCGAAGATCGCCGTGGCGGGACAGGACTTCACCGAGCTCTCGGGCCGCAAGGCGGTGGATGTGTTGGGCGAATTCATCGCAGACTCCGAGCTCATCGAACTGATGCTCGCGATCCCGTCCGGCTTCATGGGTACGAACCACCACGAGATCGACGCGGGCAGCGCCATCATGTGCGACCTCATCTTCCGTGTGAACGGCGGCGACGCCTACTACCCGAAGGGCGGCTCGGGCCACATGTCACAAGTTCTTGCAGACCTCTTCGTCGAACGCGGGGGCACGCTGCTGCTGAACCGCGGTGTGAGCGAGATCCGCATCGTGGACGGCGTCGCCACGGAAGTGCTCGCGAAGAAGCGAGCCGGACATTTCATCTCCGCGAGCGCTCGCTGCATCGTGGCGGCTTCGGACCTGACCACGCTCGTGAACGACCTCTGCCCGACGCAGAGCTTCCCGAGCGACTACGTGCGTTCGATCAACGAGCGCGAGCCCAGTATCTCGGCCGCCATCCTGTTCGCAGGCCTGGACGTCGATCTGCGGGAGCGAGGCATCACGGAAGTCGAGCTATCGCACAGCTGGGCAACCGGTGAGGCGCCTTCGGCCTTCGGCGAGATTGCGCGCGAGTGCGACTTCGCGAAGCTTCCGAATGCGATGGCGACGATCTACAGCAACATCGACCCGAGTTGCTGCCCGGCGGGCAAGAGCGTCGTGGCCACCATGGGACTCGCCGAACCGGATCTATTCGAGGCGGCGCTCGGGCCGGGACGGCAACGCGGCAGGGCCTACAAGGAATTGAAGGAGCGCATCACCGTGCAGCTCGTCGAGAAACTCGCACGCGTGCTCGATTTCCCCGACATCGCGGACCACATCGAGGCACTCGAACTCGCGACTCCGGTCACGATCCAACGCTACACGGAGAACCGCGCGGGCGCGTACGTGGGCTGGCGCTATTCGGCCGGTCAGGCGCTGGATCTCATCCCGCAGCAGTCGCCGATAGCGAACCTGATCTTGTGCGGGCAGTGGGTCGCTCCAGGCGGCGGCGTCAGCAATGTGATGCGCGGCGGAAACAACGCCGCCGTCATCGCGAACGACTACCTCCGAGAAGCCGGCTGAAGCGCGGCGATTCTACCGGCCAGGGCGAGCCACGAGAAGTCGCCCGACCCTCAGAAGTCGAGTGCGAGCCGTGCCTGGATGATGTTCGATCGTCCGATTCCAACCCGCCTCGCATGGACGTAGTCGACCATCAGGCGGACATGTGCGCGCGCATACCAGTTGAGGGCGACGCTGAAGTCGCCGAGGCGTCCACCGCGCGTCTCCCCGTCGTTGAGGTCGAGGTATGAATAGCGCGCGGCGACTTCCCACAGCCCCCAGCCACCATCACGCCAGCTGACCGGCTTCGACGGCACCAGCCGCCCCAACAGTCCACTGTTCTTCCGGTAGGGGCGTGTCTCGCCCGTGAGGATGTAGGCCACCTCCGCGTACGCGGCCCAGAAGGTTTCGTCGCCTCCGGCGGAACGGCCGACGTGAGACAACATGAACTCCGTTCGCGCGCTGAGCGGCCCCCGAATCGCGAGGAATTCGACACCGAACAGATCGATGTCGTTGCTCTTTCGGGTCCCGGTGTCGACGTATCGTTGTGACAGATGGTTTTCCGGCCGGCGGCCGTAATTCAGATCGAAACCGTCGCGAAACTGATGGCTATAGGAGGCGCCGACGTGAACCAGTCGCTCTCCCTCTTCTTCGTAGATCGGCAGGCCGGTCAGCCGACCGGTCAGATCGATTCGGGCCGAATCGTCGTCGCCTGAGTCACTGTAATGGAACACGCCGTACGACCAGGCCATCCGGCCGTCGAAAGCCTGGTTCTCACTCACGATGCCGGGGTTGTACGCCGGCGAAAAGGCCTGGGGCAACGCGCGCTCCATGAAACTCAGGGTGTGGCTGTTGGTGAGCCCGTTCAGCGTGAAGGGTTCGCGCACGCTGCCGAGCTTCACCGTTCCGAACGGCCCGAGGCCGACCACCGCGACGTAGATCTCTCGCACGTACGCCATCCGACCATCGTCGTTCGCAGACTGCCCGCTCAGGTCGACCTGGGCCTTGTACAGCCAACGGCTTCCGATCGTGCCACCCAACGTCAACCAGGCGCGCCGTAGACCCCAAACCGTTCCGTTGTCGTCGAACTCCTCCTCGATTCCTTCGTCGCCGTAGATTCCCGCCACGTCGCCTTCTAGACGCGCTCCGACCTTCAGCCGAAACAAGCCGTCGTTGCGCTCCAAGCGGATGCCGTCCTCCCATCGCAGCGAATACTCGAACGGGTTGAGGCTGTGGATCGGGCGGGCGGCTTCGAAGGCGCTGGGCCCCGCGTCGTCGGTGATGTCCTGAAGAACTTCATCGGTAATCGGGCCCGACTCGCCGGCCGCCTCCCCGGCCGTCGATTCGGCGACCTGCGCGAGCGCGCTCGACCCCGTCATCGCAAATGCCGGGGCAACCACAGCGAATGAGATGGCGAAGGCGCGTCTGCAACGGGAGCGAAGGCGGAGCATCGAGCCGAAATGTAAGCGGGTAACGGCCCAGAGGCGAGGGCCTCCCGGCAACCGGGAGGCCCTCGCATGTCGAGAGTGGATGGGGTTTCATACCTCCGTGGGCCACGAATAGGGCCGTAGGGAGGCTAGGCATGAACCCGGTTCGAAAACTCCACGCAATGGCGCTGACGATTGCGGCAGCGACCTTACTACTCGCGCCCGGCTCGGCGGTTGCGGATCTCCAGGCCTGGGACCAGGAAGAGGTCAGCGCCCTGGCCGCCGACCTGGCCGAAGCAATCAAGGCCGTCCGCGGCGCGGCTCTCAACGAGCCCACGCTACGGGGTCGAAACAACACCACGGGACGAGCGAGCCAGCAGTACCTCGACAGCCTGAAGCAGCTCGAAAACGCCACCCGAAAACTCGCCACCCGCCTCGGCGACGGCGAGGATCGCGAGCAGACACTCAATGTGGCGCGCCGGATCGGCACCCTGCTCCGAGATGCCCAGGAGAGCGGGCGACGACTGATGTTGACTCAGCCCTCCTTCGACGAAATCGACCGAGCCGTGGCGGTGATCCATCGGCTGAGCCCCTTCTACACCGACCGGGACCCGCTGATGCCGACCTCGACGCAGCGCTAGACGGTCCGCCAGTTGTGGCTCGAAGATTGGGTCCATCGGAAGTAAACGCGCCGTC
>CAXMSF010000184.1:0-13201 GCA_964196055.1 uncultured Gammaproteobacteria bacterium | reverse complement strand
GGGCGTGAAGTCCGCCAGGCCCTTCGATGCCTGACGCTGAGTGATCGCTGCCGTCAACGTCGTCTTGCCGTGATCGACGTGACCGATCGTACCCACGTTCACGTGCGGCTTGGTCCGCTCGAACTTTTCCTTGGCCATGACCTCTCCCGATGTGTCCTTGCTAGTCGCGTCCGCCAGCGGCGGTGCCTTGAGTGCTTCGAATCAAACTCTGGAGCCCACGAGCGGGCTTGAACCGCTGACCTCGTCCTTACCAAGGACGCGCTCTACCACCTGAGCTACGTGGGCCATTTCACTCGCCTTGGGCGAAGCGTGGAGCGGGAAACGGGATTCGAACCCGCGACCCCGAGCTTGGAAGGCTCGTGCTCTAGCCAACTGAGCTATTCCCGCCCGCGCGCTTCCAATCACTTCCATTTACCGCCGCAGATTCCTGATTCGTTTATTCGCCTACGATGGGCCGCCATCCACGCCCCGAGATTCGACACCGCACTCAAGTCTTCGGCTCCCGCCTTGTCTCGCTCCTGCTCCTGCTCCTGATCCTGGCCTGACGTCGACCTGGTGCGCGTTCGCCTGACGGTCCCATCGGACATTTTGTCGCTGCTTCACCTGCTCAATCCATCACCAACGTGGTGGAGAGGGGAGGATTCGAACCTCCGTAGGCATAAGCCAGCAGATTTACAGTCTGCCCCGGTTGGCCGCTTCGGTACCTCTCCGTTTCTTACACACCACCGTTGGAACAAAAAAAGGCGTGAGATCCCCCATTCCGCTGGCCAGAACCATCATGAAAAAATGGTTCACGCGAATTCAAGGGTCCGCTCGCTGTTATTTGTACGCCGGGTACACCCAATTCCGTCGGGTAGACCAAGCGGTGTCGAATTGACTTGTGCTTCCCTGGTTTCTGTCTTGATTCCCGCGACGCCGAAAAATCCCGCCGCAATTCCAGCCGGAGCTGACGATGGGACTCGAACCCGCAACCTGCTGATTACAAATCAGCTGCTCTACCAATTGAGCTACGTCAGCATGGAGAATCGCGCGGTCACTATACGCCGCCCGTTCCCACGCAGCAACGCGCGGCACGCAAATCGTGCCTATATATAAGGGACTTAGCGGGAAGTTGCCAGACGTGACCGGCGCCGGAGCTCGAACAGCATCACGGCCGCGGCGGCGGAGACATTGAGTGAACCGACTCGACCCCCCATGGGGATTTTCACCCGGTGGTCGAGTACCTGGTCGACTCCGCGCCGCAGCCCGCGGCCCTCGGAGCCGAGCACCACGACCCGATCGCCGGTGAGTAGCCGGTCCGGTAGCCCGAACAGCTCGTCGCTGGCCTCCGGATCGGTGCCGAAGATCCAATAGCCTTCCTTCTTCAAATAATTGAGTGTTCTCGGCAGGTTTGGCACGCGGGACACCGGCAGCCACTCGATTGCTCCCGCACTCGCGCGGGCCACCGCGGGGCTGAGCGGCGGCGAGCGACGACGCGTCAGCAGCAAGCCGGCAACACCGGCCGCCTCGGCGACACGGGCGATGGCACCCAGATTCTGGGGGTCTTCGACCCCGTCGAGAGCGACCAGCGTCGTCGGACTCTCGGCAGCTGCCAGCAGCGATTCGAGTGCGATTTCGGGCAGCGGGCCAACCGCCAGCTCGATCCCCGCACCCGAGCGCTCGGCCGGGTCATCGGCCGTGAGCAGCTCCGCCGCAACCCGTCGGACGGGCACACCGCCCGCCTCCGCGAGTTCGACCAGCTCCAGCACCTCCGGACGCAGTGTTCCGGAACGCACGCAGAGTTCGTAGAGCGTGCGCCGACGCGCGCGCAACGCCTCCCGAACCGGGTGGATCCCATTCAAATGTTCTCGCTGGCCGCGCCTGGCACCGCGGCGATCAGCTTTCTTCGGCACCACGGGCCCGCTCGATTTCGCCGATCAGCTGCCGCGCGGCCCCGGACGGGTCGGGGGCTTGGAGCACCGGGCGGCCAACCACGATCAGGTCCGACCCGGCGGCGATCGCATCAGCCGCGGTCGCGGTGCGAACCTGATCGTCCGCGGGCCAGCCCTCCGGGCGAATCCCCGGCGTTACGATCCGGAATTCGGCTCCTGCCCTACTGCGGATCGCAGCGGCCTCATGAGGTGAAGCCACCACGCCATCGATTCCCGATTCGAGCGCGAGATCGACCATCCGCATCACCTGGTCGGCCACCACCTCAGCCGCGAACCCCATTTCTCTAAGAGCGGCGGACGAAAGGCTCGTGAGCACCGTGACGCCCAGCAGCAATGGCCGCGGTCGGTCACCGGCGGCAGCGGCGTCCTCCGCGGCTACCCGAGCTGCGCGCAGCATGTCACCGCCACCACTCGTATGGAGCGTGAGCATCGAGACCCCGTGGCGCGTCGCGGCACCGACGGTGCGCGCAACGGTATTCGGGATGTCGTGGAGCTTGGTGTCGAGGAAGACCTTTGCGCACTTGCCGGCGGCCGCGATCGCCGCTGGCCCCGCCACGGTGAACAGCTCGCCGCCCACCTTCAACCAGCCCGGCACGCCCGCGAGCACTTCCACCAGGGCCTCCGCCTGGTCCAGGCTCTCGACATCAAGTGCGACCGCCAGTCGGTCGCGCGCGAATTCGAACTCACTCATCGCGGCAGATTCTAGCAGCCCGCTCGTGAGGCCATTTGCATGGCCCGGAAATCGGGGCGCGCGACGTCACGATGGGATTCGTCGAGCGATGAAGCGCGCTAGCCGCGCTTCGGGCTCGTTGCGGCCAATGCTAGAGCTGCGCCCGGAGTGAGGCGATGTCGTCGAGGAAATCCTCGGGGTTCGCGATCTTCGGGTGGTTCAAGATCTCGAATTCGAGATAGGAGATCAGCTCACCGAGAGCGAGTCGCACCTCGCGATCTCTCTCACCCGGGAAACGCAGAGCCCGCGAGATCAACTCCTCGGGGTCGATGGCTCCGCCGGGGCCGACCTCGAGGCCGGACAGCAGCACGGGATAGGGCTGAGCCGCTTCCTCGATGACCAGCCCGAGCCGCTCCGTGATACCCGCGGCCCCCTCGACCGCCACCACAGGCGCCACGAGTTCGGACATCAGCTTCAGGTGGTCGAGGATGCAGGTCCGCACCTCGTCGTCACCCGTCTTCCGCAGATCTTCTTCGGGTATGGCGCTCTCGTCCATCGGAGATCGCGACATCGCGACCGCGCCAAGCAGCTGCAGATGACGCACGGTGCGTGCGGCTGCGAGCGGCTCCATCGCGGCGAGGCGACAGACTTCGTCGAACGAACGCCCTTCGCCGAAGAGCTCGTACAACACGCGTTCGGAACCCGAAAATTCACCCTTCACGTCGGAGGTCGCCTCGAGCCGCATCCTCGGATCCTCGAGCACCGCGAGGAAGCGGATCAGTTCGTCCCGCCGCCGGAGTCCTTCGGCGATCAACCGCCGAGTCGGCAGCGACAGGCGGACCACATTGTCGGGTCGCACTTCACCTTCCCAGAACAGCACGTTGCCGACGTCGTAGGAGAACAGCGAGCGAACGATCTCCTCGATCTGCACCTTCACGCCATTCCAGAGCTCGCGGGGCGTGAGGAAGCCGCGCTCGACCAGGATCTTGCCGAAGTGACCGGGAGGTTGATACGCGGCGCGCGCCTCATCGAACTGCTCAGCCGTGATCTCACCCATTCGCAGCAAGCAGTTGCCGAGACGATCGAAACTCTGATTGGACGCAGCGAAGACGACCTCGCCCCGATGAAGAAAGACCGACTTCTCGTGATCGCCCGCTTCGAAGTGCAGGAAACCGGAGCGACTGGACGAGTGTAGGAAGTGGAGGATGTCGGCGAGTGGGAAGGAGCGTACGTCGGCGCTGAGCGAAAGATCACAATCCCATGGGAAAGCGGTCGAATTCGGCAGTCCGGTCCGTTCGAGCAATATCGTGCGACGCCGCGAATCGAGCAGGCGCACCGATTCACCTGCCTCGAGTCCGAAGCTACGGCGCTGCTCGTCGGACAACTCCACCTTCTGCACTCAGATCCTCCCGGCACGCGCGAATGGGCACACGGGCTCTCGCGGAGCCCGCGAGAAGCCCCCTCGCTCCCTCTTCGACCGCCACTTCCCCTCGCTTGAGAGTCCGCGAGGCAATATCGCGACGAAAGCACCGTTGGAAGTGGCGGTCTCCCACCACACCCCATCCGCAAGTTTTTCTCAAGACGGGAACGCAGCATCGCCGATGAGTTGCACACGCAAGGGGGGGGAACTCATGTCGCAAGAAGACTCAACGTTCGCGAATCGAAGACGCTACGAGAGAATCTCGGCCGAAATCCCGGTTCGCATCTCGACCATCGAACCCGAACGCGACCCGTGGACCGGTCGGCCGTTCTTCCGCGCATCGAAGGAAGTCTGCGCGAACGTCTCGCATGGCGGCGCGTTCGTGAAGACCACCGAGCCGCTCACGCCGGGCCGGCGACTGCTCGTCGAAGTGCAACTTCCGGATTCACAACCGCTAGAAGCCATCGGCCGGGTTGCTTGGACGAAGCGCATCATGACACCCAATGCCCCTGATGGGGAATCGGGAATCGGAATCGAGTTCATCGGAGGAGCGTCGGGGCAGTTTGCGACGCTCGACGGATACATCCACTCGCAGCAGGAAAGCACGGAGCCGCCCGAGCACTGAGTAGAGAGCTGTGTCTCGCGATTCGCCGGCGGGAAATCCGCCAGTTCGCTTGATGCAGATCCGAACTTCCGGGTATGCTTGATGTCGCCATGAAGCCGCACGGTACGTACAAGATCCCCCGTCGGAGGAGTCCGGATTCACCCCGGCCGTCGCACCACCCGGTGCTGCGACGGATCGGGTACGACCCGCTGCTCGACCCGATCCTCGGCGGCGGTCCGCGCCTGCAGCGCCTGCTCGGGTCGCTTCGCGATGAGATCGTCGAGGGCGGCGATGGAACCAACGTTCGCGTCCGCCAGGTGTTCAGCGAGCCCCGTGAGATCTTCCGTCTCGAACTGGAACTGCCCGAATTGGGCTATCAGAGAACGACCCTGCTCGACCGGGACGCACTGGAGGAACTGCTTGAAATCGACGAGGTGCGAGAAATCATCCGCACATCGACCCTCGAGCAGTGAACTCGAACACGTATTGGAGGCAAGGAGCCTCGTAGAGGAGCGGTGCCCGGGGCAGGACTCGAACCTGCACGGCCACAAGCCAGGCGATTTTAAGTCGCCCGCGTCTACCCATTCCGCCACCCGGGCCGCGACTCTATTCGAGTCTAACAGCGCCACGGGAAGAAGGGGAGCAAAGCTGGGTGTTTCACGGTAAGAAGATCGTCGTAGTCATGCCCGCGTATAACGCGGCGAAGACCATCGAGAAGACCTATCGGGAAATCCCGATGGATCTCGTCGACGAGGTCGTCGTCACCGATGACGCCAGTCCGGACGACACGGTGGAAGTTTCCAAGCAACTCGGGCTGCACACCCTCGTCCACCAACGGAACCGCGGCTACGGCGGCAACCAGAAGACTTGCTACACCGAAGCCCTGCGCCTCGGCGCGGACGTCACGGTGATGCTCCATCCGGACTACCAGTACACCCCCTCGCTGCTGCCCGCGATCATCGCCATGATCACCGATGGACCATTCGACGCCGTACTCGGGTCGCGCGTGCTCGGTGGTCGCGCCCTCGCGGGCGGTATGCCGATGTACAAATACATCGCCAATCGCGGCCTCACCGCCGCGCAGAACATTCTGTGCGGTGCGAAACTCTCGGAGTATCACACCGGCTACCGCGCGTTCTCGAAGCAGGTTCTCGAATCGCTGCCGCTGCTCGAGAACTCCGATGACTTCGTGTTCGACAACCAGATGCTCGCGCAGATCCTGCTGGCCGGCTTCGAAATCGGCGAGGTGAGCTGCCCGGCCGCCTATTTCGAGGAAGCCTCCTCGATCAACTTCCAGCGCTCGGTCAAGTACGGACTCGGCGTGCTGGCGACCTCGGTCCAGTCGTTCCTGCAGCGCAAGGGTCTCGCCCACTTCAGCATCTTCGATCCGACCGGCCGCCATCTCGAACCCGAGCAACCGCGAGACAACGCCTCGCTCGCCACCCATAGCTGAGCGACGGCCGACAGGAACCTTGCGTGGATCTCTACACCGCATCCCGTCGAATCGCACAGAGCTTCCGGGTCGACGGCGAACCGCTCGGAATCGGTAACTACGGCGTAATCGGCGAGGGGAACACCTGCGCACTGGTCGGCATCAACGGCTCGATCGACTGGCTGTGCCTGCCCAAATTCGACTCGCCGAGCGTCTTCGGCGCAGTGCTAGACGACAAATGTGGCGGACGCTTCCAGGTCTGCCCCGCGAACGGCGGAAGCGAGAGCCTCCAAGCCTACGACGACGGCACCAACGTGCTCCAGACCCTGTTCCGAAACGAAGGTCACGGCGTTCTGGTGCTCACGGACTACATGCCGTGGAACGGAAACCCGCGCTCAGCAATGCAGGAACTGCATCGCCTGCTCGAAGTCCGCGAAGGCTCGCTCGAGATCGAAATCGTCTTCGATCCGCGCTTCGACTACGGGCGGAGTGAGACCCTCATCGAATTCGACGAGGAAGGCCTGGTTGCGTTGGGCGAGAAGGGCGAGCGCTTGACGTTGTCGGCAAGCAACGGAACTCGCTTCGAAATGCGCCCCGACGGTGGGGCGGTTGCACGCGTCAAACTGCGCGCCGGACAGCGGTTGTGGCTGATCGCGAGTTGGCACTCGAAGCGGCCGGAGAAGATCGCCGCCCACCGGCCCTTCGACCATCTGCGCGCGACACGAACCTACTGGCGCAAGTGGAATCACCAGATGCACTACGACGGCCCATGGCGCCACGACGTGCAGCGCTCGGCACTGATGCTGAAGATCCTCCAGCACGCACCCACCGGCGCAGTCGTGGCCGCGCCCACGACGAGCCTGCCGGTCGTCCCCGGCGGTGAGCGAAACTGGGACTATCGCTATTCGTGGGTCCGCGACAGCGCGATGTCGATGCGAGCGATGAACCTGATCGGATATCCGGAAGAGGCCGTGGCCTTCTTCCGTTTCGTTCGGGATACCGTCGTGCAACGCGACCGACTCGACCTGATGGTCACGATCGATGGCGACCCCGTACCGGACGAGACGATCCTCGATCATCTTAGCGGGCATCGGGGCGCTTTCCCGGTGCGAATCGGCAACGCCGCGCGACACCAGATCCAGCACGACATCATCGGGCCGCTGCTCGATGCCGCCTACCTGCACGAGCAGAGCCAGAGCGGCGGCACGCTGAGCCTCGCGTTCTGGCAGGAGATCCGGAAGCTCGTAAACGACGCAGTCGAAACCGCGGACCAACCCGACCACGGCATCTGGGAGCCGCGCAGCCAGCCGACCCACAACGTCCACTCGAAGCTGATGACCTGGCTCGCGCTCGACCGCGCCCTCGCGATCGCCCCGCTGTTCGGCGGCGACCGCTTCGAGGCCACCTGGAGCACGCAACGCGACCAGCTGATCACGACGATCCTGTCGAATGGCTATGACAGGGAATCGGGGACCTTCGTGGGGCAGTTCGGCGGCAAGACGGTGGACGCATCGCTGCTGCTGCTACCGATCTACGGCTTCCTGCCCGCCGGCGATCCGCGTATCCAGCGCACGATCAAGCGAATCCGCGACGAGCTCACCGCGGGACGCTTCCTCCGCCGCTACGCCGGGCACGACGGCATCGACGCCGACGAAGGCGGCTTCGTGCTGTGTGGTTTCTGGCTCTCCGAGGCACTCGCGTTGTCCGGGCGCCTGGACGACGCACTCGAGGTGTTCGACAACCACGTGTCCGCCGCGAACCATCTCGGGCTGCTCTCGGAGGAGGTCGACCCCGCCACCGGGATGCCGCTCGGCAACTCGCCGCAAGCCTTCAGTCACCTCGGCCTGATCCAGGCCGCCTCGCGCCTCGACCTCGCCCTGCGGCTGCGCGACGAAGGCATCGACGATCCCCCCTATCTGCCGTCGGACTTCCCGAATCTCTAGGCGCCTGACCCAAGACTGTCTCGCCGGCCGAACGCCGCTGCATCACTGCTGGACTTCGTTGCTCTCAATCGCCCTAGCTCTGCTAGGGCTCAATCGAGCGCCTTGCCAGCAGTGCGCATCGACGCTCGGACCTTTCCGAGACAGTCTTGGGTCAGGCTCCTAGTCGCGGAACTCGCGAAACGGCGGCGGCCAGAGCGACGTCGGGCGGACGGCCCCCCTCAGGCGGCGTCGTCGCCGCCCGAATCGAAGAACTGAGTCAGGAAGCGACCGAAATGATGGCAGGCATCACTCGACGTGAATATCCCGGCGAGCTTGCCGCGCTTCACCACCAGCACCGACCCGATGTGACGCTCAGCCATGTCGGCGAGCACGCGGTCGAGCGGCGCCGAGAGGTCGGCCACATAGGCGTCGAGTTCACACGCGTCTCGCACCTTCAGCGACCCGCTCTCGCGGCTGTCGCGGACCGCGTTCTCGACCAGGCCAATGTCGCGCTCGGTGACGATGCCGACGAGCTGGTCGCCGTCGGTCACGGGCAGATGTCGGATATTCCGCTCACGCATCACCGCGGTAGCGTGCGATAGCGAGTCGTCGAGGCGCACCTTCCACGGGAAAGGCGTCATCACCGCCTTGATCGACGGAATTCGATTGGGTGAGTTCGTTGTCATCGCCCGTGGCAAAACCGTATCGGTCCCGTGGAGCCTCGACAAGCGAAACCCGACCTAAGCCCGCCCCTTCGTCTCCGCGAAGGCCCAGTCGAGCCAGGGCAGAAGCGCCTCGATGTCGTCGTTCTCGACTGTGGCACCCCCCCAGATGCGCAGACCCGGCGGCGCATCGCGATACGAACCAATATCGAAAGCCACGCCCTCGCCGTCGAGCAGCGACACCAACGCCTTTGCGGTCGCGGCCCGCTCGTCGGCCCCGAGCCCCTGGAACCACGGGTCGACGATGCGGAGGCAGATCGACGTACAAGAGCGGATCTCGGGTCGAGTCGCGAGAAAATCCACCCACGGCGTGGCGTCCACCCAGCGCGCGATGCTCGCGAGATTCGCCTCGGAGCGCGCCTGCAGCTCACTTCGCCCCCCCAGGCCTTCGACCCACGCGAGTGCGTCGACCGCATCCTCGACGCAGAGCATCGACGGCGTATTGATGGTCGCGCCGCTGAAGATTCCCTCGATCAGCTTGCCGGCCTTGGTCATCCGGAAGATCTTCGGAAGCGGCCACGGCGGCGTATACGACTCGAGCCGCTCGACCGCGCGCGGCGACAACGCGAGCATGCCGTGCGCGGCCTCGCCACCGAGCAGCTTCTGCCAGGACCACGTCACGACGTCGAGCTTCGCCCACGGCAGCTCCATCGCGAAGACCGCGGAAGTGGCGTCGCAGATCGTGAGACCGGAGCGGTCGTCCGGAATCCAGTCACCATCCGGCACGCGCACACCCGAGGTGGTGCCGTTCCACGCGAATACCACGTCGCGTTCGAAGTCCACTGCGGTGAGGTCAGGCAGCTCACCGTAGTCGGCCGTCAGCGCACGCACGTCGGCGAGCTTCAGTTGCTTGGTGACATCCGTGACCCAGCCACTGCCGAAGCTCTCCCACGCGAGCAGATCGACACCGCGGGCACCCAGCAACGACCACAGCGCCATCTCGACCGCACCCGTATCCGAGGCCGGGACGATGCCGAGCCGGTAGTCGTCGGGCATACCGAGCACTGCGCGCGAGCGGTCGATCACCTCGGCGAGCCGGGCCTTGCCGATCTTCGCGCGGTGCGAACGACCCAGCACCGCGTCGCCGAGCGCCGCGAGCGACCAGCCCGGGCGCTTCGCGCAGGGGCCGGAGGAAAATTGGGGATGCGTGGGTCGCCGGGTGGGTTGCATGCCGTGTCCTTCCAGGGATGTGGCCGGGCGAACCGAAACCGCGCCGGGGCGCGCAGTCTATCCGCCGCAGCGGCCCGGGTCCACGCTCGTGCGGCCGCGACGGAAGCCGGCTCGCCTCGGTCAGGGGTGTTCAACGGGCTGCTAGCATCCCGCGATGCAGCGGGAACCGCTCGCGCCCACCGAGATCCTGCTCGCCGCTGTCGTGCTGCCGCTGGCGATTCTGGTCCCGACCTGGCTCGCCACGCCCACGCCCGAGCACGCGGGTGGGCTGCGCGCCGACCAGCTCTATTACACCGCGATGGCGCTGCGAGACTCGGCACCCGAGCGGCTCAACCACGTCGCACCGTGGTGCTGGCGCGTATTGACGCCCTTCCAGGTCTCGCTGTGGCCGACCGGCGCAGAGGCGTTCCCGGACACAATCCAGCATTTCAAGCAACTCGCGTTCGCGTCGAACTGGCTGTCGTTGGTGCTGCTCTACACACTGCTGCGCCGCCTCGGCGCCGGCCCCACCGCGCGCGTATTCGGCGTGCTCGCCTACGCGGGCATTCACTGGACGGTCAAATTCTCCTTCCGCGCACCCGGCTACGTCGATTTCCAGATGCAGCTGCTGGTGATCGCCGTGCTGCTCAGCATGGTCGCGCGGCGCTACTGGCTCGCGCTGCCGCTGTTCGCGCTGGCCGCGATCCAAAAGGAAACCACGCTGCTGTTGCTTCCCGCGGTCGCGCTCCACCGTTGGAATCATCGCCCCGAACGCGGGGTCGCAGATGCCGTTTGGCTCGCGGGCGTGGTGGCACTACCACTGATCGCACTCGTCGCGGTCCGCAGCGCAATTACGCCCGTCAACGACTTCTCAGCCGCCGCCGCGGTCGGCCGAGTGGTCGGCGGGCAGCTGCTCGACGTCGCCTTCTGGCCGCGCTTCGGCATCGCCATCTTCAGCGGTCTCGGAATCCTGCCACTGCTGCTCGCATGGCGTCCGCGCAAGACGGCGAAGTTCTTGCGCGATGAACCGCACTGGGGCGTGGCGCTCGCGGGCGGCCTGATCGCGCTCGCAGGCGGCGTCGACAAGGCGCGGCTGTTCCTGCCGATGACGCCTGCGATCGTCGCGATCGCGGTCTGCGTGTGGCAGCCGGCTCTGCGCAACATCCCGCACTCGCGGCGCGCGCTGGCGTGGATGGCCCTTACGCTGGGGCTGAACGCCTACCTCGGCCACCACTTCGAGCCGATGGGCGAAGTCGGGGCGGCGCTCGCGCGACTCGCACCGATCCATGCGCAGGAGTCGCTCGCGGGAGCCTGGGCGCGGGTCGCGATCGTCGCGGGCCTGTGCTTCGCCGCGACCGCGGGGCTGCGGCCCTTCGACACCGCCGCGGCGAACGCCCGCAGCTGAAACACGCCGAGGACCTCAGCCAACCGGCTTCGCGATCGAAGTCTCCTTGCGACTCGCCTCGGGAATCTCTTCAGGCGGTGTGCGCAGCAGTCGCAATGCCTCCGCCTCGCTCTGCCCGAACTCCGCGGCATCCGTCGTGACGCAGAACTCCACCATGATGCCATTCGGGTCGACGAGATAGAGCGACTTGCACCAGCCGTGGTCGATCTCACGCAACTGCTGCACGCCGCGGCTCTGGAGCCGCAGCGTCGTGGCTTCGAGCTCTGCCAGCGTGTCGAGGCGAAACGCGAGGTGGTTGACCCAGATCGGAAGACCGAGCCCGAGCGAAATCTGCGTGCTGTAATCGGGCTTCTCGCCGACATCGCTCACTTCGAAGAACGCGAGACACTCGCCGCCCCCCATGTCGAAGAAGAAGTGGCGAAACCAACCATCGCCCTGGCGGTGGTTCTCGCAGTGAATGAGCGGCAGCCCGAGCATCCCGCTGTAGAACGCATAGGTCGCCTCGACATCACGAGTCGCATAGGCGACGTGGTGAAGGCTCTTCGATCGGCTCGTGGCTGCATCGGCCATCGCGTCGACTCCCTGGCTCCTGTCAATTCCTCGTGCGAGCGCTGTCATCGGCCAACTGACCGGAGTTCGGCAGGCCGTGAGGTTCCGACATGTAGCGATTCAGGTCGTACAGACCCGATTCCAGCGGATCCGCGTTGGCGAATCGCTGCTGGAACCAGTCGTAGACACTCCAGAAGCGCGGGTCGGAGCGGCTGATGAAATACCGCTCGTACTTCGCCTGATATGCCGCCGATCCGTCGAAATTCGCGAGCAAGTCGAAGAAATCGGGCAGATCGCTCCCCTCGAGATCGATGAAGGCATTGGGGTAGGAGCCGATGCTCCCGCGGTGGAATTCGATCGTATCCTTCGAAGGGTCCAATCGGCTCGTCTCACGGAACATCGAGTTGACGTTGTCGTGCCAACGGTTGACGACGATCGACACCAGATGATCGGAGCCCTCGAAGTTCCGCACACGCATCAGGGCGAGGTTCGCCTCCCACGCGGTGATGTGTCGAATGAACCCGGTCCCGGGGACGGTAAGGGCACGCAGGCCGCTCATGAAGTCTGCATGGGTTTCGAATTTCGCGGGCATTACCGGCTGGGGGTCGTCGGCTCGCAGATAATTGATCTCGTCGAACGCGATTCCGGTCGATTGTAGGATGTGGTCATCGACCACCCGCTCGATGAACTCGCGTTTCGGAGAATCAGTGCGGTAGACGATTCGCGTATCCCGCTCGGTCAGAACCGATTCGAAGTCGACGTTGTCGAGCGCCGTGTCGCCGACGTACCAACGCTCGAGCGTCGGGTAGCGGTCTTCCTTCGGCAGGAAGTTCAGGAAATTCGCCTCGCCCTCGATGCGCAGGTAGTCCATATAACGGCGTACATTCACCTGGTGGGTGACGTTTCCGAACACGTCAAAGCCCGCGACGAGGTTGTAATAGATGCGTTCGAACTGCGGATAATCGACGATCCAAAGCGTGCGGGGCAACGCCCCGAGCACGCCCTTGTGGACCGACGCGCTGTCGAAATGCCGGTAGATCGTCAGCACCGGAGCGTCGCTGGCGCGACGCCCCTTCCAGATCGCATCGAGCCCGAGTCCTTCCGGAACCACCCGGTCGTAGAGCGCCCTCTTCGCGCGATAGAAGCGGGCATCGAGCTTGCGATACTGGTTGCTGAAAGCCGCGAGGAGTTTCCCGTCGCTCCCGAGTTCGGTCGGCATCCTGAGATTCGCAGCTTGTGCGGTCAGGAAATCGGGATGGGTCACGCTGGCGTCTGCAGCCGGGTCCATGAACATCACCCAGAAGTGATCGTTGACGACGTTGAGTGCGATCTGCCCCTTGCAAACGGGTCCGCGGATGAAGGTCCGCAGGAAGTACTCCGAATGATCGAGCATGAAC
>CAXMSF010000183.1:0-17401 GCA_964196055.1 uncultured Gammaproteobacteria bacterium | reverse complement strand
CCACCCAAGCGCCACCGACAAGCGTGCGATGACTTGAGCGCGGATTGCGCTGTCGCCTGGTGACAGTTCTCGGAGTGCTTCTTCGAGCAAGGACACGAGTACGGGGTCGTAGACGCCTACCTCGATGGCGAAGAATCCGGGGGCTAGGCCGAGGGCGGCTTTGGCGAGCAGGTTGGGCTCGCTGAGTTCGCGGGCGATGATTACGGCGGTTTTGAAGGTTTCTTGTGCCGATTCTCTTTCGCCGGCGCGGATTTCTGATTCGCCGAGGGTGATGAGTAGTGTTCCCTGTTCCATCGGGTCGGGAGGGCTTTGTTGCTCGAGTAGAAGCAGTGCACGGCGGTAGTGCTCGGGGACGTCTTCATAGGCCAGGCGCGAATCAGCCCAGCGGGCGGCTTCTAGCGAGTACTCGATGGCTCGTTCCGTGCCGGCGCTGGCGATGGCCTCGTAGTAGTGGTAGGCGAGTTCGGCGGCGCGGGGTGCGAGGTGGCCGTCGTGGAATGTCTCGAGCGCTGCTGCGATTCGTTCGTGCAGGTGCACCCGCTTCAGGGTCGGGAGGGCGTCGTAGATGGAGTCGCGCAGTAGTACGTGGGCGAATCGGTAGCGGTTGATGTGGCCTGGTACCGCGGCGACGATTCGCGCTTCGAGTGCGGGCTCGAGGTGCGCGACCGTGGTCGCTGGGTCGGCATCCGAGGCACTGGCGAGAACGGGACTTTCGAATTCCCGACCTGCGACGGCGGCTACGGCGAGGACTTGGCGAGTAGCGGCTGGGAGTCCGTCGAGTTGCCTGGCGACGGCGTCGCGGATGCCGCCGGGCAGGTGGACCTTCCATGAGGTGTCGGTGCCGTAGCCGTCGAGACGGCCTTCGGCGGCCAGCAGGTGGACGACCTGTGTCAGGAAGAAGGGGTTTCCTCCGGTCTGGTCGTAGAGTGCGGTGACGAGCGCGTCGGAAGAGGCGCGTTGTTGTGGCGCGCTGTGGTGAACGAATTCTTCGACGCCGTCCAGCGTGAGGCCGTGAAGGTGAATGCAGCGAGTCGGTTCTTCGCGAGCAAGGTCCGACAGCGTCTTCGCGCGACTGGATTCGGCCGACAGTTCGGCATCGCGATAGGTGCCTATGAACAAGATGGGGGCGTCACGAATTTCCCGGATCGCAAATTGGAGCAGCCTTGTCGATGCAGTGTCGGCGCGGTGGAGGTCGTCGAGCAGTACGACCAACGGGCGCTCGGATGCGACTCGGGTGAGCAGCGCAGCGACGGCATCGAACAGGCGGAAGCGCGCCTGATCGGGGTCGAGCTTTGGTGGTGGGGGAAGGTCGGGGAGCTGCTCGATCAGCTCGGGGACCATGGTGAGTAGCGAAGAGGCCAGGGGGCCGAGTGCAGTGGGCAGTGTCGCCGCGTCAGAGAAGTCCACGCAGGTGCGAACGATCTGCACCCATGGCCAGAAGGCCGGGGCACCTTCCCCCTCGATCGCTCGGCCGAGCAGCACGACGGCTCCGTCATCCCGCGTGGTCAGCGCGAATTCTTCGAGGAGGCGTGTCTTGCCGATACCCGGTTCGCCCGCAACGAGAACTAGTTGGGGTGTCCCGGATAGGGTTCGTTCGAACGCGGCGTACAGCGCCGCGAGCTCGTTTTCGCGTTCGACGAAGATCGAGCGGCCCAGATCTCCCGGCAATGCGGTGGCGGCGATCGCCGAGAGCCTGCCTGTCTCGCCGGCGTTGAGGTGCTGCACCAACTCGGCGATGAAGCGGTAGCCACGGCCGCGCTGTGTTTCGATGTACTGTGGGTCTGCGGGATCGTCTCCGAGCACCTTCCTCACTGCTGCGATGCACGTTGGGACCGATGAGCTGCTCATGGCAGTCGCACCCCAGACGCGCTGGATCAGTTCGTCCTTGGAGACCAGCCGATCGCGGTGGTCGATCAGGTAGGCGAGGACGTCGAAGACTCGCGGGCCGATCTCGAGGATCTGCTCGTCTCGTCGAAGCTCGTAGAGCGTGTTGTCGAGCTCGAATTCGCCGAATCGGTGAATCGCCAACGAATTCCTCCGTGGTACTCCGGGGACGTCGCAGTTGATTTCCTCATCGGCTGCCCGGATCCAGATTCTGAATACCACACCCGGAACGAATGAATTCCGCCGGAAAACGTCCAAATCAGTCGGAATTCGTCGGGAAGCGTCAGAGAGGGTGGAATCGCGACTGGAGCGCGTGCGCGCTTGACCCCGAAGCGGCAGACTGTTAATCAATCCGCGAACTTACGCCGTCCGGGCAGGCCCGGCGGACCTCGGGAGACCAGCTTGTTCACACGAAACATCATCGCCGCTCTACTGCTCATGGGGTGTGTGGGCTCGGCATTCACGGTTTCCGCGGCGCCGCTGCGAGTGGCGGTACTACCGGTGGTCATTCATTCCTCCGATGGCGAGACGGAATACCTGAGCGCCGGCCTGTCCGAGATGCTCTCGGCCCGGCTCGAACAGGCCGGTGGTATCGAGGTGATCGAACTCGAGAGCGCTGCGCGTGCGACGACGAAGGCCCTGGTCGCGGTTGAAGCGGCTCGCTCAGCCGGCGCGGGATTCGTGGTCTTCGGGTCCTTCACACAGTTCGGCGATGGCGCCAGCCTGGATCTGCGTGCCGCACGCGTCGATTCGGAGGATTCCGAGGGCGAGCCGGAGGTCCATAAGGTATTCGTCCAGTCCGGTACGCTCGGAGCAATCATCCCGCGGCTCGACGATGTCGCCGGCCGGATCGTTCACTTTCTCCGCGGAGCTGCCGGGGCACCGGTCGCGTCTTCGAGCGACGAGGCTCCGCAGGGCGCCGCCAGCGTCGGAGATCTCGAGCAACGGGTCGAGGCCTTGGAGCGCGCCGTATTCCCGCAGCAGGCTGGGGAAGCCGCGGCGGAAGATGCGGTCACTGAATAGGCCGGGTATAGGGCGGGGCGGCGGCCTGACCTGGCAGCGGAGCGGCCATGGTGCGCTAAAGTCCGCCTCCGCCCGGTTCGCAGCAATCAATGGGCGATGAGCGCAATTGGGGCGGTGTAGCTCAGTCGGTTAGAGCGACGGCTTCATAAGCCGTAGGTCGCTGGTTCAAGTCCAGCCACCGCTACCAGCGCAACTCTTCAATTCGCAATGTCTTTCGGCAGTGCGTCGGGGGATGGGGGTTCAGCCGTGTTCCGGCGAGAACCGAACCGGTCGACTGCCGTCGGATCAGCGCCGGAATTTCTCGTGACAGGAAATGCAGCCGTCTTTCCACATCGCGTTCGATGCCTCCAGGACGGCCGGGAGATCCTCCGCATCCGCCGCCTGCGAAATAAGCGCTGCGTTTTCGCTCACGCGTCGCAAGAAGCTGCGGAAGATCCGACGCTGCTTCGAACCACCGAGACGGAAAGCGGTCTCGAGGATCTCGTCGCCCGCAATCACCTCCGTCAGTGCCGAGACATCGCGAGCGCGAAGATCGATCAGGTTGAAGTCACGCATGGCCAGGCCGCGGTTCATTTCCCGCCAGGATGAGAGCAAGCTCGTCATGAAGAGAACCGACGGTCGCAGCATGTTGCCGGGGTCGCGAAAACTGGCGTGACAGCCCAGGCAGGCGTTCCCGACCAGCCGTTGGGACGCCGCCATCACCGCGCGGCTGTCCTTCTGCTCCGCGGCCGCGAGAACGACATCGGCCGATGCTTCCTGCGCGAGCAGGAATGCGTCCCAGAGCGCATCCTGCTCCGGGTCGAGTTCCACCGTCGCGAGATCGAGCTCTCGCATCCCGATCGCGCGCTGCCGCAGCGCCTGTGCCGAGGCCGTCACCTGCTCGAAATCATCGAGTGCGATCGATTCGCCGATGCGGTTGACGTCGCGGAGGTTGTCGAGCATCTCCGGCACCAACGGCCGGAGTTCCGGCAGCGCGGTTCCGGGAATCAGAGTCAATGCGACTGCCAGGACGAGTATCCCGCAGCGGTCGCGTCGTCGTCGGATGGTATTGGATGTCATCATGGCAGCGATTCTACCTCGTCGTTGGATCGAGCCAATCCGATTCAGAATCATTTTGAACGGCTTCGTCGAGGCATCATTCGAGCTGATTTCTTCTGTCGCGGAGCGATCGCTGGCGTAATTGCCACGGAATTCGTTGGGGGGCGCGCGTGGGCTGTCTATGGGAGCGAGCGGCACGGCCGTGACGGCCGGATGCGGACAATCTCCGAGCGAACATCCTTGGCTACGGGCGCCAGGCGGTTGCAGTGCCGGAGGCGTCGTCTTCGGCAGGCCTGTGCGTCGGGCTGCTCGCGCTGTGGCTCTTCTCGGCGCAGCGACGGAGGCGGCGACAGCCGACGACCTGACGTCCTCCCGTATGCCGTTGCATACGGGCGAAAGCGCGTCACACGTAGTCGCTCCATTCGGTGTCGCAGCGGTGTGGAAGCTCTCCCGCAAGCGACCTGGATATGCGATGGTGCTACGGAACTTCGATTCGGAGCGGCCCGCATGTCGGACATCTTTTCCAGCTATGCCGCAGACCGCGGCGACGAAGTCGCGCTACGGGACGAGTTCGGGGAGACCACCTGGGCGCAATTGGACGATCGGAGCAACCGTCTCGTCAACGCGTTGCGCGCTGCGGGACTCGAGGCCGGGGACACCTTCTCCCTCGTCGCGGGCAATCGCCGCGAAGCCTTCGAGGCGATGGCGGCTGCAAGCCACGGCGGCTGGAAATTCGTTCCGGTCAACTGGCACTGGGTGGCGGATGAACTCGCCTACGTGCTCGCCAACTCGGACTCGCGCGCGCTGCTCGTCGACGCGCGATTCAGCGACCTCGCAGCGGAAACCGTGGCTCGAGCCGATGCGCCCGAGCTCGCGCTTCAGGTGGTGTTCGGCGGGCCGGCTCCGGACGGATTCGCCGACTACGAGGCGGTGCTCGCTGCAGCCTCCGCGGACGAGCCGGCAGGCCAGAAGCTCGGCGGTCCCATGTTCTACACCTCGGGGACCACGGGCCGTCCGAAGGGCGTCGTGAGTTCGCTGTTGTCTCCCGATGCGCCCGTGGCCGCGATGAAGCTCATCGGAGCCGCGATCATCGGCATGCTCGGGATTCCCGAAGGCGGCACCACACTTCTCGAGGGCCCGGTCTACCACTCCGCGCAGTGGGCGTTCTCGTACCTGCCGCTGCTCGGCGGCAACTCGGTGGTGATGCGCCACAAGTTCGACGCCGCGGAAACGTTGGAGCTGATCGATCGCCATCGGATCACGAACGTGCACCTGGTTCCGACGCAGTTCATCCGGTTGCTCGAAGTCGACCCGGCCGTGCGTGCCGAGTTCGACGGTTCGAGCCTGGAGCTCGTGCTCCACGGTGCCGCGCCATGCCCGCCTCAGATCAAGCGGCAGATGATCGAATGGTTCGGCCCGGTCGTGATGGAATACTATGGCGCAACCGAGGGCGCGATCATCAGTGCGATCGGAGCCGAGGATTGGCTCGCGAAGCCGGGCAGCCTGGGCAAGCCACTCGATCACATCGAGGCGATCGTGATCTGCGAAGACGGCTCGCGGGCGGGGGTGGGCGAGGAGGGTCAGCTCTATTTCCGCAACAAGCGCGGCAGCGACTTCGAGTACCACAAGGACCCGGAGAAGACGGCCGCTGCTCACCTCGAGCCCGGAGTCTTCACGTTCGGTGACGTCGGCTACCTCGACGAAGACGGTCATCTGTTCATGAGCGACCGCAAGATCGATATGGTGATTTCAGGTGGTGTGAACATCTACCCGGCCGAAATCGAAGGCGTGCTCGTCAGTCACGCGGCGGTGGCGGATGCGGCGGTCTTCGGGATTCCGCATGCCGAGATGGGCGAAGAGGTGAAGGCCGCGGTCGAACTCGTCCAGGGTTGCGAGCCCGGGAGCGAACTCGCTGCGGAATTGATCGCTCATTGTCGCGAGCACCTCGCCGGCTACAAGGCTCCGCGCTCGATCGACTTCGAGGACGCGCTGCCGCGGCACCCGACCGGCAAACTCTACAAACGGCTCTTGCGCGACCCGTACTGGGCGGCGAGCGGCCGCCGAATCTAGCAACGACGCAACAGCTTTGACTGCACAGCGACCAAAGCACAGCCAGGAGGATTCCGCATGATGGAAATGACTCTGCATCCCGCATTCAATGTCTTCGCGATCTGTGCCGCTTTGCTCGTAGCGAAGATGATCGTTGTCGGTCACGTCACCGGCTTCGTCCGAATCAAACGCGAAGCGGTCCTCAACCCGGAAGACGTCAAGGCATTCCGCTCGAGCAAGCCGGAATCGATGCAGGAGGATCCCGTGGTGGCGCGTAGTCTGCGCGCCCATCGCAACGATCTCGAAAGCACGTTGCCATTCCTCGCGATCGGGCTCCCCTACCTGCTTACGGGTCCGTCGGCTTCGACCGCCACCGGGCTCTTCGTGAGTTTCACCTTGTTCCGTACGCTGTTTTCGGTCTTCTACTATCTCGGCTTACAGCCCTGGCGGTCGTTGAGCTTCATACTCGGCGAACTGTGCGTGCTCGTCATGTTGGGGCAGATGCTGCTCTGGGGTTTCGGCCAGTAAGGCGGCGATCGACGCAACATTCGACTGGGACGACCCGGACCATTGGCTGTTTCAGCTGCAGTCAGCAGAAGCCGCACGGTTGCGTGGTGCTGACGGTTGCCGAAGCGCGTTGGTGCCGAGTCGATCGCGCCGATTGGTCGGCGGGCTCCAGAAACAGGAAAAGCCCGAACAGCTTGGGGCTGTTTCGGGCCTCCCTGGGAAGGGGATATTTTGTTTCGAAAAGGATGTGGCTGCGAGGCCCGGTTGGGTGTCACGGTTTTTCCGAAAGATCGTGAAATATTCCGGCGCGAGATCGACGAAGCGGCCACCAGAGCTTTTTCCCCTGGGGGGGGGCGCTGCCGAATATCTCGTCGGATTCGCAGGGCTCGGCTAACGGCTGTGCGTCGATTCGGTAACAATCCCGTGGGGCGTCTGTCACTGTAGTTGGGGGGTGGCACTTGGAAGCGACACTGCTGGGGATTTCACCCGTCATCTGGATCGCGGGCGCACTCGCGTTCTACATGGCCTGGGGAATCGGAGCCAACGATGTCGCGAATGCGATGGGGACGAGCGTCGGCTCAGGGTCCCTGACGATCTACCAGGCGATCATCATCGCGGGTGTACTCGAGTTCGCGGGCGCGTTCCTGGCCGGTGGGCACGTCACCGACACGGTCCGTAAGGGCATCCTCGATACCAGCGAGTTTGCGGCGAATCCTGAGTTGATTACCTACGGAATGCTGGCTGCGCTCGCGTCGGCCGCGACGCTGCTGCTCGGGGCGACTCGGCTCGGCCTGCCGGTCTCGACCACGCACTCGATCGTCGGCGCAATCGTGGGCTTCGGCGCTGTTTCGCTCGGCACCGATGCGGTCAACTGGGGCAAGGTCGCGCAGATCGTCGCCTCGTGGCTGACCTCACCGCTCATGGGTGGAACGCTCGCGTTCGGGATCTTCCACCTGGTGCAGTTCACGGTGCTGAACCGCGACGACCCAATGGATGCCGCGAAGAAGGCCGGCCCGTTCTTCGTCTTTGCGGTGTTCTTCATGATCGGCCTCGTGACGATGTTCAAGGGCCTGAAACACGTCGGGCTCGACCTCGATTTCTTCGGAGCGCTCCGCTGGGCCGCTGGCCTGGCCCTGGTAGCCGCGTTGATTTCTCGCTTCGTCCTGGTCCGGATCAGGCCGCAGCCGTTGGAGGAGGGGCAGAGTCGCTTCCGCGACGTGGAACGGGTGTTCGCGGCGCTGGTGATCATGACCGCGAGTTCGGTCGCATTCGCTCACGGCTCGAACGACGTTGCCAACGCCATCGGTCCGTTGGCTGCGGTCGTGAACAACGTGCAGGGGCTCGACCTCGCAGGTAAGGCGCCGGTCGCACCGTGGATGTTGATAGTTGGCGGCATCGGCATCGTGATTGGCCTGGCGACCATGGGTTATCGCGTGATCGAGACGATCGGCAAACGGATCACCGAGCTGACACCTAGCCGGGCATTCGCCGCCGAGCTGGCGGCAGCGACGACGATCGTACTTGCCTCGCGCATGGGTATTCCCGTGTCGACGACGCACATCCTCGTCGGCTCCGTTCTGGGTGTCGGCCTTGCGCGCGGAATCGGCGCGCTGGATGCGCGCGTCTTCGGAAAGATCCTGCTGTCCTGGGTCGCGACGCTGCCGATCTCTGCCGGCCTGTCGATATTCTTCTACTTCTTTTTCAAGGGCCTGCTTTCGCCCTAGGAGGTCTGCCACATGTCGCTGCTTGGTAACCTTTTCGGCGCTTCTCCGATCCGCCCGATGCAACGTCACATGCAGGCGGTGGTCACCTGCGCGCGCGAGATCCTGCCGTTGTTCGAGGACATGGTGGCCGGTCGTACGGAAACCTTTCCGGAGCACCGCAAGAACGTCGACGAACTCGAACACCAGGCCGACGACATCAAGCACGAGATCCGCAGTAAACTCCCGAACCGCTTGTTCATGGCGTTCGAGCGGCGCGATATGCTCGAGATCCTCGACAACCAGGATTCGATCGCCGATCGGGCCCAGGACATCGCCGAGCTGGTCGACCAGCGCAAGATGGTGGTTCCAGAGCCGCTCGCCGAGCCGTTGCTCGATCTCGTTCGGAAGGTGATCGCGACCTGCGAGCACGCGGGCCAGGTGATTCAGGAACTCGACGAACTGGTCGAAACCGGTTTCTCCGGGCGCGAGGTCGAACGAGTCGAAGGCTTGATCAAGGTGCTGAACAACCTCGAGACCGAAACCGACGAACTCGCGGAGCGAGTCCAGCGCAAGCTCTTCGAGATCGAGGATTCGCTCGGTGTGGGCACGGTCTTCTGGTACGAGCTGATCGGCTGGGTGTCACGGATGGCGGATCACGCCGAAAAGGTCGGCAACCGCATGCGTGTCCTGATCGCGAGCTAGGAGCGCGAAACGCTTCGCGTTCGGCCGGACGACGACGCGGGAGTCATGGCGGCAGGGCGGCCAAGGCGCGGCTAGGAGTTTGGAGGGAGCGTGGTGGCGTCCTCGGCGCCCGGAAGCCGGTGCTTCTGGACTTTGCCCGAGACGGTCCGGGGAAGCGCGGCCACCGCGACGAATTCATTCGGTAGTTTGAAGGCTGCAAGGCGTTCGCGTCCCCAGGCGAGCAGCGCGTCGACGTCGAGGGCATGGCCCGTTTCACACACCACGTAGGCCCGGCCCGTCTCCCCCCAGCGCTCGTCTGGAATTCCGATCACCGCGATCTCGCGAACTGCCGGGTGTTCGCCGAAGACCGCCTCGACCTCTGCCGGGTAGACGTTCTCGCCGCCCGAGATATAGAGGTCGCGGGCGCGGCCTACCAACGTGACGAAGCCCTCGTCGTCTACGCTGGCGAGGTCGTGGGTGCGCAGCCACTCGCCGCGCAGCGTCTCCTCGGTCTCACGCGGCCGTTGCCAGTAACCCAACATCGTGATCGGGCCCTTGACGACGACTTCCCCCGTCTCACCGCTCGCGGCATCGATCCATTCTTCGACCGGTGCGTCGAGGTTCCGAACGGTGACGACGCGAATTTCGGCGTGTTCGACGGGGCGGCCAACGCTGCCCGCCTTCCGCAACGCGTCCTTCGCGTCGAGGCAGCACAGCGTCGAGGTCTCCGTCTGTCCGTAGCCTTGCTTGAGTACGAGCCCGTGGCGCTCGAAGTCGCGGACACGTTCGACTGGGATCGCCGCGCCCGATGTGAACAGGAAGCGAAGTGTCGAGAGGTCGTAGCGCCGCGTCTCGCTGTCATCGAGCGTGTCGAGCAGACGCTGGAACATCGTCGGAACGCCACCGAAAAAGGTGATGCGCTCGCGCTCGACCGTCTCCCAGACCTCGGCCGGATCGAAGCGTGGTTGGAGCGTCACCGAGGCCCCCGCCTGGAGCGCCGGGAGCGTGAGGATCGAGAGACCGAAGGAGTGGAAGAGCGGCAGCATCACGAGCACGCGGTCGTCGGGCACGAGCCGGAAGAAGCGCTCGGCATTGAGTCCGTTGTAGAGCGTTTTGCGGTGCGGCAGCAATGCGCCCTTCGGAATTCCGGTCGTACCCGAGGTGTAGAGGATCAGCATGGGATGGTCCCCGTGCACGCCTTCGATTGCGATGCGGGGCTGCACCGACACGAGCGCGGTCTCGTAGGCATCCGGTTCGTCGCCGCAGCGAAGGAGCGAGCTCGGCGGCGACTGGGCGTCATCGCACGCACCTTCGGCAACGTCGGCGTGCTCGCGATCGTAAACCAGCAGCATCGGCGCGCAGTCGTCGAGTTGCCGGCGGATCTCCCAGGCGGTGAGGCGGGCGTTCAGCGGGACCGCGATCGCGCCGAGCTGCGCGGCCGCGATGACGACTTCGACGAAGGCGGTTCGGTTGCCGAGCAGCAAGGCGACCCGATCGCCGCTCCCGATACCGCGGGCTTCGAGCACCGCAGCACAGCGCGAGATGCGGTCGTCGAGCGCTGCGTAGTCCAGCGTCCGGGCGGCATCGGCGAGCGCGCGGCGGTTGCCGCACGTGGTTGCGTGCTTCCGGATCCAGCTCGCGACATTGACATCCCGGGATTCCACGCGCGGTGGATACCCGAGGGCTCCCCGGCTCGCCAGCATCACGGAGCCGAACGTGGTACATCGAAAGGGAATCTTTCGGCGGGGAGAGCGACGTGAATCTGATGGGACAGCCTGCGTACGTGGGGCGCCACTGCGGTTCGAACAGCTACGAGGTCACGCGCGAAGGCGTTGAATTCTATGCGGATGCGCTCGACGACCACAGCCCGATCTATAGTGAATTTGCGCCGTCGCTTCTTCACCACTCCGAGTGCTACAAGTTCGTCGGCGAATGGTACCTCGCGAATCTGTTCGGGAATCTTCACGCACAGCAGGATTGGGAGCTGTTCGGCCCGATTCGGATCGGCACGACGGTTCGTTCTCGCTCGACCATCATCGAGCGATTCTCGAAGCGTGGCCGAGATTACGTCGTCAATGAAACCGACCTGTGCGATGCCGCAGATGGTCGTCTACTCGTGCGTGGACGCACCTTCCAATCCTTCCTGCCCCCGAAATCGAAGGGAGGCGCGGACGAGTACGTGGTGGACGAACGGACCGCCGGCCAGAAGCAGCCACGTCCGCCATTTCCGACTGCGACCGGGGCGGATCTTGCGTCGACGAAGAAGGTCGTCGATCAGCGTCGCTGTTGGATGTTCTCCGGGCCGGGTCGGAACTATCACACCGACAAGGAGCAGGCCGAGAAACTCGGCTTTCCCAACATCGTGGTACAGGGAATGATGTCGACCTGCTTCATCGCACAAGTGATGCAGGATGCTTTCGGGATGGGTTGGGTCGAGGGCGGCAAGGCTTCGCTCAAACTAACCAACGTGCTCTGGGTCGACGAGACGGTGACTGCTCGCGGCAAGATTCGCGAGGAGGTGCCGGAGGGAACGCGCACGCGCGTCCATTGCGACGTCTGGGCCGAGAAGGATGACGGCACGCGCGTATGCCTCGGGAGTGCCAGCGCGTTGCGGGATTGAGAGCGGGCGTTGGTCAGATGCAGCGTCCGATCAGTGCCGCGAGCTGGTCGAGATGCGTGAGTACGACATCGGATGCGCGGGGTTCGAGCAGGAAGATCACCCGATGGATGCCCGCATCGCGAAGCTTGAGCACGACGTCCTCGTCGTGCGGGCAGAGGTAGACGCTGACTTCGAACGATTCGGGGCTGCGGCCGGCTGCGCGGAGAGCTTCGTGGAGCGCGGGCAGCTGCTCGATCACCGAATCCGGGTTGCCGTCCTGGAGTAGCGGGAACCAGCCGTTGCCCTGGCGCACGACGCGCTTGATTCCCTGGGGCAGATTGACTGCGACGTGAATCGGCGGGTGCGGTTGTTGCGCGGGTTTGGGCCATGCGTACAGTGGCCCGAAGTCTACGTGCTTGCCGTGATACTCGGCCTGGTCGTCGGCCCAGATGCGCTTCATCGCCTCGATGCGCTCGTCCATGATTGCGAGGCGCTCGTTGTAGTCGGTGCCGTGGTTCGCCATTTCGAGCGGGTTCCAGCCCCCACCGACGCCGAATTGGAAGCGTCCGCCCGAGAAGGCGTCGAGCGTCGCGACCTGTTTCGCTAGTTGGATGGGGTCGCGTTGTACGACGAGGCAGATGCTGGTGCCGAGCAATAAGTCGGTCGTGGCTTGCGCGGCCATGCCGAGCGAAACGAAGGGGTCGCCGACGTCGTAGTACATGTTGGGCAGGCCACCCTCGTCATGACCCGGGGTGAGGGGCGAGACCGGGAAGTGGGAATGCTCTGGAACCCAGAAGGAATCGAAACCGCGCTGTTCGGCTGCGGCGGCGAGGTCACCGGGGCCCATCGTGTAGTCGGTGGGAAAGATCGAGATTCCGAAGTTCATGGGCGTGTCTCCCGTGCGAAAGCTCGACCTTCCCGGATCGATCCGGGGCTGTCAAACGGCCGCGCGGGCCGTGGGGTAGGGCGTTCGTTACCAGCCGCCGCCGCCGCCCCCGCCTCCACCGCCGCCCGATGAGCCCCCGCCGCCGCCGCCGCTGCTCGATCCCGGGGCGGCCGAGTTGCTCGCGACGGCGCCACTCAACGACGAGCCGAGCGACGACACCAGGCCGTGGGATCCGATCTGACTAAGATCGCGTCCCGAGTACCAGCTCGGCGAATAGCCGTGTTCGTCCGCGACGCCGGCTTGTTCGAGTACGTCGCTGAACCGCTCGGCCCATTCGTTCTCGACTCCGAGTGCGAGCGCGTAGGGCAAGAGTCGCTCGAAGAGCTCAGGAGTGGGTTTCGGCCCCTCGAGGCCGCGGATGTCGTCGCCTTCGGCGGTCCGGAGGTACATCTCGAAGCCTTCGATCTCGTCCATCAGTCGTCGGCCCGCGCGCGTGGGTTGCTTCAGCAGCTGGTAGAAGACGATGTTGGACAACACCAACAGCAACAGCGTCGGGACCACCGCGATCGAGGTCGTCTTTGCGAGAATCCCGAGCACGACGAACTCGGCGATCACGAAAGGAGCCGCGAAGAAGCTGATGAAGACCGCGCCGAGTGGGCCGGTCACGCGCCCCACACCGGGCTGCGATCCGAGCGCCGTCTTCCAGGCGTTCACGACCTTCACGAGCAAGCCATAGACCGCACACGACCAGACCGTGAGCCAGATGATCAGCATGAAGACCGGCATTCCGTCGATTCCCGAGACCACCTCGCCGTTGATTGCATTCGCTGTCGCGATGATCGCGAGCACCGAGACCGCGATGCCCGGGACGAGCACGCCCCGGTTCGCGCGAAAGAGGCCGCCCTCGTTCTCGAGCTTCAGCCATCTTCGGAACACCGCGATGGCCGAGCGGATCTTGGCGTGATCGCTCTGCTGGATCTCGAAGCGACCCGATGGGATCAGGCGGTCCGCGATCCGTCGCTCGCCCGAAGACAGGACCTTCCGGTCCGCCTCGGCCCGGACGAGGGTGTACTCGCCGTCGTCCTCCTCGATTCGCAAATAGCCCTTCACCGCCATACTGACGAGCGCGGTCGAGAAGCACACGCCGTCGTAGCCCATGCGCTTCAAGTGGCGCATCGCGGCCGGGCTCTGGTCGCGCGGCGGCTCGAAGCGCGGGATGATCGTTCCCACCGCGGGGTCCCGCCCGACCGCGAGCCACGCGATCGTGTAGTAGGCGAGAAGCACCGCGATACCGATCAGGCCGGTGATCAACGACGCGTTCGCTTCTTGGAATGCCTGGCGCCGCTCGGCCTCCGAGGGGGGTGTCACGATGCCTTTGGGGAACTGCGCGACGATGGTGAGTCCGTGGTGTCGTGGCAGCGCTTTCGTGGTTTCGAAGCGGATGTCGCCGGAATCGGGGTCGACGTCGCTGGTCCAGTCGCGCCCCTTCTCGCCGGCCGGGCCGGTGAAGCCCACACGCGTGATGGTCGTCGGGTCGACGGTCTCGGGCAGCCGGACGGTGGCTGCGGCTTTCAGGATCTGGAAATCCCAGAAGTTGCCGGTCACGTTCCAGTAGAGCTCGTCGTGGCCCTCGAAGAAGCCGAGCTGGCGGCGCGTTCGATAGCTGAGCTCGTAACGGTGGATCCCGCTCGATACCGGCTGATTGCTCTTGCCGATGTAGACGCGGACGCCGCCTTCGACGCTCTCGGTATGGAAGTCCTCGGGGTTCCCGTCGCGCATGACCCGAACGACCTCGAACGGAACTTCTACGCGCGTCCCGTAGCGGCCCTTGTATCGGGTCGGAAAGTCGCGATAGATCCCCCGTTTGATCTTCTTCCCTTCGGCCGACACGGTGATCGCCTCGCTGACGTTCAACGTGCCGTCGCGCGCGATGTCGATCCGAGCGTCGTAATCGAGGATCTGCTCGATCGCCGAGGCGCCGGAAACGATGCCGACGGTTGCGAGTACGACGAGGAGAGGCTGCAGCAGGCGAATCATCATCACGTGATCTCCACTCTCGGTGCTCGGCGCTCGGTCGCCGACGCGAGTTCGAAGAAGCCGCGGATCTTGAAGCCGAGTAGGTGTGCGACGAGCTTCGAGGGGAATGACTCGACGCAGATGTTGTAGTCGCGGACCGAACCGTTGAAATACCGGCGGGACATCTGGATTCGGTCTTCGATCTCCACGAGCTGGTCGTGGAGGTCCGCAAAGCTCTGGTTGGCGAGCAGCTCGGGGTAGTTCTCCGCCAGCGCGAGCAGCGACCGCAGGCTTCCGGTCAGCTGGTTTTCGCGGCGCTGCAGTTCCGGCGCGGTCTCGTCGTTCACGGCGCGCCGCCGGGCGCGGGTCACGCTCTCGAGCACCTCGTGCTCGTGCTTCGCATAGGCCTCGACCACGGCTACGAGGTTCGGGACGAGATCGTGGCGCCGCTCGAGCTGAACGTCGATTCCGCTCCACGCCTCACGCGCCAGGTTCGCGTGCTTCACGAGGCGGTTGTAGGCATGGATGCCCCACAGAGCCGACAACACCAGGAGCAGGGCCGCGATCGCCATTCGGCACCCATCGGCAGCCCTGTTGCCGGGCTTGGGGGAAAGCTGCGCTTCAGGTCGTACAGCATGGCTGCAAGAGCATTGTGGGGAATGATGCCCCACAGGCTATCCGGTCGGCGCGAAACGTGCCTAATTGCTTGACGAATGTTCCGAATATGGGCTAAACGGGATGCACCGTATGATCTAGGACATACTGGAACATGCGATCATATGCATGGCGACGGGTGCGATTTCCACCCGAGCGGGATGTCGGCGCGGTTCTCGAGGGGGTGATCCGGTGAGAAGATCGCTTGTCGCCGTAGCAGTCGAGTTCGTCGTGGGCGCAGCGGGGATCGTTACGGTGTTCACGAATGGTGGGCGAGCGCTGTTTTGTATGGGGGGCATCTGAACCGTGACTAGAGCGCGAATCGCCATCGCCGTGGCGTGCTTTCTGGCCTCCGTGACCGGAGTTCTGGCTGGATCGGCCGCCGCGGAAGACCTTGCCCGCGGCGAAGCCTTGTTTGGAATTTGTGGGCAGTGCCATGGCTCGGAGGCCAGAGGCACCAAACTCTTCGAAGCGCCGTCGCTCGCCGGGCTCCCGCAGTGGTACATCGAGAACCAGCTCCACAAATTCCAGGATCGCATTCGCGGTGAGCACCCGGAAGACATCCACGGCCTGCGTATGGCGCCGATGTCCCGCGTGCTCCGCAGCGACGACGATCTGAGTGCGGTCGCGGCCTACATCGCGAGCTTGCCTGCGCATACGCCTGAGCCGCTGCTCGTCGGGGGCGACGCCGCGCGCGGCAAGGAGTTCTTCTCGACCATCTGTGTGGCCTGCCACGGCCCAGACGCGATGGGGAATCAGCAGATCGGTTCTCCCCCGCTCCGATACGCCAGCGATTGGTACCTCTACCGATCGCTCGAGAAGTTCCGTGCAGGGATTCGCGGCGCGAACCCGGCCGACACGATCGGGGCCACGATGCGACCGATGGCGATGACATTGCCCGACGAGCAGGCCATGAGAGACGTCATCGCCTACATCCAAACACTGTCCGAATAGCCTGGGCGCACCCGGAGAACTCAACGATGGGAAAAGTCTACACTCCCGAAGATCTGGCCAAGCGCACCTACCTCATCACCACGATCGGCGTCGGCATCTTCATTGCCGTGGTCTTCATCTTCATCCTCTAGGGGCGCGGCAGAATGATCGAGCATTTCCTACCGGCGGCATCCAGCTACGCCCAGGACATCGACGGCCTGTTCACGATGATCTTCGTGCTGGTCGGGTTCTGGTTGATCCTCACCGAGGGCATGTTCCTCTTCCTCATCCTCAAGTTCAAGCAGAAGGACGGTGAGAAGGCGGAGTACTACACCGGCGAAGAAAAGCACCTGAAGCGCTGGATCACGGTCCCGCACTTCCTCGTGCTGGTCTGCGACATCTTCATCCTCGTGGGTGCGGTGAACGTCTGGTACAACGTCAAGCAGCAGCTGCCCGAAGCGGAAGAAACCGTGCGCGTCATCGGCCAGCAGTGGGCGTGGACCTTCGTGCACGCCGGGCCCGACGGCACGATCGACACGGACGACGACATCGCGATCGTCGATGAATTGCACGTGAAGGTCGGCACCACCTATCACTACAAGCTCGAAGCGCGCGACGTGCTGCACAGCTTTTCGGTGCCGGTATTCCGCCTGAAACAGGATGCGGTGCCCGGCCGGGTGATCACCGGCTGGTTCAAGCCCACACTGGCGGGTGAGCACGACATTCAATGTGCCGAGATCTGCGGCATCGGCCACGGCCTGATGGCCGCTCGGATCTTCATCGAGACCCCTGAAGAGCACGCGGCGTGGATGGACGGTTACCGACCCGTCACGCTGGCGGCCGCAAACACTCCGCAACGGGTCGAGGATTAGCAATGGCTGAGTCGGTCGAATCCCACGCGGCCCATCACGATGATGCTCACGGGCATCACGGCGAGATGAGCTTCGTCAGCAAGTACATCTTCTCGACGGACCACAAGGTCATCGGGATGCAGTACATGTTCACCGGCATGGCGATGGCGCTGATTGGCGGCTTCATGGCCTACGCCTTCCGCATGCAGCTCGCCTTCCCGGGCGAGGCGGTTCCGGGCTACGGGATCGTGAGCGCGGCCAATTACAACGCACTCGTCACCAATCACGGCACCATCATGATCTTCTGGGTCGCGATGCCGGTATTGATCGCGGCCTTCGGGAACTTCCTGATCCCGTTGATGTGCGGCTGCGACGACATGGTCTTCCCGAAGCTCAATCGCCTCTCGTATCAGATCTTCCTGTTGAGCGCGATCGTGCTGATTTCGTCATTCTTCGTGGAAGGCGGTGGTTTCGGCGGCGCCTGGACCGCATACCCGCCGCTTTCGGCGAAAGCCGAGTACAGCCTGACGAAACTCGGATCGTCGATCTGGGTGGTTGCCGTCGCGCTCGAATTCGT
>CAXMSF010000182.1:0-4939 GCA_964196055.1 uncultured Gammaproteobacteria bacterium | reverse complement strand
CGATTGGGTCGTGAAGAGTTCGTAGGTCGGTGCATAGTAGAGATCCCCGCTGAACTTCCGTCCGGGAACTTCGATCCTGATCGTCGGCGTGAATCGGAAAAAGCCGTCGTCTACCTGGAACTCGCGTGTCCGGTAGATGTTCGAATCGTAGCCTCCTTCGACCCTGGCGCCGAAGTCCACATCGACCGCGCCTGCTGCAACGGGCAGCGACGCCATTACCGCGACCAAGAGCAGTTTAGTAAGCCGCATGGATTCGAATCCCCCTATTCCGGTACGATCACCATGTCTCCATGCTGGAGCACGATGTTCGTCCCGGGCGCCTTGCCCTTGATGTAGGCGTTGTAATCGAAGCGAAACTCGACCTCTTCACCCCCAGGGCCGCGCCGGACGATGCGGATGTTCTTCTTGTCCGCAAACGTATTGAAGCCGCCGGCCGTCGCGATCGCTTCCAGGACCCGGAGGTCCCGGGTGAGCGAAATCCGAGTGCTGCGCGGCACCTCACCCATGATCGAAACGAATTGGCTGTTCATCTCGCGCACCAGGACGGTGACGTCCGGAGCGGTGATGTACTCGGCGAGTTCCCGTGTCAGGATCTCCTTCAGCTCCATGACCATCAGGCCTTCGGCTTGGACGTCGTCGAGCAGCGGAAAGGAGATCTTGCCGTCGGGTCGAACTGGAACGAGCACTTCGAGTTCGGGGTTCTTCCACACGCTGATGTACAGCACGTCGGTCACGCCGATCCGATAGGTCTCGCGATCCATCGGATTCGGATCCGGAGGCGGTAGACTCGGTGACCGCCCCGCGCACCCGACCAGGGCCCACACGGCAAGCAAGACGTACACCCACAACGTTTTCCGCACCTGAAGCTGCATTGCTTCTCCCGTCACGTCGATGGCCTCAGCGACGTTCACTGAGGCCGTTTTCCTTCATCTTGTAGAGCAGGGCCTTGTAGCTGATCTGCAATCTCTCAGCCGCTTCCTTGCGATTCCAGCGCGTCTGGTGCAAGACGCGTTCAATGACCCGTTTCTCTGCATGTTGAGCGGCACGTCGCGAAACCGCCTTTAGGTCGATCCCGGCCGAATCCGAAAAATCGGCACCCAGGGCCGCCAGGTCCGGAGAATTATTGCTTTCTTCGACCTCGGCTGCGGCGCCCTTGCTCTTGGCGATTTCTTCGACGACGGCCTGATCGCTTCCGAGTACGACCATCCGCCGGACCATGTTCTCGAGTTCGCGGACATTTCCAGGCCAGTGGTACTGCATCATGATATTCATCGTCTCTGCAGAGAAATGCTGAACGTTTTTCTTGTACTGCTCGTTGTTTTTCCGGAGAAAGTGGTCCACCAGCAGCGGAATCGAGTCCATCCGGTCTCGCAGCGGCGGCAGGTGAACCGTGACCACGTTGAGCCGGTAGTAGAGGTCTTCGCGGAAGCTGCCGTCCTTGACCGCTTCTTCGAGGTTCCGGTTGGTGGCCGCGATGATCCGTGTATCGACCCGGACGTCGCTCTCGCCGCCCAGGCGCGAGAATTCGCCGTCTTGGAGCACCTGGAGCAGCTTCGCCTGGAGGCCCGGGTGCATTTCGCTGATTTCGTCGAGGAAGATCGTGCCGTGGTCGGCGTACTCGAACTTGCCGAGTTTTCGCTTCTGGGCGCCCGTGAAGGCCCCCTTCTCGAAGCCGAACAGTTCGCTCTCGAGCAACTCGGAAGGCAGCGCAGCGCAATTGACCTTCACGAAGGGTTGCTCGCGTCGGCCCGACAGCTGAAACAACGTCCTCGCGACGAGTTCCTTGCCGGTTCCACTGTCGCCGCGCACCAACACCGTGATGTCGGTGTCGGCAACCTGCTCGATGATGTCGCGAATCTCTTTCATCTTCAGGTTGTCGCCGCCGAGCAACAGCAACTCGGTCTCGGATCGCGCCTGACCGCGCAATCGCTCGACCTCCTGCTTCAGCGCGCGCTGCTCGAGCGCCTTCTGGAACGCGAGTTCGAGTTCCTCGACCTCGAAGGGCTTTCGCAGGAAATCGGAGGCGCCGAGCCGCATCGCCTCGACGATGTTGCGTGCCTGGCCGTGCCCGGAGAGCATCACCACCGGCACCTCGGGCAAACGTTTCTTCAACGCCGAGAGCGTCTCGAGGCCGTCCATGCCGGGCAGCACCACGTCGAGGGTGATGAGGTCGGGCTGCACCGAGTCGAGGCAGATCAGAGCCTCTTCGCCGTCCGCCACGGCCACGACCTCGAACCCTTGGCGCGAAACCAACGCTTCCATGTAGTCGCGCACCCCGGGGTCGTCGTCGATCACGAGGACGCGAAATTGATTCGACATGGATCAATACTCTCTTGTGGCCGCTCGCGGCGGCGAATTCCGGCGAATCTCAAAGCGAGGGCTTCCGCACCCACGCTGAATGATGACTATTCCATCGACGGCCGCTGCTTCGATGGCCCCATCAAAGGTCCCGCTACTTCGATTCGGGCTTGGAGTCGGCAAACACGGTTCGACTCCAGTGTGTAATATTTTTCCGACTTTGGGAAGAACTTTTCCTGGGGGAACAAATTTTCCTCTAACGGTCGAATCGAAGTAGCAATTTCTTCCTTCTTGCTGTCTTTCGGGTAATACTCGCGGCCTTCTACCGTTCGCTGACGAATTCTCGGGCCGGTACCGCATTGATTAGAGTATTCCGGTTCGGGCGAAAGCCGGGCGATTCGAAGCCCGGCAAGCCGCGGACGGAAGTACTGATGTTGCAAAAAAACACATAGAATTCGGTACCTTGAAAAGCCAGGCGGCTGCATTCGGCCGAGTCGGATGGGGTCGCGGGCGAAAACCCTTCAGCACACGGGCGCCCGGCCGAACCGGGTAAGCGTGAGGAAAGCGAGCATGGCGGGAAATGAGCCGATCTGGAGACGCCTCTTGAACGGATGGATGGCCATCGTCGGGCGCTTCGGTTTCGTTCAGACCCTGCTGCTGCTGCTCGTGCTCTATGTCTTCATGATCGGGCCGGTTTCGATCCTGATGGCGCTGGCGCGCAGGGACCAGCTGTCGAAACGCGGCTTCGGCGACGACGGCTCGGCCTGGTGCGAAGCCGATACGGCGCCCCCCGATCTCGAACGCGCGAAACGGCTGTCGTAGCCTTTCCCCCGGAGACCTCGTGAAGATCCTCGGAATTTCGGCGCTCTACCACGATTCAGCAGCAGCTCTGCTGATCGACGGCGAACTCGTCGCGGCCGCACACGAAGAGCGATTCAGCCGAATCCGTCACGACCCCGCGCTCCCGAAGTTGGCCACGGAATACTGCCTCGCAGAGGCAGGCATCACCCCGGACGACCTCGACTACGTGGTCTTCTACGACAAACCGCTCGTGAAATTCGAGCGGATCCTCACGACCTATATCGCGACCTTCCCACGCTCCCTGCCCTCGTTCACCAAATCGCTGCCGATTTGGCTGAAGGAGAAGCTCTGGATTCCGAGCATGATCCACAAGCAGCTCGGTTTCGCGGGCGAAGTGCTCTTCACCGAGCACCACCAGAGCCACGCAGCCTCCGCGTTCCTGCCGTCACCCTTCGAGGAAGCGGCGATCCTCACCTGCGATGGCGTCGGGGAATGGGCGACCACGACGCAGGGCATCGGGCGCGGCAACCAGGTCGAGCTGATCAAGGAGGTGCGCTTCCCGCATTCGCTCGGGCTGCTCTACAGCGCCTTCACCTACTACCTCGGATTCAGGGTGAACAGCGCCGAATACAAGGTCATGGGCGCCGCTCCGTACGGTGAAGCGAAGTACACCCAGAAGATCCTCGATGAATTGATCGACCTACGCGAAGACGGCTCGTTCAAGCTCAACATGAAATACTTCGCGTACGACTACGGCCTGCGCATGACCAACGCCCGCTTCTCGAAACTGTTCGGCCAGCCGGTACGCAACCCCGAAAGCGAGATGGAGCAGTTCCACTGGGACATGGCTGCGAGTATCCAGAAAGCGACCGAAACCGTGGTGCTCCACATGGTGAACGACCTGCACGCGAAGACCGGAATGAAGAAGCTGTGCATGGCCGGCGGCGTCGCGCTCAACTGCGTCTCGAACGGCCGCATCATCCGCGAAGGGCCTTTCGACGATCTCTGGGTACAACCGGCAGCGGGCGATGCAGGCGGAGCACTCGGAGCGGCGCTCTTCGTCCACAACACGATTCTCGACAACCCGCGCGCGACGCGTATGGACCACTGTTTCTGGGGCCCGGCATTCTCCGATTCGGAGATCCGCGAATTCCTCGATTCGCGCGGCGCCCCGTATCGCAGCCTCCCACGCGACGAGATGATCCGGGAGACCGCAAGGCAGCTCGACGAGGAGCAGGCCGTGATCGGCTGGTTCCAGGGCAGGACGGAATGGGGACCGCGCTCGCTCGGCGCCCGCAGCATTCTCGCCGACGCACGCAACCAGGAGAACTGGAAGCGGGTGAACCTGAAGATCAAGTTCCGCGAGAGCTTCCGGCCGTTCGCGCCCGCGGTGATGGCCGACAAGGCCTCGGATTGGTTCGAGATCGATCGCGAGAGCCCCTACATGCTGCTGGTCTGCCAGGTCCGCGAGGGCCGCAACATCCCCGCCGTGACCCACGTCGACGGCTCAGCGCGGCTCCAGACCGTCAGCCGCGAATCGAACGCGGAGTTCTACGACCTGCTCGCCGAATTCGACCGCCGGTCGGGCTGCCCGGTACTGGTCAACACCTCGTTCAACGTTCGCGGTGAACCGATCGTGCTTTCCCCCGAGGATGCCTACCTCTGCTTCATGCGGACGAATATGGATATCCTGGTACTCGGCAACCAGATCCTCCTGAAGTCGGAACAACCCGAGTTCCAGGAGGATTTCGACTGGCGCGATCGATTCGCGCTCGATTGATCCCCATGGCGGCGGCACGAATGCCGATCTCGCCCTTGCTGGCTAGACTGAGGAGATCCA